>JAPLSZ010000255.1:0-2393 GCA_026398385.1 Kiritimatiellota bacterium | reverse complement strand
CAGGCCACGAGCCCCTCGACTTCGCTCGGGGCCGCCGGGCGGCGGCTCATGAGATCTACAAAGCGGAAAACGGCCGCAGGCCACGAGCAAGCCGCAGCGAGGCGGCGCGTCGAGTGGCTCCGACGACAGGACTCGAACCTGTAACCTAGTGATTAACAGTCACCCGCTCTACCATTGAGCTACGTCGGAATGGCGTCGGACGCGGAAACTCTACGGCCCGCCGGGGCCAAGTCAAGTCACATCTTCTGCCGGCCCTGCAGCGCCCGCGCCAGCGTGAGCGGGTCGGCGTAGGCGATCGCGCTGCCGGCGGGGATGCCCAGCGCCAGCCGCGTCACGCGCACGGACTGGCCGGCCAGCGCATGGTGAATAAAGGCCGCCGTGGAATCGCCCTCGACGTCCGGGCTCAAGGCCAAAATGACTTCGGTGATGCCTTCCGCGGCGATTCGTTGCAGCAACGCCTCCAGGCGGAGCTGGGCCACGCCTTCGCCCTTCATCGGCGAAAGCCGGCCCAACAAGGCATGATACCGCCCCTGGAACGCACCGGAGGACTCGATTTTTTCGATATCCGCCGGGTCCTCGACCACGCACAGCGCATGGCCGTCGCGCCGCGGACTCGTGCATCGCGCGCAGGGATTGGCATCGAGGAGCGTCAGGTCGCCGCATTGCGCACAAATGCCGACGCGCCCGGCGACGTCGGCCAGCGCCGCGCCGAGCTCCCGGGACAGCCCGCCGCTGTCGCGCGCCAGCCGCACGGCCATCCGCTCCGCCGTGCGCCGGCCCACGCCCGGCAGACGGCCCAGCGCCACGATGAGTTTTTCCAGCGGCTCCATCCGGCTCATAAAGCAATCAGCCCAGTCCCGGGAGGCCGAGGCCGGCGGTGACCTGGCCGAGTTCCTGCGCGGCCAGCTCCTTGGCGGCCCGCAGCGCGCCCTCCACGGCGGCGGTGACCAAATCTTCGAGCATCTCGACCTCCGCCGGGTTCACCACTTGCGGGTCAATCCGGAGGCCGGCGAGGGACCCGTCGCCGCGCGCGGTGGCCCTGACCATGCCGCCCCCGCTGGAAAACTCGACGGTCTTCTGCGCCAGTTCGCCTTGCACCCGCTCCATCTCCTTCTGCATGGAAGCGGCCTGTTTCATCATCTTCATGAAGTTGGGCATGCTCTAGGTTCTCCCGCTTTTGTTCCCATCAAACCCGGTACGCGCGCGGCCTCATCCGCGAATGTCGCTGATGTCGCCGTTGAACATTTCCAGCACCTTGTTGACCGCCGGATGCTGCTCCCATTCCTTCTTGCCCTTGGCCGCGGTCGGGCCGGACTTGGCCGCCGGTCCGGCGGCGGTGTCCGCCTTCCGGTCGCAGGGCATCGCGCCGGCGGCCGCCAGCACGGTGAATTCGACCACCACGTCGCGGCGCAGCGCGTCGGACACCGCCCGCTGCACGGCCTTCTGCGCGCGCGACGCGTGGACGCTTTCCAGATCCTGCGCGAATTCGGGGTCGAAGCCGATGACCACGCGGTTGTGGTCCACGCGCAGCGGCTTGGCATCCATGAGATATTTCTTCGCCATCATGACGACGTGGCCGATCCGCTCGATGAGCTGGGGCCACTGCTGCGTCAGCAGCGCCACTTCGTCCCGCGCCGCGCCGGGCTGGGGGGCCGCCGCGGCGGGCGGCGGCGCGGCCGTGTAGCGCGCCGCCGGCTCGGCCACCGTTGTTGGCGCCGCCGGGCCCGCGGCGGGCGGCGGCGGGTGGGCGCTGGGCACAGCGGACGCCACGTCGCCGCCGAGGTCGGCGCGGGCCTGCTGGATGGCGCGGAGGATTTCGTCGAGGGAGGCGATCTGCGCGGCCCGGCAGCAGCGGACCAGCGCGATTTCCAGCAGCGTGCGGCGGCTGAGCGCATAGCGCAGGCGGCTGTCGGTCTCGGTGAGCAGTTCGACGATCCGCAGCATGCGGTCGGGATCCAGGCCGGCCGCCTGCTCGCGCAGGCGCTGGCTCTGTTCGCCGGTGAGCTCGGACAGCACGGCGCCTTCGCCGGAATAACGGCAGATCAGCAGGTCGCGGAAATGCCCCAGCAGCTCGACCACCACACGCTGGAGGTCCTTACCGTGGGCATCGAGTTCGGCCACCACGCGGATTGCGGCGGCGACGTCGCCTTGGATCAGCGCCTGGGCCAGGGCTTCCAGCGTCTGCCGGGCGACCAGGCCGAAGACGGCGAGCACGTCGGCTTCGGCGATTTTCTTTCCGCGGAAGGAGACCAATTGATCGAGCGCGCCGGTCGCGTCGCGCAGGCCGCCCTCCGCGCCGCGGGCGATGGCGAGCAGCGCATCCGGCTCGATGGCGATGTCTTCCTTGCCGGCGATCAGCGCCAGGCGCTCGATGATTTCGCGCGGCGCGATGC
>JAPLSZ010000352.1 GCA_026398385.1 Kiritimatiellota bacterium | reverse complement strand
GGTTATGCCACAGCATGAATTCAAGCTGTCAGGGTCTCGCAGCGCGCCTCCCGCGTTGCATCGGGGGCGGGCGCGGCTATACTGCCGCTGATCCAACTGAAGTTGAGTTGAACGTGAACCGACAAGTTGAAAAGCCGGAGCTGCGCAGGATCGCCAAGGCCGCGGCATGTTTTTGCGGCGCCGGCCTGATCCTGGCGCTGGGCGGCACGGCGCGCGCCGGCGCCCCGCAGCTCGTCGGCACGGCGCAACTGGAGCTGGAATTTCGCGATGGCTGGCTGACGCGCTGGAAGAACAAGCTGACCGACGAGGAGCTTCGCTTCGGCGCCGGCGCACCCGTGACCGGGGCCCATGGGAGCGAATTCCTGAAATATGACGAAAGCGCCGCCGCTCTGACCCAGGCGGGCGCGGCGGGCTGGTCCCTGCGCGTCGCGCGCGATCAGGCCCGGTTGGTGCATGCCGACCCAGGGGTGCAGGGGCAGCGATACGTGCTGCTGCAGGGCCGGACCGGGGGGTTGCTCATTCTACTGGACGATCCCGCGCTGGAACGGTCGGTCATGCTGGAGCGCAAGGACGGGCGCGCGACCACGACGCTGACGTGGCAGTCGGGCGGTCTGGCGGCGGACCAGAACCCGGCGCGCTGGCTGATGCGCCAATATATCGGCGAGGCGAACTGGGGCGCGCAGCACTGGCATGATTACCTCGCCAGCGCGCAGGACGTCAAGCCGGCTGACCAGCGGCCCACCGGCTGGGCGCAGCAGGTGGCCTGCGTCGTGGCCGACCCGCCGTGGTGCCGGCAGATGACGAATAACGACATGACGTGGGACCAGAGCATGGCCATCCATCGCGCGTGGCTCGACAATCTGCAGCGTGTCGTGGATCCGGAAAAGCTGCTGTTTGTGGTGCGCGAGTGGGCGGCCGCGGGCGGCGCGCCGGACCCGTATTTCGCGCAGATGGCCGGCCCGGTGCGGCGCGCTGGTTAGCATGTCGCACTGCGCCTGCCGCCGTGGTCGCTGGCGGCGACCAAGACCACGGCTGGCAGCCAGGCCGGCAGTGCTTATGTCGGCGCCGCATTGGCGGCGGTGCGCGCGACCACCGCCGACGCCGTGCTGCTGGACTTTGCGCCACCCGCTGCGCTCGGCGCGCAACGGGATATCTTCAAGCGCCTGCGCCTGACGCTCGATCAAAACGGTTTGACCCGGGTAGCACTGGGCGTGGCCGGCGAGGCGTCGGAAGCTGCTTTGCCGCTGGTGGATTTTCAGGGCGGCGGGCCGGCGGCCGGGGGCATTTTCGCACGCGGCCTGAGCACCCCGTCCGTCGCAGATGCGGCCGCCCTGGCGGCGGCGTTGCGGGCCAACGCGCCTGCCGCCGCGCGCGCCCGCCCGGCCGTTCACCCGGTTCCACTATGGCGTGTTTGCCCTGGCGCGGTTCTGGGGCGAACTGCAGCCGCGCCTGCTGGAGTCGAAAACGTTCGAGCCTGGCGACCTTGCGCGCTACCAGTTGAACGACGGCCGGGTGTTGCGCCTGCTGGCTGCCGACGCCCATACGCTGCGGCTGGCGTTCGCCCCGGGCGCGGTGCTGGCCGACCTCAGCCTGACCGACGGCTGGAAGAACAACGCCGCGCTGCTCGAGCAGTACGGGCCGGTGTTCCTGCGCGATCAGACCGCGCCGTGAGCCGCACTCAGCCCACCCTGGGCCGGGTCATGCCACCAGCGGCGCGGCGACAGCCGCTGTGTCGCCAGCCTGTTCCGGGGACAGCTCTTCTTGCACGGCCTGCAGCAATTGGCGCATGGCAAAAGGCTTGCGCAACTGACGCTGGACGCCGAGCCGTTCGGCCTCCTGGAAAAGGCGCTCATCCGGCGACCCCGTCATGGCAATGATGGGCACGCCGGGAAGGTTTTGCCGCAGGTGATGGATCAGTTCAAAACCATCCCCCTCGGGCATGAGGATGTCGGTCACCACCACGTCGGGGCGGTGTTGCGCACAACGCTGCATGGCCTCGTATCCGCCCAGCGCCAGGTCTGTTTCGTAGCCGGCGATCTCAAAAAACCTGGTGAAAAGACGGCCGATGAGCCAATCATCGTCACAAATCAGCACACGTTTCATTTTTTGTTGTCCCCTCGCATGAATCTATTTGTCTACAAGCAGGAATGATGCCAAGCTACCGTGCCGCGCGAAACGGATTGCAGGTTGCGGCGGAAGAAGCTAAGTTGATGCGCATGGTTAGCGTGTTTGCGCAAGGGCGACGCCTGCCGTGGCGGCGGGAGCGGCGGCTGGCCCTGCGCTTCGTGGTCAACCATGGTTTTCAAGTTTGAGAAGCGATGCTGGGCCAACCGGCAGGGAACTGGGGGCGTTAAGGAGCAACCATGAATGAATTCATGCTGTGCACGGCTGCGGGCGTTCTTTTGCTGTGGGTCGTTTATTTGAAGTGGGAGGTGGGCTCTTTGTCGCAGAAGGTGGACAAGCTCGCGGTCTTGCTCAAACGTTATCTGAAGGACAAGACGGCCGACGTGGAGATCGCCAAGGAACTTGAGGTTTGGGGCAAGAAACCGAAAGGTCAGTAGTAGCCCCCCGCTCCGCAACCGCGTGCCGCCGTTGCTTTTCCCAAATTTTCCGTCCGGCGGCTAGACGCCGATATGCTTGTCGTCGCCCGTTTTCCATATAGAGGCGGTGGACGTCCGCGGCGGTCAGGCCGGCGACCTGCGCGAGCGAAATGAGAAAATGGAACAAGTCCACGATTTCGACGCGGGCGTTCTGCTTGTTGTAGGCCTGGTATTTCGCCCACCACTTCCAAGGCACGCTGTCGGTGAGCTCGGCGACCTCCTGGGACATGGCGCGGCAGTAGTTGAGAATCCACCGGGGCTGGTCCGCCTCCGGCAGCGCGACGGTGTCCACGCCGATGCGGCGGTTGAGCTCGGCCTGTTTTTCGAACATGTCCTGCAGCAAGTCCATGGCGGTACCCTTCCTTTTTTTGCTTTCCAAAACGGCGCCATCCGTGGACAGTAGCGGCTGTCGGCGGCCGGCCACGCCGTCAAGAGAACCGGAATCGGCGCGGTTTGGAAAGAAAAATCATGGAAAAGTTGATCATTGTGGGCGCGGGCGCGGCGGGGGTACACGGCGGCGATTTACGCCGCACGGGCCGATTTGGCGCCGCTGGTCATCGAGGGTCTCCAGCCCGGCGGGCAATTAACCATCACGACCGATGTGGAGAATTTCCCCGGCTTTCCGGCCGGCATCAGCGGCCCGGAATTGATGGGCCAGATGCGCCAGCAGGCCACGCGCTTTGGCGCGCGTTTTCTGTCGGATGTGGTGCTGTCCTCCGATCTCAGCGGCCGTCCATTCAAACTGACGGTGGGCGGCGGCCAGACGCTGGCGGCCGAGACGCTGATCATCGCCACCGGCGCGACGGCGAAATACCTGGGCCTGGCCTCGGAACAGAAACTTATCGGCCACGGCGTATCCGCCTGTGCCACGTGCGACGGCGCTTTTTTCCGCAACGTGCCCATCGCGGTCGCCGGCGGCGGCGACACGGCCATGGAAGAGGCGCTGTTTCTCACGCGCTTTGCCTCCAAGGTCACGGTGCTCCACCGCCGCGACCGGCTGCGCGCTTCCAAGATCATGGCCGAGCGGGCGCTGCGGCACCCGAAAATCGAGATACGCTGGAACACCGTGATCGAAGAGGTGCTCGATGTGGCGCGGAACGATGTCACCGGCCTGCGGCTGAAGGATGTCCGGACCGGCGCGGTCAGCACACTGGATGTCAAAGGGCTGTTTGTCGCCATCGGCCATCAGCCGAACACCGCGCCTTTCCAAGGGCAGGTGGAGGTGGACGCCGCCGGCTATATCCGCGCGACGAACACGCAAACCAGCCGGCCCGGCGTGTTTGCGGCCGGCGACGTGCAGGACGCGGTTTACCGCCAGGCCACCACCGCCGCCGGCTCGGGCTGCATGGCCGCGCTCGAGGCGCAGCGTTACCTGGAGGCGCTGGCGCACCCGTGAAACACCGCAGGACACGGAACCCGATCTGTGTTAGTCTGCGCCCGCTGCCGGGAGCAGGTTTCATGAAAAAAACGGATGACGCGCAGGCCAAGCTGGATTTCTGGGCGGCGGCGCCGCGCGTGGCACCATTGCCGCGCGTAGCCAACCTGCCGCATTTTGGCCACAAGAGATTCAACTCCCAGGCCGCCATGAATCGGTGGAAACAGCGCCTGTTGAACGAACTGGCCGACCGGGGAGGCGCGCAATGGACGAAGTGATCCAGCGTTTCCGCGCGCAAGGCGTGCGTTACCTGTTGATTGGCGGGCAGGCCGTCCGCCTGGCGGGCTTGCCGCGCTTCTCGCTGGACTGGGATTTCTTCATACCACCGCGCGACGCGGACAACTTGCGGCGCATTGAAGCCGCGCTGGGGGACGAACTGGATTATCCGCTGGCAACGCTCGGCGTGCGCGGCCAGAACGTCATTCAAACCTATCAAACCCGCTGGGGCGTGATTCAATTTCATCTCGGCGCACCCGGCTTGCCGCCCTTCGACGAGGCCGCGCGCCGCGCGGCCGTGCATCATACGGAAAACGGCACGCCCGTGCTGTGCCTTGGTTTGGCTGACTTGCTGGCCTCCAAAGTGCGCGCCGGCCGTCCGCAGGATTTGCAGGACGCGGACTTCCTGAAGCGCCTTCAGTCTCAGACAGCGCAGGCCGGGAAGCCGGATAAACCATGAATCCGACCCTGCAACCTGCTGCCGCCCAGCGCGCGGTGTGGCTGCGTCTGTTCAGCTATGCGAAACCCTACGTTCCGCGGCTGCTGCTGGGCACGTTTTTCGGCATCCTGTTCGGCGGCTCGACGACGGGCCTCCTGCCGGTGATCCAGAAGAACTTCAGCAACTTTTTCGATAAGCAAGACCTGCCCTGGAATTACCTCCTGCTCGTCGCGCTGCTGCTGCCCGTGCTCGCCGCGCTGCGCGGCGTGGGCGACTTCGCCAGCCGCTACCTGATCGAATGGGTCGGCAAGCGCGTCGTGCGCGACCTGCGCGAGAAGCTTTTCGCGCACACGCTCCAACTCTCGATGGGCTATTTCACCCGCAGCCGCAGCGGCGAACTGATGAGCCGCATCACCAACGATACGATGATGATCGAGAGCGCGGTGAGCACCTTCATTGGCGATCTGATTCGCGAGCCCTTCGTGCTGCTCGGCGCGGTCGGCTACATCCTGTACCTCAACTGGAAGCTGGCGTTGATCAGCCTGGTGCTGTTTCCGGTCTGCATCCTGCCGGTGGCCTACTTCGGCCGCAAGGTCCGCCGCGCCGCGCGCGAGGGGCAGGCGCGCCTGGCGAACCTCGCCGCGATTTTGCAGGAAGCCCTGAGCGGCATGCGCATCGTCAAGGCCTTCGGCATGGAGGCGTATGAGCACCGCCGCTTTGGCGAGGAAGCCCAGGCCACTTTCTCGCGCGCCATGAAGGTCACGCGCGCCAACGCCGCGATCGATCCGATCATCGTCTTCCTCTCGGTCGTCGGCCTCTCCCTGGTTTTGTTCTACAAGCAGTGGACCCACATGCCGGGCGCCGATCTCTTCGCCTTCGCGCTCGCGATGCTCATCATGTACCAGCCGATCAAGAAATTGAGCAAGTTGCACCTCGCCATCCAGCAAAGCTCCGCCGCCGCCGACCGCATCTTCGAACTGCTCGATACGCCCATCGGCGTCACCGACCGCGCGCAGGCCCGCGTGTTCGACGAACCGGTGCGCCGCATCGCCTTCGAGAACGTCGGCTTCGCCTATGACCCCCACGAACCGGTGCTGCGGGACATCAGCTTGGCGGTGGGCGCCGGACAGTGCTACGCCTTTGTCGGCAGCAGCGGCGCCGGCAAGTCCACGCTGGTCAGCCTCGTGCCGCGTTTCTATGACGTGACGAGCGGCCGCATCCTGCTCAACGACCGATCCTGTTCAACGACACGGTGGCCAACAACATCGCCTACGGCACGGCCAACGCGGACCGCGCCGCGATCGTCGCGGCCGCGCGGCGCGCCCACGCCCACGACTTCATCACCGAGATGCCCGAGGGCTACGACACCATCATCGGCGAGCGCGGCGTCCGCCTCTCCGGCGGCCAGCGCCAGCGGCTGGCCATCGCCCGCGCCATTCTGCGCAATCCGCCGATTCTGATCCTCGACGAGGCCACCAGCGCGCTGGACACCGAATCCGAACGCGCGGTCCAGGCGGCGTTGGACGAGCTCATGGCGCACCGCACCGTGCTGGCCATCGCGCACCGGCTCTCGACCATCATGCATGCCGACCGGATCATCGTGCTCGACGCCGGCCGCATCGTCGAAACCGGCGCACACCAGGAATTGCTCGCCCGCGGCGGCACCTACCAGCGCCTCTATGATCTCCAGTTCCGCGACGCGCCCGCGCCTGCGCCCGCCCCGGATTGAAACAAGACGCGCCGGTGGCATTTTGGAGAACACTATGAAAAACATCCCGGTGCTGCATGTCTGCGAAAAATCCCTCGCCGAGGCTTACGAGCAGGCGCTGGTGACGCTGTACCGGGGCGGCATCCCGTTCTCGACGCAGTACGACAAGCCGGGCGATCCGCCCAGCCTCGATGCCACCATGAACATCACGGTGCTGGAGCCGCTGGCCGAGCCGATGATCCACAAGGCTTTCCCCGGCGGCATCGAGGACTTGCGGGAGTACGTGATGGAAGTGCAGGGCGCGAAGGACCACTGGGTCAAGACCCTGAACGACCCGGCGGACACGCGTTGGGAATACACCTACCACGGACGGCTGGCGGCCTACGGCGCCTGGCGCGAAAAACGCGACGGCCGCTCGGAGGCGGCCGGGCCGTTCCGAATCGACCAGGTCGAGAAAGTCATCGCCAAGCTAGCCGCCCAGCCGCACACGCGGCAGGCGCAGATGATCACGTGGATGCCCAACGTGGACCTCGACTGCTACGATCCGCCCTGCCTGCAGTCGCTCTGGTACCGGATCCTGGACGACGACACCGGCACGGGCTGGCTGAACTGCAACGTGCGCTTCCGCAGCAATGACGCCTGGGGCGCGAGCTTCATGAACCTGTTTGGCTTCGTCCTCTTCAACCGCGACGTCATCGCCGCCGAGGTCGGGCGGCGCACCGGGCGCCGGGTGGAACTCGGCCGGCTGAACTGGCAGGCGGACTCCTACCACATCTACGGCAAGGACCTCGCCCCGGCCCGGCAACGGCTGTTCGACCGGCTGGCGACGACGACCTTCGCGGATCGCGTGTACGAATTCACGGACGAAAACATCCGCCAGATCTACGACGAGGCCGGACCGGCCGTCGCGGAAAAGATCCGCGCACACGACGCCGCGCGGCGCGCCTGATGCCCAGCTCTTTGGGCGGGAGCGCCACGGCCAAAGCAACCGCTGCTCCAAGCCGAAGTCCGGGCTTGGCGACTTGGAGCCTTGGCGCGAAACATTCTTCCGTCTTAGATCTTTGTGCCGCACGGGCCTTCCTCCGTGAAAATCCGTGTTGTTCCGTGGCTAACATTCCGATCCCTTCGTGTGCTGCGTGTCCATCGTGGTGAATCTTTGGGCTACAACTGTCCAAGGGCTTTTCCCTGCTGAACTGTAACTGCGTCGGCCCCGGCGGAAAAGGAACTTGACCCGCGGCCGCCGCTCTTGCAGGATGCGCCCGCCATGAGCGAAAAACAGCCCAGCAACAAACTGGAAGCGCTGGCTTCCCTGTGCAAGCGGCGCGGATTCATCTTCCAAGCCTCGGAAATTTATGGCGGCCTGAACGGCTTCTGGGATTACGGGCCGCTGGGCGCGGAGCTCAAGCGCAACATCAAGGACGCCTGGTGGCGGGCCATGGTCCGCGAGCGCGACGACGTGGTCGGCCTGGATACCTCGATCATCCAGCATCCGCGGACCTGGGAGGCCTCGGGCCACCTCGAGGGCTTCACCGACCCGATGGTGGACTGCCGGGCGTGCAAGAAGCGTTACCGCGCCGACCAGCTCTGCGAAGAGCTGGGGCTCAAGCTGGAAACGGACGAGAACAAGAAGCCCCGGTTGCCGGAAGGCGCCCAGTGTCCGGCGTGCGGTTCCAAGGACATCACCGCGCCGCGCGCGTTCAACCTGATGTTCAAGACCTTCGTCGGTCCCCAGGAGGACACCTCTACGGTGGCCTACCTGCGGCCGGAAACGGCGCAGGGCATCTTTGCGCAGTACAACAACGTGCTGGCCTGCTCGCGACTAAAGGTCCCGTTCGGCATTGCGCAGATCGGCAAGGCGTTCCGCAACGAGATCAGCCCCGGCAACTTCGTATTCCGGATGCGCGAGTTCGAGCAGATGGAGATGCAGTACTTCGTCCGCCCGGAGACCGCGGCG
>JAPLSZ010000198.1 GCA_026398385.1 Kiritimatiellota bacterium | reverse complement strand
CGGAGGTGCCCTGGATCTCCACGTAGCGGCCTTGCGCGTTCATCACTACGTTCATGTCCACCTCGGCCCGCACATCCTCGGCGTAATCCAGATCGAGCACCGGCGTGCCATCCACCACACCCACGCTGATCGCGGCCACCGGGGACAGTAGCGCCTCCGGGGGCGTCAGCCCGGCTGCGTTCAGCTTGCGCAACGCCAGCGCCAGGGCCACGTAGCCGCCCGTCACCGAGGCCGTGCGCGTGCCGCCGTCAGCCTGAAGCACGTCGCAATCCACGATGATCTGACGCCGGCCCAGCCGGTCAAGAGCCACCGCCGCGCGCAGGCTGCGGCCGATCAGCCGGCGGATTTCCTGCGTGCGCGGCTGGGGCGTGGTCTCGCGTGGGTTGCGGGTGAGGGTGCTGCGCGGCAACATGCTGTATTCGCCGGTGACCCAGCCGCGGTCTCCGGTCTGTTGGAGCATCCACGGCGGCACGCGATCATCCACGGTGGCGTTGCAGAGCAGAACGGTGTTGCCCTGGCTGATCAGCACCGAGCCTTCGGCATAGCGAGTGTAGCCCAGTTCCAGGCGCACGGGGCGCAGTTGATCGGTGCGGCGGCCATCGGTTCGCATGAAAGACCTCCTTCTGAACCTCGGATTCGAGCCTGATTGTATCACCGGCGGGCGGCGCGGACAAGCGCCGTGCGGCGGCATTCTTGATAGGGGAAACTCCTGCGCTTGTCATGCTGAGCGGGTTGGTCCCGTGTCTTGCGTTGCGGCGAACATCCAGCGAAGCATCCGGTGTCGCAAGTTTCTGGGCAGCCAATTCACCGCTCACAGGGTTTTGGCATTCGGCCACATAAAAGGTACAATGCGTTCATCTTGGTTGCCCGGTCTTGACGCCGGAAAAGGACCCCGTTAGCGCATGACGACTCCCAGCACTGCCGACATCCGCGAATATCTCACAAGAGCCTACAGCGACGAAGAGATCACGACCCTCTGCGCCGACTATTTTCGGGATGTCCGCGACAACTTCACCGTGGGCATGACGAAGGCGCGGATGATCGAGCTTCTGCTGGACTATTGCCTTCGTCGTGAATCGCTTCCCAACCTGCTCGCAGCGCTGCAAAAGGATCGGCCGGAGCAATACCGGCGGCTATTCGGATCGGTTGTTGCGGAAACCGGCCCCGCGCCCGCGCCGCGAGCACGCGATCCCAGGCAGATCTTCATCAGCCACGCGCACGAGGACGCGGAGTTCGCGCACCGGTTGGCGGCCGATTTGCAAGCGCATGGCTGGCGGACGTGGATTGCGCCGGAGAGCATCCGGCCGGGCGAAAAGTGGGTCGAGGCGATCAACCGCGGGTTGGAGGAGAGCGGCGTCTTCGTGGTGGCGCTGACCCCGGCGGCCATCATGGCGCGGTGGGTGACGATGGAAACCAACAGCGCCATCGAGCAGGAAGTCAGTGGTGAGATCTGCTTCATCCCGCTTGACGTGCAGCCGTGCAAGCCGCCGACGCTGTGGAATGCCTATCAGTGCGTGGCGTTCAACGGGCGACATGAAGATGGGCTGCAGCAGTTGCTTCGCAGGCTTGATCCGTCAGGAGCGCATCAAGCAACTGAACAGCCGGTCGTCCCTGCGCCGACCCCACAGCCGGCGTTGGTCACGGCTGAAAGCCAGCCCCCTCTGACCCAACCGGCCGTCCTGAAAGCGAAGGCTCAACCTGCAAAACCCGCATCCGCCCCGTTATTGCCGGATGGCCTGACCATCGAATCCCCAATTCGCCTTGAGCTTCTCCGCGTGCCTGCGGGAGAGTT
>JAPLSZ010000094.1 GCA_026398385.1 Kiritimatiellota bacterium | reverse complement strand
CCGGGTCATTGGTTGGCCTGCTGCTTGCGCATCTGGGAGCTGCCGGTGACGGTAGCCTGGCGTCCGGCGTTGTCGTATCCGCTCGTTTCGACGCTCGGTGCTGCCGCAGCCGCGGCGTCCATTTCCTTTTCCAGCCGCTCATCCCGGATGCCGTATTCCGTCACTTGGGCCTTCACGGCGATGCTCGCGGCGCGCAGCTTGCCGCCGGCCGCTTTGTAATCGCCCTTATCCGAGAGCCGGACGGCTTCGTCCTTGGCCTCGGCCAGCGCGTTGATGGCGACATCCCGCTGCACGGCGACGTTGACCGAGCGTTTGACCTCGTATGCGCGGTCGCTGAACCGCACGCTGGCGCTCGCCTCGGTGTGCTCCGCGTGGCGGCTGAGCAGATTCTCGTAGGCGCAGCGCGCGGTGGCCACCGGCTGGGTTGCGCTCGGCCGGCCGGCCGGCACTTCGACTTCCACCAGCGCGTACTTTTCCTGTCCGCCGTAGAGCTGGTTCAACCGGATTTCCACCGTGCGCTCGCCCAGGCGCCCGTCGCGTCCGATGATCCGCAGGGGGCGGACGCCGTCGGCGAACTCGATCTGCAGGACCACCTCCCGCGCGAAAACGCTCAGTACATCGCCCAATTCCGCGGCGAAGATTCGCGGCAGGTCGGCGCTGGACTCCACGAAGTAGGTGTTGCCGTCGCTCTGCTGCGCCAGCCGCGTCATCAGATCCTCGTTGTAATCCGTGCCCACGCCGATCGTTGTCACCGCGATGTGCTCCTTCAGCAGCGCCGCGCCGAGGCGGCCGAGATCCTCCGGCTGCCGCGGGCCGACGTTGGCCTGGCCGTCGGAGAGCAGCAGGATGCGGTGCACATAGTGGCCGTCGAGGTGCTTGCGAATTTCCGCCGCGCCCTGGCTGACGCCGCCGAACAGCGCCGTGTTGCCCCGCGAACGAATGTCGCGGATGCGCGACTCGATCCATTCCGTGTTCGACGCGCTCTGCGGCGGCACGATGGTCTCGACCTCGTGGTCAAAGATCACCAGCGAGAAACGGTCCCGCTCGCTCAGCCGGCGTAGCGCTTCGATGGCCGCCTCCTTGGCCTTTTCGAGCTTCCGGTCGCTGCCCATGGAGCCCGACCGGTCCAGCACGATGGCCAGATTGATCGGCGTGCGCTCGGTCTTGATGCGCACGGCCGGCGCGTCCAGCGAGACCTTGACGATGGCGCGCTGGCTGGCGCCCGCCGGCAGGATACCGCGATCCAGTTCCACCCGGCAGGTGACCTTCTCGGTCCGGGCGGCCGCGGCGCGGCCGGCCGGCAGGATGCCGGCCGCCAGGGCCAGTCCCGCCATGATCCATAAACTCTGCTTCATGTTGACTTCCTCCGCTTGACTCTTTTTTCGCATCGGCGGACGCACACGCGTCCTTTTTCTGTGCGCAGTAGAACAAAAAGCGCGGCGGGGGTTGTCATGGCGGAGCAAAATGATTGTAAAAACTTTGTCAAAGGCCGGTCCTTCGAGAGGCTCCTTCGACGAGCTCAGGACAGGTCAGGGCGACCCGCTGCACGACGCTTCTCTGTTCCCTACCACTCACGCAACCCATGCCTGGCACACTTCTCGAAATCGGCCAACAGCTCTATCCCGATTGGACGGGAACGATCTTAAGGAGCGGGGCGCGGAGCCGCCACGGCGGGATGGAGGTAGATCGGCGTCAGCGGCTCGGAAGCTTCCCCGCGGGCATGGCGGGCGAGCGCCAGGCGGGCGACAGCCTCGGCGGTGGGATAAGTGTCGGAGGTTGGCGTGATGATGTGCGACGCTTGGGCGGCCGGCCAGAACGCACTGAGCCGGTGCCAGTCGGGGCTGACGACCCGCGTGTTGGCCGGCAGTCGCGCGCCCCATTGACTCAGCGGCACAGCCGTCCAACCGTCCGGGTCAATCATGTGACCGGTCGGGCCGTCGAAGAGGCCGAGCCAGATTGTGCCGCGCCGCGCATCACCGATGACGGCGATGGCCGGGGCTGGGGACTCCGCGATGGTCTGCTGCGCCAGCGCAGCGCCGCTGCTGACGGCGAACACAGGCTGGCCGCCGGGCAGGGCCAGCGCCTGCGCGGCGGTGATGGCCACGCGCAAGCCGGAGAAGGAGCCGGGCCCGCGGCCGACGGCGAAAAAGTCAATCGCAGCCGGTTCCACCCCCGCGTCTCGGAGGAGCAACGGCAGCAGTTCAAATAGTTGCGTGTGATGAAAGTCACGGGCGCTCCACGTCTGCCGCGCGGTGAGCCGGTCATCGGCCAGCACCGCCAGGTCGTTCTGCGCGGAGGACATTTCCAGGGCAAGGGTGATCATGTATTCTGATACCAGCTTTCTGCGTAAATATTGTCAGTTGTCCGTGGTCAGTTGTGGGTTGTCAATGGTCAGTCGTCTTTTCTCGCTGATGTTAATCATTATCGAACAACGACATAACTAAGAAAAGTCTTCTGACAACGGACAACCAACGACTGACGACTGACAGCCGCTACGGACCTTCCTCCCTCTCGACGGTGATGGATCTTTCCTCCATCTGCGCACCGACGCGAAAAGTGATGTGCCACGTGCCGGGCGGGAGGATTTCCGCCGCGCGCTCCGCCCATTCGATGACCGTGAGGCCCTGGCCCTGCAAGTACTCTTCGAGGCCCAGCCCGAGCGCATCTTCCGCGCCGTGCAGGCGGTAGAGGTCCACGTGATAGATTGGCTGCGCGCCGGCGTATTCGTGGATCAGCGTGAACGTGGGACTGCAGACCGGCTGCGTCACGCCCAGCGCGGCGGCCAGGCCCTGGACGAAGCAGGTTTTGCCGGCGCCGAGGTCGCCGTGCAGCGCCAGCACGGCGCCGGGCGCGAGCCGCGGCAACAGGTCCGCCGCCAGCCGGCGGGTTTCCGCCGGGCTGCGGGTGACGAAGGTCTCTGTCCGGGTCGGCATGCCTGTACCTTGCCATAACCATGCTTGGAAGATAAACATAAAATCCGCCGCCGAGGAGGTCCAGGCCTTTCCGTGCAGCGTAAAAACACGCCGCCGGCGCGTTCCGGCGCGTATTCCGGGCTGAAAAGAGTTGGATTATGGGTTTGAACAGGCCCATCGGCCAGGTTATCATCACCACACGTCCGGCACCCAGGCGGCGCGGCAAAAAGAAACAAGAAAGAACGCAAGCGAAAGAAAAAAAGGAAAGGTTGACAAGAATGGAATTTAGTTTCAAAGGGAAGACAGCACTTGTGACAGGCGCGGCTGGCGCCATGGGAAAGGGGATTGCTGCGGATTACTGTGCCGGCGGCGCCAGCGTCTTCATCACAGATCTTTCGCCAGCCGGGGTCGAGGCGACCGTAAAGGAGCTTCAAAAGACAGGACCGTGCCAGGGGTTGGCTGGAGACATTGCAGCAGAAGGTGATGTCATCGAGATTGTCGATGCGGCGAAGAAGGCTTTCGACGGCAAGATCGATATTCTTATCAATGTGGCGGGTATCGTGGGGCAGGGGAAAGTCGAAGATCTCAAGGTTGAGGAATGGGATAAAATGTTCGCGGTGAACTGTCGCGGTTCATTCCTGCTGATCAAGCATGTGGTACCGCTGATGAAGCAGAACAAGTACGGAAAAATCATCAACTTTTCTTCTAAATCAGGCAAAACCGGGTCTGCTTTGATGAGCCATTATTCCGCGGCCAAGGCGGCGATCATAGGCCTGACCCAGTCGCTGGCGTATGAGCTTGCGGATTACAGGATCAATGTCAACTGCATCTGCCCCGGCATAACCGAGAACACGGGTGTGTGGCGCAATGTGTCGGCGGGCTACATACAGAACCTGAATCTGCCGAGGGCGGACGTGGTGAAGAAATTCTCGGAGAAGGTGCCGCTGAAGCGACTGGCCTCGATCAAGGATGTTGTTGCGGTAGCCTGTTTCCTGGGATCGGAAGGATCGGATTACATGACCGGCCAGGCGATTAATATTACAGGTGGCAGGGAAATGCACTAGGCCGGCTGAGCCGTACACCAGGGCCGCAGGCACAGCGTTGGGCCGCAGAAAAGATTTTCGAACCGCAGATTAACGCAACTGAATGCCGATACAGAGTTGCGAGGAAAAAGAGACGAAGGATGAAGACCTATACCGTAAAGGAAGTTGCGGCTACTATTGATCATGCGGTTTTGAAGCCGGTGCAGACGGAGCAGGATGTTATCCAGCATGCACAGATGTCGATCAAGCGTGGCGTGAAGAGCCTGTGCGTGCGGCCGTGCGATGTGGCGCTGGCGGCGAAAGAGCTCAAGGGTTCCAGCGTGGTGGTGTCGGTCGTGGTTGGTTTTCCACACGGCAGCAACCGCGCGGAAACAGAGGCTTTCGAAGCGAAACAGGCGATACAGGATGGGGCGCAAGAGATCGATATGGTGATGAATATCGGTCAGTTCCTGGCCGGCCAT
>JAPLSZ010000191.1 GCA_026398385.1 Kiritimatiellota bacterium | reverse complement strand
AATCATATTGGTAGGCAATTTTTCGAACAATTGGTTCGTCAGAAGTTCGAGTTGTATGATTCTGTAATCGAGTACGATGATTGCGTTGGATACATCAGTTCCGTTCATAATGTTATTCATGTTGCTGTTTTTGCTGTTTCTCCTTTTGGTTCTATTTCTTTTGTTCTGTAGTCCAACGAATAGCGTTTTATCCAGTGTGCCGCGAGTATACAACGGGGGCCGAGGCGATACAAGCACGAATCGAGCGGCATGCTGGATAAAACGGCGTTGGACGGAGCCGCTTCGGGCCGGGCGCTATACCGGGCCAAGGCCGCGGAGGGGATGACTATTTTGGCTATGGAATTTAGATAGGTGGGATGGATCGGGCATGGTAGTTATCAGGTGGAGAATAACGTGACGGCGATGCTTCGCGTGTCATTCCGGATTTCTTTTTCTTCATCTCCGGATCATTCCAGTTCTGTTGCCGGGAGCTATTTGCCGGATATGGGCAGACCCCGGCGGAGACGGTCGGGACTGCGCCGTCGCTGGGGCGTCGCATGGGTATGACGAGGCGTAGGTTCATGTGGGTCCATCCCGGGCGCGGGGCAAAGGGGTCATGCAGGTCAGGTGCCCGGTCTTGCAGATTGGGCAACGGGTGACGTCGATGCTGGTCAGACGCAGGATGCGTTCGGCGGGCGTCTCATCGGACGGGGGTGCTTCGGGCGGGTCGGCGCCGAGCATAGCGCGGATGCCCGCCAGGGCTGTGCGCTTGTTCCGGGCGCCCAGCCAGCCGAAGTAGCGGATTTTAGCGAAGCGGCCGGGCAGGATGTGGAGCAGAAAGCGAGCCATGAACTGCTCGGCAGTGAGCGTCATCGTCTTGAGTAGGTTTTTATCGGTGCGATCACGCCAGGCGAAGGTGACCTGTCCATCTTGCAGAAACAGGATGCGGTGGTCGGAGATGGCAACGCGGTGGGTGTAGCGGGCGAGATAGTCGAGCGCATGCTCGGCTCCAGCCACGGTAGCCTTCGGATAAACGATCCATGGGCACTTCCAGAGTCGGTCGATGAGCGCGGCCCAGCCGGTCTCTGTGGCCAGGTCGGCGGCGTCGCGGTCGTAGGCCAGACGGCTGCGGCGGCGGAGCGGCGGCGGAGGTCGTTCAGCCGCCGGATGAAGCGGGACTGGAAGGCCTTGGCGAGAGCGTCCTTGCCGAAGAGGTAGCGGCGGTGAGCGCTCTGCCAGACGCCGGCCTCGGCGTTCCAGGCGCCGCCGGGAATCAGGCAGTGGAGGTGGTAATGCAGGAGCAGTTTCTGTGTCCAGGTGTGGAGCACGGCGATAAAGCCGAGCTGGCCCTGTAGTTTCCACTGGGGATCGGCGGCGAAGTTTTGGAGGACCCAGTTGACCGCGCCAAAGAGCTCGTCGAGCAACAACCGGCGGTCGGCGCCAATGAGCGGATGCAGGTCGTGCGGGAGCGTGAAGACGCCGTGGAAGTAAGGCACGGGCAGAAGCTCGGACCGGCGGTCCTGAACCCACTGCTGTTTGCGCGTGGTCTGGCAGGTGGGGCAGTGCTTGTCCCGGCAGGAGTTGTAGAGCGGCACCTCGGACCCGCAGGCGTCACAGCAATAGAGATGGCCGCCGAGTGCGGCCGTGCGGCACGTCATGATGTGGCGCACGGCCTTGGCGACGGGCCGGGCCACAGGATAAGTCCGGCGATACTCCGGCCAGTGGACGCGAAACACGTCCGCTACCCGCAAGTGGGCTGTATTCATGATCAGCTCTTGGGCAGGCAGTCCAAAGGACTGACCACGGAGTGCAGGTGTTCGCTGGTCACATGACAATAGCCGGCCGTGGTGGCCAACGCACTGTGGCCCAGCCAGCGCTTGATGCTGAAGAGCGGAACACCGTTCTCCATCAGATGGGTGGCAAAGGCATGCCGGAGCGAGTGGATGCCGTGCGCCTCACTGACCCCGGCGCGATTACAGGCTTGGTAATAGATATGCAGGGCAGTGCCGGAGTCCAGGGGCTGGAGCTTGTCGCGACCGAAGAAGAGCCAGGGGCCGGGGCGGTAGGCCCGCCAGTAGTTGCGAAGGATGTCGAGGGCCGCCTGGGAGAGGATCGTGTAGCGATCCTTATGGCCCTTGCCCTGCTCGACGCGGACCATCATGCGGTCAGGGGAGCTTTCGATATGGTGAGGGCGAAGGCAACAGACCTCGCTGACGCGCAGGCCGGAGCCATAGACCATTGCCAACAGCGCCCGATGCTTGAGGTTGCGGGGGGCTTGCAGGATCTGTTTAACCGCCTGGCGGGAGAGCACAAAAGGCCGATGATGGGAGCGCCCACGCGGGGGAATATGGAAGTCGGCACGGTCCCAGTGAAGGACCTTTTCATAGAAACAGCGGTACGCGCTGAAGTAGACGTTGACCGTGCTCCAGGACAGGCGGCGCACAGTGATGACATGGACGAGAAACGCCTGGATCTCTTCGTTCGAGAGTTGATCGGGCGAGCGCCGATAATACCGGGCCAGCTCGATCATCGCGTGGAGATAGGACTCGTGGGTGCGCGGAGAAAACCCGCGCAGAATCATGTACTCGCAAAACCGGGACCGAAGTGGGCTCATGGCTGTCTCCTTTTCGAGTCCGGTTTATTCCGGAACTCGTTGGAGCCAGCTTAGCGCATAGTAAATAATAAACCGCTCTGCGTTTCAATCCGCGAAGCGGTTCCGTTCAACCATTGATTGACAGATTCTTTTGATCTGATAACTTGATATTGAGACTTTGATCGGTCAAATTGACCGATGTCGTTATCAAGACATTTAAAGATATGGTAGGCATTCGTTATGCAGAGTCAACAATAAACGGGCAACGGAGGACGGACACCGGACGACAGACGACAGACGACAGAAGAACCAG
>JAPLSZ010000321.1 GCA_026398385.1 Kiritimatiellota bacterium | reverse complement strand
CACGACCGGGGGGGGCGACATGGTTGGTAAAAAAAGCGGACGGCAAGGGTCGCTTGCCGCCCGCAGATTCAACACAATGCCCAGCCGGGTTGGCCAAACAATGTTATTCCGTCAGCTTCGAAATCAACACCGGGGGAGCTGGCGGCATCTTCGCTTCGGTCCGCGCCGCCGGAGTGCAGCAACCGCCGGCGATAAAAGTCTCAGCCGAAGAAACGTCCCGCGGTGGGGCGGACGGGAGTTTCAACTCGTGGGGAGGGGGAACGAAACCGGGTTCGCTACTGCCATCGCCCGCGGCAAACGCCGTACCGACACACAGGGTCATTGTTAATGCTGGAACCATGTACTTCATTGTTATCTCCTTAAAAGCAACCGCACGTGCTTGACTACATACATTCTACCACATCTGCGACCATCTTCAACCTAATAATGTCGCCGCGCCGGCAAAGGTTACAGCCTTTTTTCGGCCTGGTCTGCGCGTGTTTACAGCATCCTAATGAAATAATGTCGCTCTATAAGCGAAAGTTACATATGAATTTCCTGCAAAACCAAGTTTTGCAGGAAATTCATTTTCAATGCGTCAGGGCGTACATCAGGATGTTCTGGCCGAGCCGGAGGGCCTCGACGTCGTTGTAGCCCAGGGCGTAGGGGCTCTGATACATCTCCCAACTCCCGGCCATGCCGTACGAACTGTAAATTACGGCGTAAGCGCCGTTGATCGTCAAGCCCTCCAGCTTGGGCGCGATGACGGTGGTCCCCAACAGGCTGGCCAGCGACGGGGTCACGCTGATCCGGTGGATGGCATTGGGCGCCGTGAATAAATCGTGGTTCAGCGGGATGGGCGCCAGCGGGCCATCCGGGAAAACCTTCTTCATCTCGGCGCGGAAAGCCTGATCGAAGCCCTTGCGCCCGCAGCAGGCCTCGGCCCACAGCAAGCCGCCGCTCAGCAGGTACTTCCGGAGCTGGCGCGCCTCGTCGCTGGTGAAGATAAAGCGCTCATGTCCGGTAAGATACAGCAGGGGCGCGTCAAAAATTTTTGGATCGGACAGCCGCAACTCCCGGATGCCGAACTTGACCGGCACGGCCGTGCGCTGATTGAACGTTCGGAGCAGGACCAGCAACGCGGACGGCTTGGTCTTCCATTCGCCGTCATAGACGACCTGGCCCAGAAACAGTTTGTCGCCGCTCGGCTCGCGATCCACCCGCACCGCGGGGTCCACGTTTTGCCGGCTGTCGTTGCGCACCGCCAGCGCGTACGAGAATAAATTAATGCCGAGCTTGAGGGCGTCGTCGGGGGCATAGGCGGGCTGGTGGTCCTGTGCTCTTTTCTCCCAGCCCATGGCCAAGCCCCACCGCGAAACGATCGCCACCGTGCGGCAGTTGACGATCACGCCCTCGAACCAGGGCTCGTCGCCGGCGTACCCTTGAGCGCGAACGCCGGCGCCATAGCGGACGCGGGCGATATCATAATAGGAGCGGAACAGGGGGTGGTCGGGGCCGAGGCGTTGCAGGGGGGCATCCCGGAAAATGATGCCCAACTCCCGCCGGGCGGAATCGTAAAACGGTTTGGAGCCCAGCCCGGCATCGAACACCAGCAGGCCGCCGGCCAGCATAAACTTGCGCAGGTTCGCCCGCTGCGCCGGCGTATAGGCGAAGCGATAGTGGCCGGTGGCATACAGGACCGGATTCTTCTCGGGCTGGGGATCGACTTCGTCCAGCGTTTTGCTTTCCATGCGGTATGCCAGGTTCAGCCGGGCCTTGATTTCCGCCAGCAGGCTGTCGAGATCCTGCGGGGTAGCGTCGCCATGGCGGGGCGGATCCTCCCGCAGTTTGACCCACAGCAGCGGCGTTTGCGGCAGGTTCCGCGGAACCGTTGCGGCCGGGCGGCTGGAGGGCGTTCCGGCGATGGGCGTGTTGAGGGCCTTGTGCGCGGCGGGTTCCGGCGGTGGAACGAAACCGGTTTCCTGGGATCCGTCTCCCGGCGGCGCGGGAGGTGCGCCATCCTCGAAGGCCGAAAGCGGCCACGCGGGTGGCGTCGGCAGCGCTTCGGCGGGTTCCGGGATCGGCGGTGTGGCGGGATGGTTGGTTTCCGGAAGGGTGGGGCGCGTGGGCGGCGGCTGTGGGGACACTGTTCCGGTCGCTTCGATCGGATCCGGGTGCACGGCGGCCGCCGTTGCGACTGGGGGCGGCGCGGATTCCGGTCGGGCCGAGTGCCACCACCAGGCGCCGCCCGCCACCAGCAAACCCAAGGCCACGCTGAGGAACACCGCCAACCCCATACCGGGCTGATCGGAAGAGCGCCTCCGCGTAAGACCGGGTTGAAGGGGCGCTTCCCGCAGGCGCTCGGCCGCGTCACGGCGGGGGGGGGGCGCCCGGGGCCTACGCTGCGGGGCTGCTTCCGGCGGACGTGGCGCGGGCATCAGGCCGCGCTCCCGCAGCGCGTGCAGCACGCCGTCCGGTTTCACCGGTTCGACGTGGGCCGCCAGCAACAGGCGCTGAACCACCGCCAGCCAGGCCAGTTGCTCGCGTAATGCATCCGATTGTTCCAAACGGGCGAGCAGGCGCCGGGCGTCCTCCGCGCTCAAGGAGCCGTCCAGATAGCCATCGAGCAACTCCAGCACATCGCGGTCGTCAGTCATGGTGCCGCCTCTTTTTCTGCAGGCAGGAGCCCACGGCGTGCCGCGCGCGATGCAGGATGACCTTGACGGCGCCGGCCGAAATGCGGAGCCGCTGGGCTAATTCGTTGACCGAGTGATCCTGGTAATAGAAGCCGTCCAGTGCCTGACGGGCCTTGCCCTCCAGATGCGTCACGCAATCCTGCACGGAGGTCAGCAGATCTTCCGGCAGGTCGTCGACGATACGATCGACGGGCGCCTCCATCTGCTGCGTCACCTCTGCCTCGAACCGCGCTTCCAGCTCGTTCCGGCGATACCAGCGCCGGCGTTCGTTCTGCGCTACGTTGCGGGCAATAGCGCGCAACCAGGCGAGGAAGTTGGTGCCCGGCCGGTAGGCGGCCAGGTGTTGGTAGGCGATGACGAAGACCTCCTGGGTCAGATCGGGCGTCAGGTTCGGATCGGGAACCATCGCCGCGATGACGGCGCGCACCCGGCTTTCGTAGGCCGTCACGATCCGGCCGTAAAGATCCAGATCCCCGGCAAGGATCTGGGCGACGATGTGGTCGAGATCCTCCATGGAATCGGCGCCTTGATCCTGGTTAACGGGGCCGGGGCGTCACGCGCCAATGGTTCCCATCCGTCAGGATGAGCAGGCTCCTCCCGAGGTAGGCGAAGACCACCCCATCCATGTCCGTGCCCGGCATCAGGACAATGCGTTTATGGGTCGGCGAGGAGAACTCGACCGTATCGCCCGCGCCCACGCCGGGAAGGATGCGCATGGGCTCGAAGTCGATGCCGCCGGCGTAGGGCCAGGCCAGCGCCCTGGTCAGGTCGGAAGCCGCGCCCATCTGCCTGGATTCCAGCACATACCGCTGGCCCCGGAGGCCCTGGATCGCGCGCAGGTCGGCCAGCCGGTAGGTCCACGCGTTGCCCCAGCGGTCTGCGAGGGGCGGGAGGGTACCCTTCTTCAGTGTTTTGATCGCCTCCAGCGAACCGGGGAATTCGACGTCGCGCACATAGACGCGCATCAAGGCCGCCTTGACCGACTCCCGGTCCAGACGGGTCAGCCAGTTATGCGCCATCTGGGCGCCCGCCTTCGACAAGGCCCCGTTCGCCGGCGCCAGCATGGTTTCCCACAGCCGCAGGGCGGCGTTGGTCTTTCCGGCCTGGAGCAGATGCCAGGCTTCCAGCCCCTGCGCCACCACCACCAGCGGATCCCTGGGCGTCTTGGTTCTGAACGCCTGGCAGGCTTCCGCCACAGCGGCATGGCGGTCGGGCGCATTGGTGTGACACGCCCAGACAAGCCCCAGGCCGCTTTCATCGGCCGGCTGATCTTCGGCGTGGCACGCGCCGCCGGCGGCCGCCCACCAGATCGCCCCCGCCAGAAATAGTCCGCTCCATCGCATGGCCGCCCGGCGCCTTTCCGCAGTTCTGTTGCGTCATCGAACCAATAACGCCAATGCCAGCGGTCCGGAGAAAAGTCAAGCACATTGGCGTCAGATCTTCCTTCGTTTCCTTCTGCGCCACAGCGCCGGATTTGACTTGTATTATTCCGCTCGGACGCTACAGTTGTCCTGTATTGATGGGGTGAAATCAGTGGGCCGGCCTGTCGGCGGAAGGGAAAATATGTTATCGTTCAAGACGCCCCTGTTGGTGGTGAGCTTGTTCTGGGCCGCGGCCGCGGCCGCGGAAACGAGCTCCAACCTGTGTTACAACGGCAGCTTCAATAGCACCAATGGGCCCCTGGACGGATGGAACGTCAATTACGAGTGGATGGGCAACCAGAACTTCATGAAGAACCACGAGGCGTGCACCATGTTGCCGTCGTACAAGGGCAAAAGCAATGTGCTCTGGGTGAATCCCGGTACACAGGCCCGGGTCGAAAGCAAGCCGATCCCGATCGAAAAGGGCGTGCGCTATAAATGCACGATGGATCTCATCGCCGACGACTCGCGTTTTTACTTCAAGTGTTACAAATGGGAGCCGGGCATCGCGCCGCATCCCGATCCGCATCTCAGCGAATTGCGGCGGACGTACAAGAGCGAGGCGTATACGGGCGGCAGCGGCGGCGGCGGGTGGAAGACGGTCTCGTTCTACCTCCCCATGGAGGAGATCTCGGAACTCGCCTGGCAGCACTACAAGGACGTCCGCTTTGCGACCATATACATGTGCCGCTACCGCGGCGGCTGGTATGTCACGAATGTCCGGGTGGAGAAAATTCCGGGGACCTACAAGGTGGTCAAAACACCATCGCCGAAACCCGCCGTCGGCGGCCGGACGCCGACCCCGGTCCGGAAACCTGCCGGGCCCAAAGTCGCTCCGAAGCCCAGCATCATTGAAGCCGATAACGAGGAGTAACATGCAACTCAAAAGCATAGTCCGGCTGCTGTGTTGTGGAATGCTGGGGTGGAGCTTGCCGACGGCGTTCAGCCAGGAGCGGCATCGGCTGTATACGGTCACCAACCCCGCCGATACGGGTGGCATCAAGGGGCACATGTCCAGCCCTTACAAGCCGATTCAACAGATTTTGGCGATGCCGCCGAATGAGCCGCGGTTTGTGTATGAGGGCAAGGTGCTTGGCGCCGCGCGGCAGGACTTCCTCTTCGAATCGCTGCCGATGGCCCTCTACGACCTCCTGGTGGTCTATGAAGACGACTTTTACGAGGGGCTGGAGCT
>JAPLSZ010000129.1 GCA_026398385.1 Kiritimatiellota bacterium | reverse complement strand
GCACCACGGCGGCATCAAAAATAGCGTTCTTGCTGCCTACGATGGTCTCACCCTGACCCTCTTCCGGGGCCAACAGTAGCGCGACGTTGTCCTCGATGCCGACCGCACCGGTTATGGCCTTCGTAACATTATACGCACACCAACCGGGGCGCGTCGGGTAGAGCACGGAATACACGGCCGCGATCAACGGCCGCAGCGCCTTGCGCGCTTCCAAAGGCCGCCAGAGGTTAGAGGTTGCCGGCGCTGAGCACATCTTACCCAACCTCTTTGCGAGGTTTTTGTTCTCAGACTCCCGGACAAACCCCTCAACCGACGCGAGACCCGCCGGGCTCCACTCGTCGCACAACAGGGACAGCGCGATAGCCGTTGCAACATTGCCGACTTTCGTGCTGTTGGCCAGCGTGTTCACCACCTGGGTTTCATCCGCGGACAGCACGGCGGCCACGGCAACCGGATCGGAAATTCCGCTCCTGGCCAACACCGTATCGGCCCTCGGCCCGAGCCTGTCCACCATCGCCTTGACCGTGGGGAGCACGCCAGCAAACGCCGAACTTGCGGCCAGCGCCGCACCGACAACAACCATCAATAACTTTCTCATCTTCTCTTTCCTTCCTTTTTGCCCTCACGGGCGGTTTTGCTTCCAAGAGACCGGTACAACCGGCCTCCAAATCTTCGTGCCTACAGCATTGGTCTCGGGTCCAATGACGTCGTAGCGCAGATAGGACCAGGTGACGTCGGTATTGGTCTCGTTCATCCACACCGCTGAGTACGGAGGCGTCAGCGTGTGCGACGGATAGACGATGACCCGTGACACCTCTGTGTCCAACGGCGACACGAGCTGCGCCAGGATGGAGTTGGTGTGCGTCGCCTTGACCAAAGACTGGGGCGTATTTGTCCGCCCCGAATCGATAAAATAAATCCACACGTCCAAGTCGTCGGGGCAATCCGGAGGACCCCAACTGCAAAGGTAGTACACATCGCCGGCGGACGACGCGAAGTTATTGGTCGAGGCCCTCAGCTCAAAATCCGTCCACACACCGCCCAGGTCAAGCATAAGCGTAGGGTAAGTCCTGCGCACCCAGTTGGAGAGCGCCACGCCGCCGATGGTCACGTTGACGATGTTGCTGACCGTGACGATATTGTTGGCCTCCGGGAAATTAACGGGAAACTGCACCACTCCGTTGGAGTTCACCATCACGGGCACCGCCACCGGCGCCGGCGGCACATTCGTCGGCACACCGGCGAGCGTGGTCCAGGTGGCGCTGGCTGGGGCCCAGACCTCGTTGGTGCCCTCCGCCGCCCAGGCCCGGCAATAGTAGATTGTCGCCGGCGTCAGGTTCGAGACCACCTCGCTCACCGCATTGGTGATGTTCTGCAGGTAGACGCTGTCCGTCCAGTTGGTCGTATTGGTCCCCGCGTCGAACGTGCCGTACCAGATCGTCACCGCCGCGCCCGTGCTCACCACGTCCGCGTTCAGCCGCGCCGAGATCCCCGTCACCCGGTCCGGCGCCGTATTGCTCACTGTCAACCCCGATGCCGTCAGCACACACGCCAACGCGCCGAGGACGCAGAGGGGTTTTAGCCACGGATCAACAAGGATTTTCACGGATGAAGACGTGGGGCGGGGCTGCCCCATGCGCAAGAAAGCTGAAGGGTTTTTGTCCATGTCTTCTCCTGATCAGTGTTTCATCCGTGTTGATCCGTGGCTCTCTTATCCGCCCCCAGCCTTCAGACGTCCACCGGCTCGCCCGGCGTGACCACCAGCACCCCATCCCGCACCACGAGCAGCAGCGGGGCATACTTCCCCAGCTCGTCGCAATAAAACTCCAGATCCTTCGTCGTCGGGTTCCACCGCACCCGCGCCTGATCCGCATGGATCGGGATATAGCTCGCCGCGGCCTCCACCTTCGTCAGCAACAGGCTCGGATGCGGATAGATCGGCGTGCCCGGCGTCGGCGCGGCCTCGCCGCCGTAGGCTTGCGCCTGGATCGTCACGTCGAACTGATAGGTCAGCCGCTGCGCATTCCCGGCCGTCTCCACCTCCACGTTCACCCGCGCCGTCATGCTCTTCGCGCTGCCCAGGGCCGCGACGATCTCCGCCGTGTTCAGATCCAGCACCGCCTGGTAATGCAGCTCGTCGCCCTCGCCGATCGCCACAAAGCCGGAAGCGGAAAAAAGCAGCGTGGCGGCATCCAGGTCGTCCAGCGCCTTCGCGCCCAGCACGATGGTCAGCGCCGCCAGTTCCACCGCCGTGCTGTTGCTCCCCAGCGTACCCGGCGTGCGGAAGTAGAGGTTCAGCGGAAAACAATCCGCCTGCATAAAGGACGGTTTGACCTGCCGCGTGCTGCTGGTCTTGCCCTCGAGCAGACAAGCCGCGCCGCCCGGCGCCGCAACGTTGAGGAACAAATCGCTGTAGAGGTTAAAGCTCATGCGCGCGATCATGCCCGCGCCGCCCGCCACTGCAAAAGCACTCTGCCACTTGTGGCAGAGCCCCGGCGGGGGCCGATCACCGATATTTGAACCCGTTGGTGCTGGCCCAGTCGAACAGCAGGAAGCCAGAGGGCTGCGCAAGCCACCCTCGGCTTGTCCCTCTGGCACTATGCGGTTCCTCCGGCCAGAACATGTTGGTGGAGCCGAATGGTATCCACAACGCCCCGCTGCCGTCGTAGTTGGTGCTCGCCTGTTGTACGGGCGGGATGGATACCACCACGGCCTCCCCGTTAGCGTTCGGATCATTCGGGCGATTCGGGTCAACCATGCCGAAGTAAAGGGACACGGCGGCCGCCAAGCCGGTGCTCACCACAAGATTGCTTGACCCCATATAGGACTGGATGCTTTCCCCTAACAACGTGACGCGCTTTGACGGCCAACGGGTTTCCGTGCGAGCATGATCGTTGGAATAGGCCACAAAGGTCGCATACACCGCGTTGGTGTAATTCACGGGCAGCGCGTAATCCGGCACGGCGTAAACGCCCAGCACCCAGGAATTATGCTGATCGGGATACACAATCCACTCCACAATTCTCCACATGTACTGATTCGCCAAAATGAGGTCAGCCGCCGAAAAGCTGCGCGCAGGCGCAAGGGAATGATCCGCCACTTCCTCTGCATTCCCCGGCAGTGAAGCCAGTATATTGCTGTACAAAGGAGACCAGTTTCCATTTGAATAAGCGATCTCTTCGCCCCAGTTCTGGTAGCCATTCACGAGACGATTCGTTGTGGCTTGAACCACGCGATTGACGCTATCCGTGGAGAGCGGATTCCAGCCCGTTGTAGCGGCCGTCAGGTAAAGATTGGTCAAAATGTCGTGGACGCCCTGCCACCCGTAATCCAACGAGGTGTAGCCCTCTGCGATGTTGATGTCGGTGAACGCCCATTTGTAGACGACGCCCGGATAGAACGTTCCCCATACAGGCCAGTTGGGAGTCCCATCTAAAAAGCTAAGAAACAATCCATCAGGAGTTGTTTGAAACCAGTGTACTACTGGTCCGGCCACGACGAGCCCATCCGCCGAAAGATACGTCATCACGTAGTTGGTCGCAGCCGGAACGATGTTCGTCACGCCGCCAACAACATTCGTCACTGCCGCGATGATATTGGTGGCTGGACTCACGGTGAACCTGTCGAAACGGTACGAGTTGGTCACAGACCGCCCGAAGGGTATCCCCGCGCCATTGAGCTGGGTCCAGGGGGTGTGGGTCAAATAATTCGGGGGCAGGCGCAACCGGTCCAGCAACCCGGTCGTCGTCAACATCGGCCTGGGGATCTCCGTCATTGCGTTCGTCGTGGCCGCATTCGTGTACGTCACCGGAGAGGGATTATTCGTGTAAAGCCCCCACGGCATGACCCTAAGCACCTCGCCGGTGGGGCCGTATGTATTGGTGAAGGCGTAATTATTAAAATAACGGCCATCATTCCATCCCAGTGACGGCTCGTTCGTCATGCACTTTTCAAGCACATTGGAAACCGTTCCCGAAATGCGCTCCGGCCAGAGGCGCGTCAACTGATTGGAAAAGGCAGGCGCAATTATTCCCTTCAAGCACCAGTTGGTATAAGCCGGGGACACATAGCCCAGCGTCCAATAAACGAGGTTGCTGTGCTCGGGAATTTCGTTCGTGGTTCCTGCAACGATGTTCGTGCTGCCTTCCACGACATTGGTCGTCTTCCACAGAACCGTTCCCTTTTCCCAATAGGAATTGGTTCCCGCGATCCACGCGTTCGTAACGCCATCCACCACTTCATTTGATGCAGCTTCTCGTGCCGATAAAATAAGCGTGCGGACATCGCGTTCTTCTGTCGTATGCACGTTGGTGGTAGTGGGAATTGCGTTCGTCACGGGGTCAACGCCGTTTGTTGCCGCGGCAATAACCTCCCGATTGGTGGTCATATCCACGCCCAGCAAGGTGTTGGTCTCGGATATTTCCGTGAACTCCGTCCCGCCCCACGTGTAGTATCCCGACCAAGGAGTGACATAAACCCATTGAATTTGGTTTGGATCATAAACATCCCTTTCCACGTTGGTCACAGCCGGGTGATTGCTTGTCGAATAAAAGCTGGCAAAGTAGTCGTTCAGCGTCCCATTGGTCAGCTTGGTCGGATCAACGAAGCTGGGTAGGTAGGTGGCCAGCCAGGTTTTCGCGGCCACCAAGTTGTCTCGATTCTTGCTGTAGAACTCCGGGCGCGCGGCGTTGGGGAAAGCGTTGGTGCTTAACACGGCCCACCGCTCTTGCATGGCCTTGAAGCAGTCGTAGGCCAGCAAATCACGCGGTTGCAGATAAAGATTGGTCAGGGTTGCGTTGTTGGTCAACCGTCGAGTGATGTTGATGGCCACCAGATTTGTACGCATCACGTAGTCTTCATACCACTCGCCGGATTCCTCATCATAGACCCAACCCAATACCTCTTCGACATTCGGGATCAAAACGCCACGCCAGGTGAAGTTGGCTGCGAACACCGCAGAAGTATTGGTCAGGCCGGTCACGTAGGACAACCATTGCTGCGTCTGCACCGTCGAGTAGACATCTTGACTGGGCGTGTTGGCATTGGTGTAAGCCCAGTTGGTCAGAACGCAGCTCCGCGCCACGGCCCACAAGTCGGTGGCCAGATAGAGGGGTTCGTTGACGCTGTTGCTGATGACCTCGCCATGCGAATTGGTGACCACGTTGGTGATCTGCCCGCCCCACGACCATGCGTTGCTCGCGGGCCAGACCTGGTTGCTCTCCGCGCCTCCGCTGTCGTGCCAGCCGCCCGCAGCTCCCGCGGCATGACGCACCCCGCAGGACACCAGCCAGCAGCAGACGGCGGCCACGGCCAGCGTGATGCTAACCGAGGCGGTCAATATAGAGGGTCGTCTGGTCACTCTTTCGTCTCCATATCGCGCCCTGGCCCCACGGCGACGGCGGCGGGCCTGCTTCTTCCGTGATGGTTGGATAGGGCGTGGTGGACAGATCGATGCGGATCCACTCCTTCGCTGCATCGGTGGCTTTGCCAGAGTAGAGCACCCCGGCGATCCAGCAGTCGCCGGACCAACAAGCCGCCGGCTGCCGGCGCGCCGCCGGCGCCGCCTCCGCCTGGAACGTCGCGCCCCCAGCCCCAATCGAAACCCGCACCGTCGGCGAACTCTGTGGCGTGATGCTGCGCAAATAATCCAGCAGTTGCCGGCCCCAGGACTCGCTCAGCGGCTCGCCACGCGCGGGATATTTGGGGAACTGCATCAAGCCCCTTTGGGCCGGCCGGTGCGGGCCGGTTTCTTGCTGGCGGTCGCGCGGCCTCGCTTGAGCTCCGCGCGCATTTTCAACAGCCGGTCCTGCAGCGTGACCCCCTGCGGGTAACGATCGGGATCCAGCCTGTCGAACCCAGTCCATTCCTCGGTGCGTTCCCAACGGCCGGGTCTTGCCCGCATCGAGCGATCGGCCGTCTTGACCCACTCAAAACCCTGCGGGTAGCACGGCACCGGCGGCGCGGCCACACGCACATTGCAGCCATCGCCGGAATTGGGGCTCGACGTAAACTGTGTCCGGCGCACCACCGGTATATAATAGACATAGGCTGACACGCCGCGCAGCCGCATTTGCGCGTACAACGTCGCGTTGTCAGAAAGCGCCTCGAACCGTTCCAGATCTCCCGCGCCCAGCGGAGGCTTCTCGCTCGGATCGCGCCGAAAGAGAAACCACGTTTTAAGGAGCGCGTTATCTTCCTGATCCCAACAAGCCAGGGCCACACGGTCCTCGTCGCTCAAAGCCGCCACGCCTCCATCGTTGAACATCGGATGCTTGAGCAGGTCGAGTTCGTTGCGGCACCACTCGATTTCGTAGGTACGTTTGGACGTGTCCAGCGACTCCATCGTCAGCGTCATCTTCCCGATGCCGCCCTTTTGCCGCTCGCAATGCACCTTGCAGATCCGAGCGCCTCCGCTACTCAGCGCCGATACCGGCGGACGGTGTGCCATCACCACGCTCCAGGGGCCTTCGTAATCCTGCTCCCAGGTATTGCGCTCGGCGTCGTCGTCCAACACCGTGCGCGGCAACTCCCGCAACCCCCTCGCACCTTTCCATCTAACCGTCATCGCTTCATTCCTATCCGTGCAAATCCGTCCCGACCACGGCGCTAAGCCGTGGGTCGGGATCCGGTCTCAGGTCTCCATCACGTCTATCCGCCAGAAATCGCTGCTCAGCAGCCCGCTCGTCAAATAGTCATACGGCAGCCAGAAATCTCCGTTCAGCCCCCAATCGCCGCCCCACGAATTGCGGCAGCGGATCGCCCCCTTGCCGTCCGGCATTTCCTTCGCGTCGTCGTAGCCGATCGCATACACGCAGTGCCCGCCCACCGCGCCCAGCAAACTCTCCTTCCGGCCCGGCAACCGCACGATCCCATCCTTCGCGCACTGCGCCCCCTCGAACTGGCGGTACACCGTAAATCCGAAAACAAAAGGTTGTCCCCCTGCCAGGCCCGCCTTCATCGCCTGCAAATTGCAATCCGGGATCCGCTCATACTTCAGCGCCTGATGCAGCAGCGCATCCGTCCAGCACGCCGGCGGCGGCCGTACCGCGAACTTCTTGATGTCATACGGCCACAGCTCCTCCCGGCAGGCGCCTTGCTTCGCCAGGCACTTGATCGCCACCCGGATCTGCGCCCCCGAATCGACAGCCTTCCTGTCCCGTGCCAGCCAATAGAGCATAAGCCGGCTCAGCATATCCGGTCCTCGAACCTCGCCAACCCTCCGTGCCCTCTGTGGTAAAATCTTCTTCAGGATTGCAACCCACGCGCAGCCCAGGCTCCCATGCGCCGTGCAACTCCCCAGCGCCTGCTGATTCCACACCTGCGGCAACCACTCCGCCCGCACCGCCGCCGCCGCCGGCAGCCGCGCCGGCGCCCGCGCCCGGAACAGCAGATCCCGCTCGTCCACCTGGTCCCGAACCCACCCATACCACCGGATATTCTTCTTAATCATAATCGTAATCCTAATCTCTCTTCCTCTTGGCGAACTTGGCGCCTTGGCGGTTCAAATATTATTCGGTGTAGTCCTTCCAAAATTGTGCGTCGCCGATTGAATGCCCTGATTGAACGTTCTCCAGTTGCCGTAATGCCCCACCACAAAGTGGCACGCATGGCACAGCGTCAGCAAATTGCTGCCATCCAGCGCCCGCGCAGGATCCACCGCGACTGGAATCACATGATGCGCCGTCAGCAGATTCCTGTTCTCCGTCCCGCACCAATGGCACCGCGGATCCGCCGCAACATGTCCGCGGATCGCCTCCATCACCTTCCTCTGCATGGAGTCCGGCAGATTCTCCCATCCGTAATCGAACCTCTCCGTCCGGCTGCTTCCGGCCTTCCATGCCAATCCGGCCTGACACCCGCCTTTGGCGGCGTGGTCGGGATCCGTGGCTAAACGCAGAACGGTACACGTGGCTGGCGACAGCCTGCACAGCTCTCTGGCCTGGACGATACTCCGCGCGCTATAGCGCACCCACGGCCACCAGCCGCCGATCCGCACCCCCAGCCAGCACAACTGCGCATTCATCGCCGTATCGTCATTCAGCCGCAGCAACGCGCGGAACTGCGCATCCGCCTCGCTCCGGCTCACCAGCCGCGCCTCATACAGCGCATCATGCGCCAGCGCCGGCGCCAACAGCAGCGGATCGAACGGATGCCCCACCAACGTCCACAGCAACCGCGGAATGCTCGCCCCGTCCGTGCAGAACCCCGCCGCGATCTCCAGCACCCGCCCGCTCAGCGGCAACCTGATCGCCCACGCCTCATCCAGCCGCCACAACCCGCCCTCCGTCGGCGACAACCTCGGTTGATTGTAAAATAGCGTGATCATCCTGACTTCGTTCCCTCTGCATCCGTGCAAATCCGTGTTGATCCGTGGCTAAAATTCCGTTCTCTTCCGGCGCTTCGCAGCATCCGTTCCGCCAGCCCCAACAAAATCGCCACCGGCCAGATCACCAGCAGACCGAACAGCGTCACCGCGCCGAAGGCCATCATCTCGCGTATAATGGCTGCTGGTCTCATTGCTCATCGTCCCTGCGCCGTCGCAAAAATCTCCAGCTCGCTCAGCGCGCGCTCCGCCCGGCTCAACCCCAACTCCAACCGCGTGGCCTCCTCTTCCACCTGGAGCTCCTCCGCGATATCCACGCACGTCACACGCCCCAGCCGCGCCCCCACATTCACCGCCCGCGTCGCAATCGCCACCGCTCGCCGGCTGCTGCTCTCCCCGATCCGCAACACCGCCCTCTGGATTCTCTCGCTCATTGTCCAGGTTTCATGTTTCCGGTCTCAGGTTTCCAACTCGCCTACTCCCCGCCCGTCGTCGTGCTGATCGTCGTCGGATTGTTGGGATTCGAGATCCGCGGCGCGCCGTCCCCGGAATGCACAATCACCGGGCTATTGTTCCCCGTCGTGATCGTCGTCGTATGGCTCTCATCACCCTGCGAGCCCATCAACTGCTGCGCGCTCACCACCGCCAGCGCAGTCCCGCCAACAGGCAGCACCACGTAATCCCAAGCCAGGCTCGCGAAATACAGAATCGGATGGCTCGACCAGGCTGCGTTCTTGATGCTCAGCTTCACCGGCTTTGCCGCCCCCAGCCCTGCCTTATCCAGCGCCCCTTGCGGCGGCATCGCCTGGATCAGCATGTCCGGGTTGCGATCGCTCCGCTCGAACCCGCGCGCCTCATACTCCCGCGCCGTCCGCCGCTCCACCATCGGCGACGCGCAACCCATCCCCATCGCCCCCACGCCCAGCAGCGCCGCAAGCAAAATCCCTCTATTCAATCTTCTCATCGCATCCTCCCTTTCCTTTCTTCTTCCGTGCAAATCCGTGTTAATCCGTGGCTAAAATTTCTTCGGCGTTGCGCCGCTCTTCAATCTGCGTAATCTGTCCCGACCACGTCCCGACACTCCCGACCACGCCGCGAAGGCGGGTGTCGGGACGTGGGTCGGGATCACTCCACCTTCCCCGCGAGCGTGGCCACGTCCTTCGCCACCTCGCCCAGGGTTTGTCCCAACGCCCGCATATCCGTCTTCAGCTCCTCGAACGTATTATTTGTCCGCTCCTCGGCATCCTTGATCATATGCACGTTCCGCCGATCCACCTCCGCCGTCCACGTATCGTGCCGGTGCGCGCACGCCTCCGCATCGCGCCGCAGTTGATACTCCTTGAGCTGTTCGCGCCACGAGCGGTCCAGTTCCGACCGTTCCCGCACCCACTTGTCCCCCAGATCCTGGAGCACCTGGCTCAGCGGCGGCTGCCGGCGGAAAAACTGCACGATGGAAAGCACCCCATTGATCAGCGTAATCAAAAGCAGGGTGATGGTGAGGCCCTTCCAGAACAGGAGGGCGTTAATGATTTCGGCCGCATCAGGGTTCATGCGCGCGGACACTACCCCGCCGCGCCGTTTCTGCAAAAGCACTCTGCCACTTGTGGCGGAACAGAAGATTTAACCACCGTGCCCGGCGTAGCTCAGAGCGATCCGTCTAATCCGTCAGATTCCGTCCGGCATCTTTTCCCCGGCGTCGGCTGGAATAAATATTTTCCCGCACATCAGACAGACCCAAGAGCGCTGCCAGGCGAAAAGCGCCCGCTCGTGATCCAGCTCATCCGCTGACTTCCCGAGCGCCGCCGCGATAATGTAACCAATCAAGGCCGGGCCAAAGATGGCCCCGGCAATCAGCACGCCGACCATCCAGGAAGCCTCGCCCTGTGGATGGCTCCACCAATACCATAAACCCAAGCCGAGAGTCGGCAGGCCAATCAGAAGAATACAGCCAATGATCCAGCACACCTTCCGGCTCATTCGCGGCTTCGGAGGCGCGCTCATCTGCGCAAAGATCGTCTGGCTTTGCGTCCCCACCGAACCCCCGCCAATCACCGGAGTAATGCTCCCATTCGCCCCAAAATCCGCGCCGAGCATCGCCCCGGAAATCTTTCCCGTCTTCGTGCCCTGAGCATAGGCCATCTCGCACCGCATCACGTTCGTCGCGCCGCAATCTGGACAACTTTTCTTTTTCGGCATCGGCCTCGCAGTCGCCGGCAGCCGGAGCCTCTCCATGCAACCAGGACAAGCGACTGTGGTACCACCCAACTTTTCCGGCGCCTCGATTTTCTGCCCGCAATACGGGCATTCAAATCTGATGTCGCTCATCTCCCACCTCCCGCTTTCTTCTTTAGCCCCCGCCGTAGCATTTCAGCCGTGATGCTGTTCACTAATCCGATATCGGGAACACCGCTAGCGATCGGCAGAAACTTTTTCAAGTCAGCATCCGTCCACGTCGCCACAAAATCATAAACCAGCTTGCCCGTTTCTGCATCGTGGACGACGCGCGGCTCCCCAGGGATTTCGCGCAGAACCTGACCCGCCTCGCGCCCCAACAGCCAATCTACCGTGACGCCTTTTTTCTCCGCAATGGACAAAAGAATATCCGCATCGGGGATTCTTCCATCTTCGTAACGCTGGTATGTCTGAGGGGAAAACCCGAGAAACTTTGCGAAATCTGCCTTTTTCTGGCCGTTTCGGAGGGCTTTCAGCCGGCTAGAAAATATAGCCGAGTTGGTTAAAATAGTATTTGACACATCACCGCTCCGGTTATAACCTGCGGACATGCTGACACGTCAACAGGCCAAAAGCGAATTAAAAAAACAGGGCTGGACGTTTCGTACGGCAGCTCCTGTTCTCGGGATATCCGTCCGGCATCTGCGGGGGAGCGTTAAACCCATGACCAACCCACCGGCCCCGTCCCTGAACCTTTCCATCATCCTGATTACGCTCAACGAGGAGCGGCGGCTGGAGCGCTGCCTGGCCAGCCTGCCGGCCGGCGCGGAACTGATCGTCGTGGACTCCCTAAGCACGGACCGCACGCGCGCCATCGCCGCGTCGTTCGGCGCGCGGTTCGTGACGCGCCCGTTCACGACCCACGGCGACCAGAAAAACGCGGCGCTGGATCTGGCCACACGCGACTGGGTGTTTGCGGTGGATGCCGACGAAGTGCTGGATCCGGCCTTGCGGGCGCAACTGGAAACCAGGGCGCGCCGGCCGCCGGCCGACCTGGCTTTCCGGGTGCGCCGCCAACTGGTTTTCCTGGGACGCACGCTGCGGTTTGGCCGGACGGTGGATCATCCCTTGCGCCTGTTCCCGCGCGGCAGCGGACGCTTCACCGCGGAACTCCACGACCGCGTGGCGCTGACGCAAGGCCGTGCCGTCCGGCTGCGGAGCGGGCGGCTCTTGCATCACAGTTACGACGACCTGGACGATTACTTCGCGCGCTTCAACCGCTATACCGCGCTGGTGGCCCGGGAACGGCACGCCCGCGGAAAAACCGGCGCCGTCGGCCTGTGGACCCTCCGGCCCTGGTCTGAATTCCTGGAGCGTTATGTTCTGCGCCTCGGCTTTCTGGACGGCTATCCCGGCTATTGTTGCGCGCTCTTCAACAGTTGGTATGTCTTTGTAAAATACGCCAAGCTGCAGGAACTGGCTCAGCGCGCCGCGCCGGCCAGCACTTCCCGATAAACACGCACGGTGGCGTCCGCCATGGCGTCGGCGGAAAAGCGCTGTGCGAATTCGCGCGCGCCAGCGATCTGGGCCGCGCGCACGGCGTCGTCCCTCAGCGCAGCCAGCACGGCTTCCGCCGCGCCGGCGACGTCCCCGGGACGCACCAGCCAGCCATGACCGCCCAGCGATTCGCGCACCCCCGGCGTGTCGGTGGCCACCACCGGCACGCCCAGCGCCATCGCCTCCCGGACTGGGACCGCGGCGCCCTCGCGCCGCGAGGGAAAAAAGAGCACGTCGCAGCTTTTCAACACCGCGAGGGCATCCGCGCGGAAGCCCAGCAGATGCACGCGCCCGCCCACGCCCAGTTCACGGATCAGCCGCTCCAGGCGCCGGCGCTCTCCGCCCTCACCGGCGATCAGCCAATGCAGGTCCGGCGCCGGCCGGGCCAGGCGGGCGGCCACGCGGACCAGGAAGCCCCAGTTTTTTCCGGGTGACAGCTTGCCGAGGCCTCCGACCAGCCCGGCGGCCTGCCACGTCCGGCGCAGCTCGGTGTCCGGCAGCACGCGTTCCAAGGCCGCCCCATCCAGCCCGTCCGGCGCCAGATAAATGCGTTCCGGGGGAAAGCCGCTGCTCTGCGTGAAAACCTGGCGCACGGTTTCGGAAATGGCGATGACCGCGCTGATCCGGCGCGCCGCGTATTTGCGGCGCGAGCAGAAATTGCCGCGCACCGGCGAAGCAATGCGCCGCGACAGCACCAGCGGGCGCTGCTCGGCGCGGGCCAAACCCAGGCCCAGACTGAGAGACCTGGAATCCTGCGCATGGAACAGGTCCACGGACAGCGGCGCGAGCAGGGGCGCCAGCAGACGCCAAGCGCCGGGCCAGCCCCAGCGCGCCAGGCGCGGCAGTGGCAGGGTGTCCAGGCCGGCGCTCCGGGCGCGCATCCAGAGCTGTCCATCCGGATGCGCGCACAGCGTGGCGCGCACGCCCCGGGCCTGCAGCCGGCTGAGCAGCAGCAGCACCTGCTGCTCGCCGCCGCCCCAGCCGCGGCTGGTGTGCAGTTGGACCACGTGGAGTTGGG
>JAPLSZ010000272.1 GCA_026398385.1 Kiritimatiellota bacterium | reverse complement strand
CCTGCAGCTTGAACGCCTCACTATACCGTATGACCGATCTCACGGACACCTGCCTTTCGTGTTTGCAAGTGTCAACCTACAGCCGGACGGGACAAGGTTGGGACGGGTTAAGAGGTAAACGCGAAGACGCGAAGGAAAGCAGAAGGCGCAACAGTATCGTTATTTAAGAGACACCACGCTAGCGTCAGAAACCGGAACACCCATGCCGACACAACCACACTCATTGAAGAAGGACCGCCTCCCGCTGGTGATATCGGCTTTGATCTGTCCCGGCGCGGGCCAGTGCATGCAGGGCCGCTGGGCCGTGGGCCTGTTTTTCGCCGCCGCTTTCACGCTGGCGTTTCTCGCGCTGACGGTGTTCACCCTCTGGCCGCTGCTGTATAATTATAGCTTCGTTACCCTCCAGGCGGGCGGGCCGGGCGTCACGCCGCTGCCGTATGACGCGCGGCAAATTCTAATCTGCCTGGCGCTCACCGTGCTGCTCTACCTCTGGAACGTGGCGGACATCTTCTGGCGCGCGCGCCGCCCGCCCCTACGACGGATCCCAACATGCACCGGGCTACCCAATGGCCCATAAAAGAGTGCGAATGGAAGCATGACGAGAATGGGATCAGCACAATGCGGTGTCCGCCACGGCGGACACTTGACAAGCCTTCTCATGGAAGGCGCTAAGGTCAGCAGAAGACGCAGAGCAGCGAAAACAGGCTGTACAGGGAACTCTGCGTGGGCGGGGCTTCCAGCCCCGCGACGATGCCGGCTGCTTGCACGGGGCTCTGACTCAGAGCGCGAGGCTGGAAGCCCCGCCCACAGAATGCGGCCCGCGCTTCAATTCCGTCCATCGCGCGCGGCGCGCGATGGGTGTATACGCGCCGTGCATCGGGTTGGGCACTTCCTGCGCCCCGACACCGGAATGCGTCAGTTTCGTTCGGCTGCAAGGCATCGCGGGTGCCGCTGGACTCGTGTCCGCGGCATCCCGCGATAACGCCGCAGACGGACGAAAATCACGCGTGACCGGTGTCGCCCGATGCACGGCGTTTCTTCATTTCTCCAAGCCCGACAACCCGCACGGCCCGATCCGCGCCACTTCCCCCAAAGCACAGCATGACCCCGACACCCTAGATCCAGTACTGCCGATCGAGGGACCGGTACTGAATGGCCTCGGCGACGTGCGCGGTCTCGATCTGCTCCGCGCCGGCGAGGTCGGCGATGGTGCGGGCGACCTTGAGAATGCGGTCGTAGGCGCGGGCGCTGAAGTTGAGTTCGGTGATAGCCATCTTGAGCATCTCCTGCGCCTCGGGCCCCAGCGCGCAGTATTTGTGGATGTCGCGCGAGCGCATGGTGGCATTGCAGTGCACGCGGGCGCTGCCCTTGAACCGCTCCTGTTGGATCTGCCGGGCGCGGATGACGCGCTCGCGGATGACCGCGGAGGACTCGCCCTTTTCGACGGAGACGAGGTCCTGGTAACGGACGGCGGGCACCTCGATATGAATGTCTATGCGGTCGAGCAGCGGGCCGGAGATGCGGTTGCGGTAGCGCCGGATCTGCTGCGGCGTGCAGCGGCACTCGTGCTTGGGGTCGCTGTAGTAGCCGCATGGGCACGGATTCATCGCGGCGACGAGCATGAACTGGCACGGGAAGGTGATGGTGGCCGCGACGCGCGCGACGGTGACCACGCCGTCTTCGAGCGGCTGGCGCAGCACCTCCAGCGCGTTGCGGTGGAACTCGGGCAGTTCGTCGAGGAACAGCACGCCGTGGTGCGCGAGGCTGACCTCGCCCGGCACGGGCTGCGTGCCGCCGCCGAGCAGGCCGGCGTCGGACACCGTGTGATGCGGCGAACGGAACGGGCGACGGGCGACCAGCGCCTGGTGGGGCGCCAGCGCGCCGGCGATGCTGTGGATTTTCGTCGTCTCCAGCGCCTCCTCCAGCGTCAGCGGCGGCAGGATGGACGGCACACGTTTGGCGAGCATCGTCTTGCCCGTGCCGGGCGGGCCGAGCGCTAAAAGATTGTGCCCGCCCGCGACGGCGACCTCGACGGCCCGCTTGGCGAACTCCTGGCCCTTGACGTCGGTGAAGTCCTCGTCGTACAGGCTGTTGGCCGCGAACACCTGCGCCACGTCAATCCGGTACGGCGCGATGGTCAGCAGGCCGGCGATAAAGTCCGCGGCCTGGCGCAGGGTCGCCACGGGATAGACCGCCAGGCCCTCCACGACCGCCGCCTCGTCGGCATTATCCGGCGGGATCAGCAGTCCGCGGCAACCCGCCGCGCGGGCCATGATGGCCAGGGGCAGCACGCCGCGGATACGGCGCACCTCGCCGCTCAGCGCCAGTTCGCCGGCGATGTAATAGCCCGCCAGCTTGGCGCCGTCGAGGTCCTCCAGGGCGGCGATCATGCCCAGCGCGATGGGCAGGTCGAAGCTGGGCCCCTCCTTCTTGACGTCCGCCGGCGCCAGGTTGATGGTGGTCCGGCCCTTGGGCGCCTCGAAGCCGGAATTGATCAGCGCCGTGGCGACGCGATCCTTGCTCTCCTTCACCGCCACGTCCGGCAGGCCGACGATCACCGTCACCGGTTCGCCGTGGCCGCAGTTGACTTCGATCTCGACGGGATAGGCGTCCACCCCGAGCACCGCGCCCGAAAACACCTTGGCCAGCATGTTTGGCCTCCTTGCGTTGCGCGTTCATGATTTACGCTGGCGCACAGACTGTCAAGGCAAACCAATCAGGCAAACCAATCAGGGCGCCAGGGCAGACGCATCTAAGAATCAGAACATCAGCAAGGGTTTGGCCTTGATCAGTGCTCTGGCGGCCTGTATTCGGAAATTCCGCCTCCTGCCGAATAAACCGGAAGGGAAACAGCGCGCCCGCCTCAGGCGCAGCCGACGACGCCTTCGGCATCGGCTAAAGGCTGTTTGGACGCATTCCAAACAGTGAGCGCCTTGCCCATCCTGTACAGTGTTTCCGCATGGAAAAAGGGGATTGAACCAACGACTGAATTGGGGGCAAGTCTAACTGAATTGGGGGCAAGTCTAAATATTCAACAAATGCAGCACACTACTAAAAGCGGCTTTGATTGTGCGCTCTCGCTGCATACGGGCTTCCATCCGCCGCCACTGAGCCCGCTTGTCTGATGTGAATTAATGCGTGGCGCGCACGCCGCGCTGCCGGTACTATGCCGCCCGCGCAGGCCGGACGGCCCGCGCAGGAAAACCCGCATGGCTCTGCTCGCGCTGCAAAATATTACGATGGCGTTTGGCGGCCCGCGGCTGCTGGATAACACCTGCCTCCAGTTGGAGCGGGACGAACGCGTCTGCCTGCTCGGCCGCAATGGCGAGGGCAAGTCCACGCTGCTGCGCATCATCGGCGGCGAATTGGCCCCGCTGGGCGGCGAGATCAGCCGCGCCAAGGAACTGAAGATCGGGCTGCTGCGGCAGCAGGTCGCCGGCGACGTGCCGGGCACGGTCGCCGAACTCGTGGCGCAGGGCCTCGGCCCGGCGGGCGAGGAGTGGGAGCGGCAGCAAGGGGTTACGCAGGCGGTCGCGCAGGTGGGCCTGGAGCCGGAGGACGTCTTCGGTCAGTTTGGAAGACCGCACCGGGGCGGGACCGGATGCGTGCAATGAACCGGGCGGCTTCGCTGGAGAATTTCCTGCTGCGCTGGCCGGGCACGCTGCTCTTCGTGACGCACGACCGCGTCTTCCTGCGCAAGCTGGCCACGCGCATCGTCGAGCTGGACCGCGGGCAGTTGACCAGTTGGGCCTGCCCCTACGATCAATATGTGGAGCGCAAGCAGGCGCTGCTCGAGGCGCAGGAACAGCAGTGGGCGGCCTTCGACAAGAAGCTCGCGCAGGAGGAGACCTGGTTGCGTAAGGGCGTCAAGGCCCGGCGTACGCGCAACGAGGGCCGCGTGCGCGCGCTGGAAAGCCTGCGGTCCGAACGCCAGGCGCGGCGCGCTATGACCGGCGCCGTGAATATGCAGGCGCAACGGGGCGAACGGTCCGGGCGCAAGGTGATCGCCGCGACCGATCTCTGCTACGCCTGGGCCGACGACCTGCTGGTGCGCGATTTTTCCACCACGATCATGCGCGGCGACAAGATCGGGCTGCTGGGCCCGAACGGCTGCGGCAAGACCACGCTCCTGCATCTGCTGCTCGGCCGCCTGGCGCCGCAAGGTGGGACGGTGGCGCACGGCACCAAGCTGGAGATCGCCTACTTCGACCAGCACCGCGCGCAACTCAACGAGGCGCTGACCGTGGCGCAGAACATCGTCGGCGACAACGACACCCTGACGATCAACGGCCGGCGCCGGCACATCATCAGCTACCTGGAAGATTTCCTGTTCCCGCCCGAGCGGGCCCGTACACCGGTGCGCGCGCTGTCCGGCGGCGAGCGCAACCGCCTCCTGCTGGCGCGCCTGTTCGCGCGCCCCGCCAACGTGCTGGTGCTCGACGAGCCAACCAACGACCTCGATATGGAGACGCTCGACCTGCTCGAAGATCTGCTGGTGGAATTCGACGGCACGCTGCTGCTCGTCAGTCACGACCGCGCGTTCCTGAACGAAGTAGTCACCAGCACGCTCGTCTTCGAGGGCGCCGGCCGCATCACGGAATACGTTGGCGGCTATGACGACTGGCTGCGCCAGCGTCCGCTGCCGGCCGCCCCGGCGCCCCAGGCAGTCACAGCCCCACGCGCGCCGGCCGCCGCACAGACGCGCCCGCACAAGCTCACCTTCAAGGAGCAGAAAGAACTGGAGGCCCTGCCCGACCGGATCACGAAGCTGGAGCAGGAACTGGCAGGGCTGCACCAGCAGATGAGCGCCCCCGATTACTACCGCCGCGCGCCCGCGGTGCTCAAGGCCGACCACGCGCGCTGGGAGCAAATCCCCGGCGCGCTGGAAAAAGCCTACGACCGCTGGGCCGAACTCGAAGAACACAAAGGCTGACGCGACTATTCCCTGGAGCGCCGCTCCCGCCAGCATCACTTTCCGGCCCGCACGACCCGGTTGGTCGCGCCAGGCGGGTTGAAATTCGCTTGGACCTCGTCCTCTTTGAGAATGAATGCCGACCCGCCCTTGACCAACACGCAGACGCCTTTGTTGCCAAACGGCACCGGGTTGCCGAATGAATCAAAATCGGCTTTCAGATTCGCGCGGAAGTTCTGGTCGATGCGGATGGACGCGATAATGATCAGTAAGATCTCCGCAGACATGAAATCTGTGTAAATCCCATAAATCTGTGGATAAACCATCCGGATTTTCTTTCACAGATTTTCATACCGCTTACAAGCCTTCGTTCACTTCGTTGCCTTCTGTGCAAAAAATTATTCCGACTTGGAGCCCCTAGCGGCCGGTGGGGGCGCGGGCGGGGCGGGAACAACCGGCCCCGGCGGCGCACGGAGCGGTGGCGCGGGGACGGCCGGCGCCGGCACGAGGTCGCGGCAGACGGCGACATAGATGTTGCGGCGGCGCTGGATGGACTTGGTGACGTGGAGGGTGCGCACTGTCGCGCCGCCGGCCGTCTTGAACACGACGTCAAATTCCTTCAAATCCGCGGGACAGTTGACGCGGGCGACTTCCAGCCACTGCGGCAGCGTTTCCCAGCGGCGCACGTCGGGCTGCTCCAGCAGCATCAAGACGAACCACGTCAACAGGCCCAGCGCCTCGTTCTGCTGCTCGATCTGATGCGAGACGACCTCCTTGATGGCGACGCGCGTAGCATCCTTGGCGGCCTTGCGCAGCGCCTCTTTCTGTGCGGTGAGGCGGGCGAGTTCGGCGGTGTCGGTCAGCACGTAGCTGCGGCCGAGCAGGCGGCCGCCGTTGTGGATCTCGGCATACGCGGGCAGTAGGGTCGGAGTCCACCATGCCGGCATCCCCTGATTGCGGCCGCTGGGCATTTCGGAATACACCGGCAGGGCCGCCGCCGCGTAGTCGCCCTCCCCCGGCGCCGGCGTGCGGCCGGCGAGGATGAAGCACACCAGTTCGGCCTGGTGGGCGCCGGGCGGCGCGGGCGCCGGGGCGGGCGGCATCAGCTCGGCCTCCGATTTCCCCACGACCGGCGTGTCGGCGGCCGGCTTGGGGGCAACGACCTTGGGCGTCAGGCGACCGGTGGCGGGCGCGATCGCCACGGTTCGCGATAGTTCGTTGGCCTTGCGATACTGCAGCGCGGCGTTGGAGTTGTCGTCAATCATCTCCAGGCAGAAACCCGCCAGGTAGCGCGTGTAGGCGTCCACCTCGTCCCAGTTGCGAATCTGCTGGCGGAGCACCTGCGGCACGCTCTTGCCCTGGGCAATCATGTGGCAGGCTTCATCGAGCAGGGGATCGGGAGGCCGTCCGCGCCGCAGCGGGAACTGCGCCC
>JAPLSZ010000084.1 GCA_026398385.1 Kiritimatiellota bacterium | reverse complement strand
GTGGATGACAAATCGCACGTGAAGGCGAATCCCGTGTCCGAAGTTTATCGGGTTGATGCTTTGCAGGCGGAGGAGGGTTGTCCGGCAGGCGCCATTTCGCACGTATAACAGGAAAGCAGGAACGGAAAAAAAGAAGCGGAGTCATCCACAGATTTCGCAGATTACACAGATGAGAGCGAGGCAGACGGATTTTTTAACGCAAAGTTGCAAAGTTAAGACGGAAGGCGCAAAGTCAGAAAGTTTCCAGTGACCTTTCTGCGTCTTCTGCCGGCCTTTGAATTGCTAATGTTCTAAATCGTGCTTTCCAGAGAAGATTTTTGACAGGATTAACAAGATCCTTCCGGATTGGTTGCTGTCGCCGTGCCAACCTATCCGTCCACAAACTAATAACCTTCCTGTAAAATCCTGTTAATCCTGTCAAATATTCTCCGGTTGCGGCTATGCCGCGCTATGCCTTTGCGTTTACCGCTTTTCCCGTTGCGGTTCGCGCCGATTCCTGAAAAGCTTCCCGCCATGCCGATGTATCCGGGAGAAACCGCCGCGCTGGCCACAGCTTTCCTGTGGATGCTCAGTTCGCTCTGCTGGACGGCCGCCGGCGAGCGCGTCGGCTCGCTGGCGGTCAACGTCATCCGTCTGCTGATCGCCCTGCCCCTGCTGATGCTGGGCCTGTGGCTGGCGCAGGGCGCGCCGGTGCCGCTGACGGCGCCGCCCCAGATCTGGCTCTATTTATCGCTATCCGGCGTCTTTGGATTTTTTGTCTGCGACCTGTTCCTGTTCCGATCTTTCCTGCTGATCGGCCCCCGGCTGGGCATGCTGATCCTGTCGCTGGCTCCACCCCTGACCGCGCTGCTCGGCTGGCTCGTACTCGGCGAGCAGCTCGCCCTGCTCCATTGGCTGGGCATGGGGTTGACCCTGGCGGGCGTCGTCGGGGTGATCCTGGAATCCCCGAGCGCGCCGGCGAACTCCGGGCGCCGTTATGTGTTTACGTTTCGCGGAGGCGCCCTGGCGTTCCTCGCGGCGGCCGGCCAGGCGGTGGCCATGGTCTTTGCCAAAATGGGCCTGCGCACGGGCATTTCCGCCATGGCCGCCACCGAGATACGGCTGCTCGCCGGCCTGGCCTGTTTCCTCGTCCTGCTGCTGGTGCTGCGCCGGTATCCCCTGCTTTTCCAAGCCGCCCGCGACCGGCGCGCGCTGGGGATCATCACGCTCGGCGCGCTGGCGGGCCCGTTCCTCGGGGTCACGCTGATGATGGTCGCCGTCCGGCATATTCCGACGGGCCTCGCGCAGACGTTCCTGGCCCTGGCGCCGGTCATGATCATTCCCTTCATGCGCTGGCTGTACAAGGAACGCGTCCGCTGGCAGGCTGTCGCCGGCGCCGTGCTCGCCTTCCTCGGCGTGGCGCTGCTGTTCGTGAAGTGATTTTTTGATGCCGTGCTCGGCATAAGGTATACGGCTGCGCGGCTCGGCATCAGGCCGGCCACGCCGTTCGGAAAATGAGCGCATGAAACACGTCCCGCAGGCCGTTATATGGGCGCTGGCGCTGCTGCTGGGGGCGCGCGCCCTGGTGGGGGCCGTGCCGGCGGCGGGGGCGGCCGACACCGCGGCGGCGGTGCCGGAGGCGCTGCAACGCGCGGGGAACAACCGGGCAAGCCTGACCGCCGCGCTGGCCTCGCTCGACGGCGACGCGCGCGCGGCGCTGATATTCCTGATCGTCCACATGCCGGCGCATGACCTGCGGACGCTGCCCGGCCCGCGCCTGGCGGAAGAAGCGCGCCTGGCCTGCCGGGCGCGCGACGAAGCGCCGTGGAAAGCGGCCATCCCGGACGAGCTTTTTCTCAACGACGTGCTGCCCTATGCCTGCCTCGATGAGGCGCGCGATCCCTGGCGCAAGGATTTTTTCGATCGTTTCGCCGCCCGTGTCCGGACCTGCCGGACACCGGGCGACGCCGCATTGAAACTCAATGCGGAACTTTTCAAGGAGCTCAACGTGCGCTATCACGCCACGAAGCGCCCGAAGCGGAACCAGAGCCCGGCGGAAAGCATCCGGGCCGGCTTTGCTTCCTGCACGGGCCTGTCCATCCTGCTCGTGGACGCCTGCCGGGCCGTGGGCCTCCCCGCGCGGATCGCCGGAATTCCGGCCTGGAAGGACGGCCGGGGTGACGCGCAGGGCCAGCACGGCGGCAACCACACCTGGGTGGAAGTGTGGGACGGCCGCTGGCACCACCTCGGGGCCGCCGAATCATCGGCGCTTGACCAGGCCTGGTTCACCGGAAAGGCGCGGGGCCCGGCGGTGGACCCGTCCGATCCCCGGCACCGGATTTATGCCGTCTCCTTCCGTCCGACCGGCAGCAGCTTCACACTGCCGTGGGCGCCGGCGACCACCTGGGTGGCGGCCGTCGACGTAACCCGCGCTTATCGGTGAACCTACCGCTGCTCGGTTGGGGCCTGACGCGACGCGGCGAATGGTAAGCCGCCCAGGTTTCGATCCGCGCGCCGGGCGCGGGCGCGACGAAGACGCGGGGCCGGAATACCCCGCCCACAAGTTTCCACCACCGAAACCGCTTGGGGCGCGATTGGTGGTCGCGCTCGGCTTTGCCGCGACCAACGGTCGCGGCTACAGCGCAGCACAGGCGGCCTTCTGTAGCCGGGGGCGTTGACCACGGCAAGGGCCCCCGCAGAAGTGACCTGCGCCCCCACCCCGCGGCGCGGAAAAGGATTGCCGGCGGGCCGCAGGTTCGGGTAGGATTCATTTACATTACGCGTTACCGACATTCCAAAAGGAGCAGCCGCCATGGATAAAATGTGGTACTATTCGGATAATGGGACCGAGCGCAAAGGGCCGGTTTCCGACAGCGAACTCCGCCAACTCCAACTGCCGCCCGCCACGCTCGTCTGGAGCGAAGGCATGACCAGTTGGGCGCCTCTCAGCAACCTCAGCGCGCCGACGGTGGCGAGCGCCGCGGCCCCGCTCCGTCTGGCCACCCCCACACCGGCGGCCGTGGCCGCGCCCGTGCATGCCCCCGGCGGCTCGACCCCGCCGGAAAGTCTCAGCAAATGGATGGCTTTCGTCGGCGTGATGAATATCATCGGCGGTGTGTTTGCCTGCTTGTCCTGCATCTACCTCCCGTATGGCATCCCCATGATCATGAGCGGCGCGGCGTTGCTCGGCGCCAAGAATCTGATCGCGGCCATGCCCGCGGTTGATCCCGGCATGGCCGCCTTCCTGGAACAACTCCGCAAAGCCTTCAAGCTGACCGGCTGGGCTTACATCCTGATGATGATTATGGCCGTACTGATTATGGTGGCGTATGGAATATTCTTTGCCACGATGTTCGGCACCATGATGCGTAATATGCCCAGATGAACATCGAAACCCTGGTCGTCGGCACGTATGAAGTCAACTGCTACCTGCTGAACGGCGGCGGCCGGGCGGCGCTGGTGATTGATCCCGGCCAGGAAGCGGGACGCATCCGCGAACGGCTGCGCGTCAAAGGCTGGGACGTCGCGGCTGTTTTATTGACCCACGGGCACGCGGACCATCTCAGCGGACTGGGCGAACTGCTGGCGGCGCACCCCGCGCCAGTGTATTTGCATGCGCAAGATGCCCGCTGGGCGTTCAGCGCCAGCAACCAGTTGCCGCCCGATTATGCGGGCTTGTCCACGCCGCCGGCGTCTTTACAGGATGTGCGCGAAGGCCAGGAACTGTCCGGCGGCGGACTGACCTGCCTGGTGCTGGCCACGCCCGGCCACTCGCCCG
>JAPLSZ010000345.1 GCA_026398385.1 Kiritimatiellota bacterium | reverse complement strand
CCGGCATCGAGCTGCAGCCGGGTGCACAGCAGCACCAGGCCCGAGGCCACGATGACGCCCAGCCAGCCCAGAAAGCCGTTGGCCGCCAGCACCGCGCCGCGCTGCTGCGGCGGCGCGGCGAACTGGACGTACGAATCAATCGGGACGATGAACAGGCCCGCGCCGACGCCGGTGCCGAAGACCAGCGCATAGGTGCCGTGGAGCGAAGGGTGCAGGAGGCCGAGCAGCCCCACCGTCACGGTCAGCACCGTCGCGCCCACCGGCACGATGCCGAACTCGATATTGCGGCCGGAGAGCCGCCCGGAGCAAAACGCGCCGAGGGCAATGCCGAGCGCGGCGAGGAAGAAAAGATAACCCGCATGTTCCTCCGTCAGGCCGAGCCGCTGCATGCCATAGGGGATCAGGTCGGCGAACAGGAAGGCGCCCAGCAGCATGAAGTAGGCGGACGCGAAGATGGCGAGCTGGAGCTCACGCTGCCCGCGCAGGCTGCGCATCGTTTGGACGATCTCACGCACGAAGAAGATCGAGGCCCGGCGCTGCGAGCCGGACGGCGGCGTGCGGCGAATCAGCGCGCCCGCCAGCAGCCCCGCCACCGCGAGCCCCACGCACACCCACTGCGCCGCCGCATAGTGCCCGCCGAAATGCAGGCCCAGCCACGGCGCGGCGGCGGAGCCGAGGATGATCGCGAGATAGGTCAGCATCACCAGCAGGCCGTTGGCCTGCGAGATGCGGTCGGCGCCAACCAGCTCCGGGATGATGCCGTACTTCGCCGGCGCGAAGAGCGCGCTGTGCGTACCGACGAGGAACAGAATCGCGTACAGCGCGCCGGCGCTGCCGCGCGCGAAGGCCGGGATCGCCAGCAGCATGGCGGAGACTTCGAGGCCCTTGCAGAGCAGCACGATGTTGCGCTTGCTCACGCGGTCGGCCAGTGTGCCGGCCGCGGCGGAAAACAGGATGAACGGCACGGCAAACAGCGCGCCGGCGAGCGCCAGTACCCGTGAAGAATCCGCGGCCGCGCCCAGCTTGATCAGCGCGAAGACGACAAACAGCTTGAAGATGTTGTCGTTCAACGCGCCCAGCACCTGCGCGACGTTCAGGCCGATGAACGACCGGTTGCAGAGCGAGTTGTTCGGCGAGCTCATAGGGCTGGCGGCATCCTGATGCACCAATCAAATCAGACCGGCTGACCATAAGCAAGGCACGCTAATGGATGGCACGGCGAAATCCGACCGCACCACCCCCCGGCGCGCCAGTTCTTCGTAATACCGCACGCCGGAATGCGTCCGCCAGGTCTGCATGGCCAGCGCCGCCAACCCGAACACCAGCACCGCCGCCGCTACTTTCCACTTGGTCTCGCGTGTTGTTTTCATGTTGCGCTCCTTATAGTCGGATGACAACTTAATAACACGAATCATGCCAACGGGGCGCCGAATCGTGTTTCTGCTTGGTATTAATATACTTGCGCAAGCAACAGCCACCGTCTACCAAGCATTTATTTAATCTGTAATG
>JAPLSZ010000245.1 GCA_026398385.1 Kiritimatiellota bacterium | reverse complement strand
GGAGGTGTCCCTTCGCGTCGTCCTGGCCCGCCAGGATAAAATGAACTCCCTCGATAACCTGAAGGAGGTGCGCAAGGCGCGCAAGCCATTCCGCGTGACCGGAACCCATCCGCTGGTGTACATCATCGACCCCAGCGACGACCCGTTCTTGATGTTCGAACTACAGAAGAATATGGACAAGGAGTTTGGCGGGTATCGCGTGCGCACCAACGCGGAAGGCATGCGCAGCCACCGGGAATACCCCAAGGCCAAGGGCGCCCATACGGTGCGCATCATCGGCGTCGGGGATTCCGGCCTGTGGGGCTGGGATGTCGAGCAGGGCCAGGACACTTTGACCGTGCTGGAATCGAACCTGAACGCGCGCGCCGACGGGGTGACCTACGAGGCGTTGAACATGGCCGTGCCAGGCTACAACACGAGCCAGGAAGTGGAGATGCTGGCGGCGCGCGGCTTGGCCTACAAGCCGGACATCGTTCTGCTAAACTGGTGCATTAACGACTTCGAGCTCCCGTTCTGCAGCGTCCAAACGCACGATTTCAAACGGTGTGATGTATCCTTTATGCGTTGCCTGCTTTTCCAGCGTGACAAGTTTTACCGCCTCGTGCAGCCAGAAGTCCTGGACAAGCGGTGTCTGGATCCAAAGAGGGTGCCGGCTTACATCCTTGATCATTCGGGGCCCCAAGGGGTCCGTCTCGCGCTCCAGCGTTTGAAGGATCTCAGCGCTCGCGAAGGTTTCCATGCCCTCGTCTACGGGCCCATGGAACAGGCCGCTGTGGACATCTGCCAGAAGGTTGGCGTGCCGTACTACAACACGTACGACAAAATTCCAGCCGATCAGTACCCGTCGGGCTACATCATCTATTTCATGCATCCCGCCCCCGGTGGTCACCGGGTAATTGCCGAGCACCTCGAAACGGAATTCCGTTTGCGCGGCTGGCTGCCGTCCCACTCCTGACCGGCGGTTCAGAACGAGTAACGGAGGCCCAAGCCGAAGGACGTATTGCTCAGCGGGAAAGAAAATTCCCCGTTTTCATAATAGGGACTGCCCCCCCGGCTGGTAAGGGTGACGCCGTCCACATCCAGTTTCATGTAGCGCACCTGGAAATCCAGCGACCAGCGCTCGTTCAAGTTCGCCGCCAGGCCGGCATAGAGCAACCAAGCCAGCGAATCGTCCAACTTGAAGTCCTGATAAAAAGTCGGGTCATAGCTTCTGAAATCGGCGGGGTGATGCCATACCGCCTCGTAATCGAAGCTGGCGAAGAAATAGCCCAGGCCCAATCCGGCATAGGGCGTGAACCGCGTCGCGTTCGGATAACGCGCAAACACGCTGGCGAGCGGGCCCATGAGATTGATGGTGCCGTCGGTCCCCGTTGTGCCGTCCAGCGGGTTGGGGGGACGCGACCAGGTTTCAACCGCCAACTGCTCCATGGTAAGTTCAACCCCGAAATAGGGGTTGAACTTGTAGGCGACGAACAGCTTGATGGGCAGGTATTGCTGTTTGACGTCGAGGTCGTTGATGCTGCCCCAGAAGCGGTTGCCGCCATGAAAGTCGCGATGATCGTCCTGCAGTATGAAATACGTGATGCGCGTGCCGACTTCCACGTGGTCCTTGATCCATGCGGGCATGGCGGAGGCCGCTTCGGCGGCGTGGCTGGCGCCGGCGGGCAAGCCCAGCGCCAAGGCGATCATCAACGCTTTAATTTTTCCATTCATTTGGCACCTGTGGTATTCGAATTAGTCGGAATATTATCACAATCCGGGGCCTTGTCAAGGCGGCCGCCGTTCTTTTCTGTGATCTGGCGGTACAGCCTGTCGGCCATGACCTGGTGCGTGGCCGCGTTGGGATGGCCGTCGGCCGGGCTGGCCCACGTGTTCATATCCTTGAGGTACGGCGTCAGGTCCAGCACTTCGATGTTGTACTGCGTGGGCAGTTGGACGCAGTCCACGGAAAGATCCGCCTGGCCGAGATACTGCACTCGGAACTCCAGGTCGCAGACGAACTTCCGCGGCACGGAGAAGGGCAGCGTGAATTTCTGCCATTGGCCCGCGCCGGCAAAGTCCCGATCGGACAGGGTCGTTTGCGCCAGCACCGTCCGGCCATCATCGCAAACCACGTCCAGCTTCGCCACGAGCCCGCTGTGCAGCGCATCGGCTTTCATCCGGAACGCAACCTGGTGGGCGCCTGCACCCAGGAGGAGGTAGGGGCCATGCACCAGGTACGTGTTCGGCAGCGTGCGGTCACGCAGGGCTTTTCGGCAGATGCCATAGGTGGAAGTTCGATCCGTGACGTTTGTTCCGTCTTTCATGTGCATCATGTAGGCGGGCATGGCGAAGACGCTGCGGCCGGAAATCTCGCGCATGCGCTCGTGCAGTGTCCGCAAGGGGTACTCCCCGCGGAACGGCAGCAGCGGGTAAAGCATCAGGATGTTGCGCCGGGCGGTGAGGGAAGCGCGGGTGGCCCAGGTATGGAACTCGAAGCGGAACATGTACCAAAATCCCGTCCGGCTTTTTTCGGCGAAGTCTTCCAGAAGATATTGCTCATACGAACGGTTGAACCGGGGTAAAATCCCCGGCAGCCTTTCGTCGAGCAGGGCATAGAGATACGAGCGGCGCTTGAGCTGCTCATGGAACGACAGCTTCCGCCATACCGTGATCCGGCTTTCCGGCCGGTTCACCTTCGAGAGCTCGACGTCATTGACAAACCATTGGTAAACGATCATGTCGGGACACAGCGTGTCCGCGAGCTTATCCAGTTCCCGGGCTTGCCCGTTGACCTCCCGCCCCGGGACGCCGATGCTGAACATTTCGTATTTCTCGCCCTGCGCGTTGAGTTTGGCCAGGAGGCGGTAAGGGTACAGCTCCTTATAGTCGCTGACCCCGGCGCCATAGGTGATGGAGTCGCCTTGGACCAGAATGCGGGTGATGCCCGGACGCTTCGGGCCGCTGACGAAGGGCCCGCGGGTTCCTTGCGGGGACGTCTTGTACTCCCAGTTGGCCCACGGCTGGTGGGCCGACATGCGCCGCAGAATCCACTCGGCGGCCAGTATCGTCAACAGGAGGGAAAAAAGCAAGGTGCAGGCGGCGAACCATCTTCGGCGTCTGCGCGATAAGGATACAGCGCGCGCGCTCATCGCCGGCCCTGCTGTTATTGTAGGTTTCACTCGGTTCGACTCAGTCTAACGCCAGCGTCCGGTAGATACAAGCCCTTTCGGTAGCGGGTAGTTACGGGCGGGCGGGGTGGTCGTGGCTCGCCGGAGTCTCGCCCTCCATCGGCAACACCGGCGTTGGCAGCGAATCTGGAGGGCGAGCGTCCACGCGAGCCGTGCCTTCCCGAAGAAGACCACCCCGTAACTGACCCATTACCGGCCAAGTGACAGCACTCGTTATACACGCAAATCGTATTTTTGTGGCAGGTGTGAAATGGCCGAACTACTCGACAAAGGGATGCTTGGGCGGATGATAGACAAGCGTTTTGAGCAGGGGTTGGGCAGACGGATCGCGGCG
>JAPLSZ010000028.1 GCA_026398385.1 Kiritimatiellota bacterium | reverse complement strand
TCATCACAAACGTCGAGTTGGCGGGCCGGAACGGCCGCGCCGCAAGTCATCCGCACGATGTTGAAACCGGCGGCCTTCATGTTCAGCACGTCCCGGCGGACCAGGTCCTCATCGTAGGGAACGCTCTGTGCGCCGGGATAATGCAGGATGGTGTAAAGGCCGCCGTGCGGGTAAATCCGGCGGCCGTTCATGCGGAAGTAGCCGTTTTCAAACCGGAAATCCCGGAACCCGCAACGCACGGAGCGGTCATCCATGGATTGGCTTCCGGCAGCCTGCACGCTGGCTGTCATCCGATAGAGATACGGATCATTGAGTTCCCATAGCCGGTGGTGCGGCACGCGCAACTTCATTTCCAACCGCGTCTCCCCGGCGGCAAACTCCCGCTCGCATCCGGCCTCCGCCACCGATTCCCCGCTAACAGCCGGTGCCGCGATCAACCGGACGCGCCCGGACACGGGTTTGTCGAGCGTGCTGCGCACCTGCATCCGGATCCGCACCTCACCCGTCTTCCAGTCCGGAATGACCTGCAAGTCTTCGATACGCACGGCGGGTGCCACGAGCAGTTCCACCGAACCAATCATGCCGCCGGTGTGATAGGCATTGTCCACCGGCTTCGGATACTGGCGGCGTCCCAAAGGAGTGTTATGCAGGCTGATGCCATCGATCGCTTCATTGGCCGGGTTAAACACGCGCACGGCCAGGCGGTTGGGAACACCGCTCTTGACCGCGGAAGTCGCGTCCAGAACAAACGATTCTTGTGACCCTTCATGGCTGCCGATCGGAATCCCATTCACGTACACGTCTGCCAGATAGTCCACCGCGCCGAACCGCAATAAGTATCGCCCACCGGAATGAGGGTTCGTAGGGGCGGCAAAATCCCGCCAATACCAGGCCAGACCGTGGTAATCGGGATAGACGTCCTGAATGACGCCGGGCACCCTGGATTTCTTGGCGTCGGCCTGCGGCGCCTTGCACCACTGATCCTGCCGCCCGACATTTTTCGGATCCAAGCCCAAGAGCCAATCCCCGCCATCTAACGGCACCGTTTCGGTCACGAGGGTCTTGCCCTGGCGGATCGCCCCGGCCAGCTCGGCCCCGCGTAGAGGACTGAGGGCCCAAAGAAACAAACAAAGCATGGTTAATAAGATGCCTGGACGATTCATTCCTGCGAACTGCGTCGGCTTGCTCATGTGCGTTTCTCCTTATTGGGTTCTTACGTTTATGATCATCCCTCATTTAATACCAGGCGGACACGGCCACGGTGCCGGTCATGTTTTTGAGAAGGATCGTTTCCTTGTCTTTGTTGAACTCGATCCACTGCTTGCCGTTGACTGTGACGCTTTTGATAGGCGCCGACTTGGGATGGCGCAGGCGCAGCCGGACTTCGCCGGGCGGATTGCGCGACGGCAGCTTTACCGTGGCCGTGATCCTGCCGTGGTCCACGTCGGAGACAATCTCGTAGTCCACCGCGCCGTAGTGCGTCGGCGCGTTCTTCACCGATATCTTCTTGCCCTGCTCCAGCCAGGCGCGCGGCGTGGCGCGCGCCAGCCACAGGTTCCGGCCGTCTTCCATCACCAGCAGGTTGCGAAAGCGTTCGAGGAAACATGCTTCCTCGTAGATCTTGTCCGGCGGACCGTGAACAGCATGCTCATTGAAGACATACCCATCGTTCGGAAGAATGTCGACGGCGTAGCAGTTCAGGAATGAACGGAGGAAGACCGGAATGTCATCAGCCACCAGGTGCATGTTCGACGTCCGTTCCAGTCCGCCCTGGTACTGCCAGCCGGCCAGGAACCAGTCTCCTTTACTCCGCTGGCCGACGTACGAATTCTCCAGAAGCAGCCGATCCTCCAGTACGTCCAGATATCCCTGCACCCGTACATCATCCGTGGGCATCAATCCCGCCGGACTGATCAGCGCCGCCGCCGATTGGACCGTTTCCCAGTACAACGGACCGACATGATTGCCGGAGCCATCGCGCTGCCAACCCCAGGCACCCGTGCTCAACCCGCGGACATAGCAGGCAAACGGGATGACCGAATGGAAGGTGCCGTCGCGCACCGGCACCACAGGTGAAAGCGCGATGGACCGCTCCACCGCCACGCGCAGTTCCTTGCGATACGCCTCCGCCTCGGCCGCCAGAGCAGCACCCCCTTGAGGATCAATCACGGCCAGCGTGGCCGCGAGACGTGAGGCGGCGACCCAGTAGTAGGCTTCGCACTCATAGAACTGCATCCACAATCCGCCGCTGTCCGGAGTCACCTGGAGCGCCGGCTGCAAGCCCTTGCACCAGAGACGCTCGCCACCCGGAACCATGCTTGTCACCACCTTTCGTTGACGCAGCATCCATTCGGCATTGGCCTTGATCCTCGGCGGGGAGGCTTTCAACCACTGGGTATCGCCGGTCATCCAGTAGTGCTCGGTCAGGGCCCAGCCGATGGAACCCGGGCCGAACGCATGGACGCCATCCATGTGGCCGCCGACTCCGTCAGGCCCTACCGCATGCGTCAGGCATCCGTGCCCCTCCGAGAAGAGTCCGTTAGGACGGTCAGGCAGCGCCCACCCGTGATGCCCTGTTGATTTGGGATCCATCGGCAGCGACACCCATTGGTCGAAACCGTCCTCGGCCGCCTGGTGCGACCCCATCAGATCCAGCGC
>JAPLSZ010000142.1 GCA_026398385.1 Kiritimatiellota bacterium | reverse complement strand
TGGTGCTGGCAAACGTCGGCCGACTGGAGGGCATGCCCTTGACCCGGGTGACGGCGGATAAAGACCTGCCGGAGACCGATCAGTTGATCAGTCATATCGTTTCGCTGAAGTACATGGAGGTGCCCGAAGCGCAGGCGATCATCCAAGGGGTGCTGCATGGCTTCGGTAAAATCCAACCCATCGAGCGCACCCGCAGCCTGTTGATCACCGACACCTCGGCCAACCTGCAGCGCATCATGGAGATCCTGGAATTTGCTGATCAGCAGTCGGAGGGCCGGGTGGAAACCAAGGTCTACGAAATGAAACACGGCGAGGCGGCGGCTATCGCCGCCAAGCTCAACGACCTGATTCAGGACGCCCAGGCCAAGGCGGACACGGCGCGCGTGGCGGTGACACCAACCTATCCCGTGGGCATCATCCGGGCGCCGCGCCCGGTCAGCGCGGGGGACGCCAACAGCCTGAGCGAGGGCGAATTATTTCAGGGCCGCGTAAAAATCATGGCCGATGAGCGCACGAATATCATCCTGCTCATCGCCCGGCCGTCGAACTTTCCGCTGTTCGACCGCATTATCGAGATCTTGGACCGCCAGGTGGATCCCGAAGTCATTGCGCGCGTGCATCCGCTGCGCTGGGCCGTCGCCCTGGAAACCGCCGGCCTGCTCAACGATTTGATCGGAGGAACCAGCGGCTCCTCGGGCAGCATCGGGGCCGGAAGTCCGGTGGGCGGATCGGCCACCGGGGGCGCCGCCACGCGCACCAGCGCCACCAGCCGGTCATCCCTCGGCAGCAGTACCGGCAGCACCACGGCCGGGCGGGGCACCACTTCGCGCTATGGGTCGCGTTCCTCGACCGCCGCGCGTGGCCGTCAGACCGGGGGGGGCGCCACGCCCAGCGGCTACGTGCCGGGCGCAGCCAGCGCCGAGCAGTTGGGCCTGGGCCAGATCTCGCCCTATACGCGTATTCTGCCGGATCCCCGGACGAACTCCCTGCTGCTCATGGGCACCAAGCAGGATTTGGCCCTGTTGCAGCAGGTGATTGACCAGTTGGACGTCATGCTGGCCCAGGTGCTGATCGAGGCGGTGATCCTGGAGGTCGAGCTGACCAAGGAAACCCAGATGGGCATTGACTGGCTGCAGCGGTCCATGCTCGTGTATAATAAGCAGAAAGCCGGGCCGGGCGGCGGGCTGGTGACCCGCCAGACGGTGGGTTCCTTCGGCGGCGGCTGGAGCGCCGGCGGCGGCAGCATCCCGGACTCGGCCGCCATCGGCAAGGGCTTCGCGTTGCCCCAGGGGCTGACGTACTACAGCACCATCACCGGGCTGAACATTGACGCCGTGCTGAAAATGCTCGCGTCCAGTTCCAACGCGCGCATCCTCTCCACGCCGGTCATCATGGCCACCGACAACACGGAGGCGGAGATCAAGAACGCCACGCAGCGTCCCGTGGTCACCGGCACCACCACGTATGGCGTCAATAATAGCGGCGGCGTGCAATCCACCTACGAATATGTCGACATCGGCATCGATTTGATCGTCACGCCGCACATCAATCCCAACCGCATGGTGATCATGGATATCTCCCAGACGGCCGATTCGTTGGGGGGCGAGGTGACGATCGACAACAACCAGGTGCCGATCATCAACAAGCGCCAGATCAAAGGGTCCATCACGGTGGCGGACCGCGCCACGATTGTTCTGGGCGGCTTGGTCAAGACAGACAGCACCAAGACCCGCACCAAGATCCCCTTCCTGGGCGACATCCCCTTCCTGGGCGCGCTGTTCCGCACGGACGACAACAAGAGCGGCCGCACGGAACTGCTGGTTTTGATCACGCCCTATGTGCTCCAGACGCCGGAGGAGGCGCGGGCGGAAACCGCCCGGCTCCATCGCGAGACGGCGATGCCGGAGGTGATGACCAAGGGCTGGACCGACAGCCCGCTGGCGAAGCCGGATCCGGAAAAGGTCCGCCAGCAGCAACATGAAGACTGGAAACAGCCCCAGGTCCGCAGCGGCGCGTCCGCGCTGCTGCTGCGCCCCCCGCCGCCGACCGTCGGGGTTGCGACCAACAACGCCGCAACGCCAGCTCCGCAAAGGTGAAGTTATGAAAACCACATGTTATCTGGGAATAGGCTTGGCCTGTGCCGGAATCGCGGCGGCGGCGCCCACCACTGATTTCGACCGCTATCAGATTATTCTGGATCGCAACCCCTTTGGCGTGTCCGGCGGCGTCCAGGCCGCCACCGCCGTCACCAACCTGAACCTGGCGGACACGTTTGCCAAGAGCCTGCGGATGAGCGCGCTGTTGGATTTGCCCGCCGGGCCCCGGGTGGGCCTGATCAATACGGCGCTGACCAATCAGAGTTATTACCTCGGCGTGGGTGAAAAGAGCGATGACGGCGTCGAACTGGTCTCCATCAACTACCTGGCGGAAGAAGCCGTGTTGCGCAAAGGACTGGAGACGGTGGTGCTCAAATTGTCCGCGACGGTGACCAATTCGGCCGCCAGCATAAGAATGTTTGACCGGGTTCAGTATCCGCCGTCCCCGGCCGATCCGTCCGCCGAACGGCGGTCCTATTGGGAACGCCACCGCCAAGAGAACGATCGGGGATTCGCGGGCGGGGGGGCGCCGCGCCCGAGCCCTGAGCACCTGCAACAGCGCCTGCAGGAATACCAGATGCGGGCCATTCGGAGCGGCCTGCCGCCGCTGCCCGTTCCGCTGACACCGGAAATGGACGCGCAGTTGGTCAAGGAAGGCGTCCTGCCGCCGCAGCGCTGAAGTGCTAACCGTCCAAAGCGTGCTTTCCAGAGAAGGGTTTTGACAGGATTAACAAGATTTTACAGGATGGGCCGCTGTTGCCGTGCAGCCTATCTGTCCACAAACTAACAACCTTCCCGTAAAATCCTGTTAATCCTGTCAAGTGTCGTTTGGTTGCGGCACCAGCCGCGCTAAGCCTTTGACCGCCGGCGGCTGCCGGGCGACAGGGCCTGCGCGAGTTCCTGGCCGGCCGGCCGCGGATCCCGTTCGAACCACAGCCGCGGCGGCGTAGTCCGCCCCCACTGGAGCCGGGCGCCGATGGTCGTGTTGGTGTTTGTGGTGGGGGGCTGATTGGTGGGCGACGCGGAAACGGTGGCGCGGCCATATACCGAGCCATACAAGGAGGGCTCGGCCCAAAGGCCCGTCATGGTGGCCGTCGTGCCGTTCTTTTGCAGCGTGCCCGACACGGTCACCGCGGCTCCGGCCGTGGTCTGGCCGGTCAAGTTGAAGCTGGCCACAGCCTGGGTGCTCACGTCCCCGAGCGTTCCGCTGAAAACCAGGTTGTTGTTGTCCACGGCCTGGAGTTGATTCCCATCCTGCTGCAGGTTCAAGGCGTCCACGGGGCTGCCGCTGTTGTGGGAAACCAGGTGGCCGCCGTCGGGGTTCAAATACAGGCCGGAGAAATTGCCGCCGGCGCCGGCGATGACCTCATCGGCCGAGCCGACTTCACAGCCCGTCAGCAGGCTGCCGGCCGCCAAGGCCAGCATACCGCCCAGCAAGATCAGCAACCCGCGCATAACAGCTCCTTTCGTCGGCATGGCGAACGCCCCCTGCCGCCGCGCGCGCCGAGAAGACAGCCAACGCAGCCACGGCAAAGCTCCACCATTTAAAAACAAAATAGCACTTCCGAGCGCGACAGGGAAGGTTTTTCTGGTTGCGCTCGTAATGGGGGCAGTGACGTAGGGGCGCAGGCTTGCTGCGCCCGCTGGCGGTGAGCGTGCCTGCCCTGAGCTTGATACAATCCCTGAGCCTGTCGAAGTGGTCGAACGGGCCGAACCCGCGGGCGTCGCCTATCGCCGGGGCGGAGACCCGGCCTACAGTATGATCTTATCGCCAGCGACGACCCTACGAATCACCATGTGACTGAGGCCTTACGCCCGGCGCCCCCTTTGCCCTTGTCGGGCGGCGGCGGGGCTGGTTTTTTAGGCGAGCCACTTCGTGCGCTGGGGCAGATGAATCCAGCGGTCGGCTTCGGGACAGCCTTTGGCCTTCAAGTTCGGGCTGTCCCACTCGATATTCCGACCCGCGCGCAGCGCGACGATGCCAGTCATCCCGAACTCGGCGGCCTGCGCGGCGATGTCGAAGCCTTGGAACGTCTTTGCGCCGCCCTGCGTCCCAATCTGCGTGGCCAGTTTGCAGCCGGGCATCATGTTGGCGATCGCGCGCGCTTCGGCGGTGCTGTGGGCGAGTGGTTTTTCGCAGTAGACGTGTTTGCCCGCCTGCAAGCAAAGCTTGCTCATCGCGAGGTGCCAATGCTGGCCGGAGGCGATGATGACGGCGTCCACCGTTTTTTCCGTTTCCAGCAGCTTGCGGTAGTCAGCGTAAACCTTCGCTTTTTCCAACGCCGCGGCGAGATTGCTGCCGCCCGGCTTTCGTGGCCTTCTTGTTTTTCTTCACGATTCCGGAAGCGTCGCCCGCTGGATGCTCGTTGAGAACGGCCTGCAGTTTCTTTTTAGCGGCGAGCGCCCCGGCGTCGGCCGTGTCGGCGGCGACGGGAATTTCCTCGAAGGGCGCGTTCTTCAGATCGAGGAGCGCGCCTTTGTTCGTCAGCTTATAGCGCGCATCGCGGGCGTAGGATTTTCCGCCGAGTTCGACATAGACCCAGTCGCGCGGCGTTCCTTTCTCGCCTTTGATCTGTGCGGCGAAGCTGTGGCTGTCGATCTGCACGCCTTGGGGCAGTTGCGCGCCGCCTAGTTCGGCGAAGGTGCCGAAGAAATCGCTGAAGTCGGTGAGGTCCTTCAAAACTTTCCCCGCGGGCGTCGTGCCGGGCCAGTTGACGACGAGCGGGACGCGGCTGCCGCCTTCAAGCAGCCTGGCCTTGTGTCCGCTGATGGCCTTCCCGTCCACCTTCGCGGCCTCGACGCCAAAGCTGGCGGTTCCGTTGTCGCCGGAAAAGATCACGAGCGTGTTCTCGCGCAGCTTGAGGCGGTCGAGTTCGGCGATGAGTTTGCCGACGAGCTTGTCCATGTATTCGACGTTGTCGGTGTAGAGTCGCGCCGGGCTTTCGTCTTTCTTGGAGTCGGGTGTTCTCAAAATCGGGCCGTGGATCGCCTCGATCGGATAGTAGAGGAAAAACGGCTTGGCCTTGTTCTTCTCGATGAAGCTGACGATGAAGTCATGCATGAGGTCGGGCAGATATTCGCCCTTCTGCAGCTTTTTCCATGCGCCATTGCGCTCATATTCGATGCCCTGTTCGTGGCGGTAGCGGCCGCTGCCTTTGCAGCTCATGACTTCGTCGAAGCCCCACCGGCCCGGACCGTAGGGCAGCTGGCCCCATTTGCCGACGCACGCGGTGGCGTAGCCGGCTTTCTTCATCACGGTCGGGATCATGATTTCTTTGTGATCTTCGAGCGCCCCCGCGCTCTGATTGCTGATCAAGCCGGTTCGGAACGGATAGCGTCCGGTGAGGAAGAGGCAGCGCGTCGGCCCGCACAGTGGCGTCGCATAGGCATATTCAAACCGCGTTCCGCCCTGTGCCAGCGAGTCGATGTTCGGCGTGTTGAAATGGCCGCCGGTGCAATGCACATTGCCGAGGCCGACATCGTCGGAAAGGATGAAAATGATGTTTGGTTTTTGCGCCGGCGATTTTTCAGCGGCGGCGAAAGCGGGTAGGGCGGCGAGGGCAAGCAATGCGAGCAGGCTGATCTTTTTCATGGGGCTCCTTTGTTCGTCGAATGTTCAATAGCGCGAGATACAACAATAAGAAATTGCTTGGGCGCGCCCGCTCGGGGGTGCGCCGTTTTCCGTGTCGCCTGTGTGCCGTTAACATTCATGGGGCGATGATGAGCTTGCGGCGGGGCCGGTCAAGCCCTTTATGCGGCATTTTTAGCCAGAAAGCGCAATCCGGAGCGCATCTCCGGCGGATATGGACGGCGTGCGGATAGACTCGGCCGCGGCGTTCCCTGCGCTGCGAAGCGCTACGCAGGGCGAAGCAGCGTCATTCGTAAACGGGGGCGGGATCGGGGCAGTTGTCGTGGTCCGGGAAGACCTGGACCTCCTCGTGCTTTTTATTTGTGAATGGCCCAGAGATAACACCTTGCCGGTTTCGGCGTCGAGGCAGTGTGCCCTGACCCTTCTCGCCGCCGCCGATGAAGCTTTTGCCGCCAACAATCGTCGGCGTCGGCTTTCGCCGGATCGGAGACCCGGCCTACAATAATCTTATCGCCAGCGGCTCCTCATATGTGACCGACCCATTACAACTGAGGCTGTACTGCATTTGACATATTCGCGCGGGGTGGTATGTTCACGTGGTTATGATGCGTTGTATCCTTAGTGAGATGGTGTGTTGAGCCGGTGCTGGCTGTTGCACTATCTGCGAGATCACGTTCCAGATACCGCGTCGGCGTGTATCATAACCATCAGCCCGTAGTTAAAGGAGAATGCATGCGAACTCGTCAATCCGTCCTGTCGTCCGTCGTACGAAAATATCCGGCGGTTTTGGCCGCAGTGGCCGTGGCGCTGCTGTGCGGCGCCCCTCTCGCCGTCCGCGCCGGTCCGACGTTCGCCTTTCCCGATCCGGGGGCCACCCATCCGGGGTTGGTGCCCCTCTTGTCGTCGCCGGGCCCGACCCCGCTTTTGCTGGGTGGCACGCTGGGTCCCGCTTTGTTCTTGGACACGGTGGCTGGCCCAAGTGTCGGGCATTGGGAGATCGAAATCAAGAATGCGTTTGGCATGCCACCTATTCCGTTCAATGTAACCTTGCTTTTCCCTGGCGGACCTGTCAGCGGTAGTCTCACGTTACCGCCGGTGAGTTCCATGTACTTTGACATCGGATATTTGGACGCGCCTGAACTCGGGTTTTGGGCCGTGAGCGCCGCCAGTTCCATCAGCATGCCGGGTAGCCTTTTGATCGACACCGACACCTTCGAGATCCCTATCCCTGGCGGACACGGCCCCGGCCTGGCCGCCACCGTCCCCGCCGGCGGCGCGATTTGGGGAGCGCCAATCGGCGGCCCTGCGCCTGGCGTTACGCTAACGCTAGCATCGGTCCCCGAGCCCTCCACTTTCATCCTACTCGGCATCGGTGTGGCGGGCTATGCCTTGCGCCGGACCTGGCAGGCAATGCGGAGGACTCCGCCCCGCTAGCCCGGATTATTCATGAACGCTACGCATTCATTCATAATCCGCCTGATGGGCGGACTGATGGCCGCCCGTCAGGCTTCGACGCGGTGCTTCGCACCTTGCTCAGGGCTAACCCTGAGCGCAGGCCCGGTTTGGCGGGCCGGAGTCGAAGCCCGCAGGGCGGCTTGTTCATGCTT
>JAPLSZ010000350.1:1706-9144 GCA_026398385.1 Kiritimatiellota bacterium | reverse complement strand
CCAGCGCCGCGCCGAGGAACCAACTGGCGCGATCCTCGTAGATTCTCGCCAGGCGGGAGGTCTGCTCGTCGCGCTTCAGACGCGCGATGCTTTGATCGTAAATGCGATCCAGCCCGAAGTCGCCGGGCGCGGAGCGGACGTACACGCCGCCGGTATCCAGCGCCAGCTTGCGCAGGAGGTCCTCCCGCAGCGCGCTCTTGACCACGTTGCCCGCCCGGTCCTTGAAGAAGCCGACGTGGCCGTCCCCTTCGTCCGGCAGCAGCTCACCCTCCAGCGTGCCGACGCCCACGGCGTAGACGCGGATGTTCATTTCCTTCAGCTTGGGGATCAGCGCCAGCGGATCACCCTCGTGATCCTCGCCGTCGGTGATCAGCACGATGACGCGGTCCGCCTGGCCGCTCGTCTCGAAGCTGCCGATCGCCGTGGTCAGCGCCTGTGTGATGGCGGTGCCGCCGCGCGGAATCAGCCCGACGTGCATGTCGCCCAGCATCATCATGAAGGCCGGGTAATCCACTGTCAGCGGGCAGGCCAGGTAGCTGCTGCCGGCGAAGGCGATGAGGCCGGCGCGGTCGCCGCGCAGCTTCTGCACCAGGTCGCGCACGCCCCACTGAGCCTGCTGGAGCCGGTGGGGTTTGATGTCCTGCGCCGCCATGCTGCGCGAGGTGTCCAGCACCACCAGCAGATCCAGCCCGCGCCGGCGAACTTCCTCCCAGTGGAAACCCCATTGCGGCTGCGCCAGCACGCAGATCAGCAGCCCGGCGGCCACTAGCCAGAGCGCCAGTTTCAGGCGCGTACGCCGGGGGCTCCGGTCCGGCGCCAAGGCCTGCCAGACCTCGGGCGCCACCAGGCGCGCCAGCCGCCGCTCGCGCCGGCGGGCCAGCCACCCCAGCAGCCACGCCAGCGGGAGCAGCGCCCATAACGCATATAGCCACTCTGGATGTCCCCATTGCATGGAAATCAAATTCGAAATCCGAAACCCAAAACCCGAAACAAAAGCCTGAAAGCCTGAAAACTGAAAATCATAAATCGAAATTCATACTTCATACATCTTACTTTCCTCACGGCAGCCGCCCCAGGCGCGTCAGCGCGCACAACATTTCCAAACCCAGCAACAGCAGCGCGCCGAGTGTCCAGGGCTGGGCCATTTCCTGGAAGCGCGTGAAGTGCTCCACCTCCATGTCGGTCTTCTCCATCCGGTCAATTTGTGCATAGATCTTCTGCAGGCCGGACAGATCGGCGGCGCGGAAATACATCGCGCCGGTGAGGTTGGCGATCTTTTTCAGCGCGGCTTCGTCCACTTCCGCGTCCTGCATCGCGAAGCGTGCTTCGCGGCCGCTGGCACCGACGGTGTAGATTTTGATGCCCAGCGCCTTGGCGGCCTGGGCGGCGTTTTCCGGCGAGAGGGTACCCCAGTTGTTCATGCCGTCGGTCAGCAGGACGACCACCTTGCTCTTGGCCCGGCTGTCGCGCAGCCGGTTGATCGCGGAAGCGATGGCGTCGCCGATCGCCGTCCGGTCGCCCAGCATGGAGGGCCGGAGTTGGAGCATGCGCTGCAGCAGCCAGCCGTGGTCGAGCGTCAGCGGGGCCAGGGTGTATGGCAGGGCGGAAAACCCGATCATGCCGAGCCGGTCGTGCTCGCGGCTCTGGATGAACTTTTCCAGCACCAGCTTGGCCGCGTCGAGCCGGTTCAGGCGCCGCGTCACGGTGGAGAAGTCCGGGGTTTCCATGGACGGCGAGACGTCCACCAGCAGCACGATGTCCACCGCCTCGGTGCGGACGCGGCTCTCCGTCAGGCCCTTTTGCGGACGGGCGAGCGCCACGACCAGAGCCAGCAGCGCCAGGCCGTACAGCACCGGCAGCAGGCGGGCGGCGGCCACGGCCCAGCCGGCGGGCAGCCGCGCGAGCAGGGCGGTGTCGCTGAACTTCAGCGTGGGCGCCCGACGGCGGGCGAAGCGCAGGTAGAGCAGCGCCGGGATCAGCAGCGCCAGCAGGAGCAGCCATGGATAGCGCAGCATCATGGCGCGGCTCCCGGCGCCGCCGGCGCGATGGGTATGGTTTCCTGCACCAGCCGTTCGGCGGCGGCATAGGCCGCGCGCATGGCGCCGGACGGGGGATGATAGCGGGCGAACTTCACCAGGTCGCTTTGCTCCAGAAAGGCGCCCACCAACGCCTGATGGGCCGGGGTCAGGGCGCCGGCGGTGGCCGCTTCGCGCAGGAACTCCTCCGTCGTGCGCTCTGGCGCGCGGAGCTGGAAGCGGTCCTCCAGATAGCGGCGGACAATGGCCGAAAGTTCGACATAGAAGGGCTCCACGTGCTCCGCCTCGATCCAGCCGCGTCTCAGCAGTGCCTGGAGCGCGGCCAGCGCCACCTGGTGCGGCGGCAACGGCGGCGGGCCGTTGCGGCGGGCGGACGGCCGGCGCCGGTATAGCCGGAAGAGCACGACGGCGAGACCCGCCAGGGCCGCCGCGATGAGCAGGGCCGACAGCCAGGGCGGGAAGCGCCCGGGCCAGTGCGCCAGCCCGTGGATGTCGCGCAACGGCTGGTTGGTGCCGGTCAGCGTGCTGTGAACCGTGAAGGCCGCAAATGGAAAGTTGGTCATTTGCGTCTGGCCGTCCGGCAACTGCCACGTCACCCGGTTGGTGACGAAGTCGTATTGCCCGGTGACCAGTGAGGTGATGACATAGTCGCACGTCGTGCGCGCCCGTTGGGCCGGCAGCGGCTGGGTTTGCTGCTGCTGATCGCGGACGATGACCGCCTTGTCGCGCGCCAGGTTGGGCAGCAACACCTGGTAGCCCGCGGGGTGCTCGGCCGTCACACGCAGGCGTAGCAGGTCGCCGATCCGGATGACGTTGGTGCTGACGTTTGCTGTCAGCGTGGTGCCGCCGGCCGGCGACCGGGCCGCCTTCTGCCGACAGCCGCCGACCAGGCACGCCAGCAGGACCATGCCGGGGCCCAGCCAGCCGCGCCACGGCGGTCTCGTCGCGCGCCGCCGCGGCTCCCGAGGGCCTGGAAGATAAGCCTGCATGCCACGGCTACCTGCGGAACCGCCGTGCCCGTGTGCGGAAGAATTTTTCAACCTCGAACTCGTAAGGCTCGCCGGCCAAGACTTCGATGGTGTCCAGCCCGGAACGGTTCAGCAACCGGATCAGTTCCGCACGGCGCTCCGCCTGCTGCCCGGCCAGAGCCCGGCGCACGCGGGCGTCGCTGGTGTCCACCAGCCGGCGCGCGCCGGTTTCCGCATCGGTCCACTCCACGAGGCCGACCGCCGGCCACTCCTGCTCCCGGCGGTCGCCGGCGACCACGGCCACCAGATCGTGCCGCCGCGCGCTGACGGTCAGCGTGGGCTTCAGCTCCTCGCGCGTGAGGAAATCGCTGATCAGAAACGTCACGGTCTTGTGCGTGGTGACATGGTTCAGAAAGTCCAGCGCCGGGATCAGCGCGGTGCCGCGGTGGCGCGGCTGGAAGTACAGCACGTCGCGGATCACCCGCAGCACGTGGCTGACGCCCTTCCGGGGCGGCAGGTAGTGCTCGACCTCGTCCGTGCAGAGCATCAGCCCGACGCGGTCGTTGTTCTGGATGGCGGAAAAGGCCAGGACGGCGGCGAGCTCGGCGGCGAGGTCCTTTTTGAGCTGCCGGGTGGAGCCGAACACGTGCGAGGCGCTGATGTCCACCAGCAGCATGACGGTCAGCTCGCGCTCCTCCGTGAAGCGCTTAACGAACGGGTGGCCCATGCGCGCGGTGACGTTCCAGTCGATGGAGCGGACATCGTCGCCGGGCGTGTACTCGCGCACCTCCTGGAATTCCATGCCCCGGCCCTTGAAGACGCTGTGGTACTCCCCGGCGAAGACATCGTTCACCAGGTGCCGCGTGCGGATCTGGATGCGACGGACCTTGCGGAGGATATCTCTGGGGATCATGATTTTTTCGCTCCGCGAAAATATTACGGCACCGGCAGCTCGTTCAGAATGCGCTGGAGCACGTCGTCCGCGGTCAGCTCCTCCGCCTCGGCCTCGTAGGAGATGATCAGGCGGTGGCGCAGGACGTCGGGCGCCACGGACTTCACGTCCTGGGGCGTGACATAGCCGCGCCCCTGCAGGAAGGCGTGGGCGCGCGCGGTCAGCGCGAGGTAGATCGTCGCGCGCGGCGAGCCGCCGTAACGGATGTATTCCTTCAGCGGCAGATGGAACGCGGCGGGGTCGCGCGTGGCGCCGACGATGTTGAGGATGTAATCCTTGATCTTCTCGTCCATGTAAATCTCGTCCACGACCTGCCGCGCGCGCAGGATCGCCGCCGGCTCCACCACCGGGTGCGTATCAAAGGTCCGCGCCGTGACGGCCATGGCTTCGAGGATCAGCCGCTCCTCCTCGCGGGTCGGGTAGGTGATCCTGAGCTTCAGCAGAAAACGGTCCACCTGTGCCTCGGGCAATGGATAAGTGCCTTCCTGTTCGATCGGGTTTTCCGTGGCCAGCACCAGGAACGGCTCCGGCAGCGGATGCGTCTCGCCGCCGATGGTCACCTGCCGCTCCTGCATGGCTTCGAGCAGGGCGCTCTGCACCTTGGCCGGCGCGCGGTTGATCTCGTCGGCCAGCAGGATGTTGGTGAACACCGGCCCCTTGCGCGTGGAAAACGCGCCGTCCTTCGGGCTGTAGATCTGCGTGCCGATCAGGTCCGCGGGCAGCAGATCCGGCGTGAATTGAATGCGCTGGAACCCGGTGTGGATGGCGGCGGCCAGCGTCTTGACCGACAGCGTCTTGGCCAGCCCCGGCACGCCCTCCAGCAGCAGATGGCCGTTGGACAGCAGGCCCAGCAGCAGGCGGTCAACCAGGTATTTCTGCCCGATGATCGTCCGGCCCATCTCCGCCCGCAAGGCGCCCACCCAGCCGCTTTCCTCCCGCACGCGTTGATTGATCACTTCGATGCCTGTGCTCATGCTGTTCTCCCGTTTTGCGTTCGTCGCGTGGTTTTTGACCGCGCCGGCCCGCAAAAGTTCAAAAAAGATTCAACTGCCGCAGCGCTTCGTATACCACAATCGCCACCGCGTTGGACAGATTGAGCGAGCGCACCGCCCCCGGCCGCATCGGGATGCCCAGCACGCTGTCCGGGTACGCGCGCAGGAGCGGGTCGGGCAGGCCGGCGCTCTCGCTGCCGAAGAGCAGCAGGTCGCCCGGCCGGTACGCCACGTCGGCGTAGCTGCGCGGCGCCGCCGTGCTGAACAGATAAAAACGGTCGTCGGGCACCGCCTGGCGGAAAGCGTCCCAGTCCGGGTGCGTATGCATCTCGACCTCGTCCCAGTAATCCAGCCCGGCGCGCTTGAGCGACTTGTCGGCCAGGCGGAAGCCCAGCGGCCCGATCAGGTGCAGTGGACAGCCCGTGGCGGCGCACAGGCGCGCGATGTTGCCGGTGTTCGGCGGGATCTCCGGCCGCAGCAGCGCCACCCGCAGGGGCGGATCGGGCCAGCGGAACGGAAGATCCTGTCGGCGCAGATGGGGATGGTTCAGGGGGGCGGTAGTGATGTGAAATGAACGATCGGTCATCTTAATCCTTAATCCTCTGCGCCTTCCGTATGCCGTTTGTGGGCGGGGCTTCCCCGCCTGCCGGTCGGCGGGCAGGCAGCCCCGCGCTGGAGTTTGGCCCTTCTTCATGCAGCGGTATCATAAAAGACAGCGAAATTTAGTCGTGTGCGTAATTTCTCCGGCTTGTGGGACAGGGGTGCGCTGACCGTAAGCCGGAGAAATTGTTTGGAGTGCGACGGCTTGACGTCGCTTTCTTCGGCGCAGCTTGATGCGCCGCTGGTTTGGGCGGACGGGGCCTCGGACTAGAACCCATCGACCAGCCCTCGATCTTTGCGGGCGTGTTAAGGAACTGAGCCATTGGTTAGGTGTCGCACGCTATCATGTGAGCACAACTTACTCACGCAGACAATAAACTCAATCGATCATGGCCAATCCGTAGCAAAAAAGGAAAGCGGCGTCAAGCCGCCGCACTCCAAAAACTGCCGCTATTTCAACGCAAAAGGCCAAACTCCAGGGCGGGTCTTCTAGCCCCGCGGCTTCTCTCTGGGGAACATGAAGATGAGACTCGTTTCCGCCCCCTGCATTGCTGACCTTCCAAGTCGTGCTTTCCAAAAGAAAAAGTTAACAGGATTAACAAGATTCTACAGTATTATTTGGTTGCGGCTAGGCCGCGCTAGCCCTTGAATATTCGGTTGCTATCGCCGAATATTCCATGTAGATTGTCTGCATGAACCCGCGCCATAAAGCCGTGAACGCCCTGTGCGGTTTGCTCCGCCGCCATCCCGTGGTGGCGATTGTCGGCGCGCGCCAAGTGGGGAAATCCACCCTGGCTAGGCTGGTTGCCCGGGTTTATCCGGGCCCGACCACGACGTTCGACCTGGAAAACGACGAGGATCTGGCACGGCTTGCCGATCCGATCCTGGCGCTGAAGAAGCTGAAGGGCCTGGTCATTCTCGACGAGGTGCAACATCGTCCGGACCTCTTTTCCTCCCTGCGGGTGCTGGCCGACCGGCCCGGCGCCCCGGCGCGGTTTCTCGTGCTGGGCAGCGCGTCACCCACCCTGTTGCGGCAGTCGTCCGAAACCCTGGCGGGGCGGATTGCCTATTATCAGCTCTCCGGGTTCCTCCTCGACGAAGTCGGCTTGTCCCGCCTGGATCGGCTCTGGCATCGGGGTGGCTTCCCCCGTTCGTTTCTGGCGCGTACGGATGCTGACAGCATGGAATGGCGGCGTGTTTTTATTCGGACTTTCCTCGAACGGGATATTCCCCAATTCGGGATTCGGGTTGCGGCGAGCACCATGCGGCGATTCTGGAACATGCTCGCGCATTATCATGGGCAAATATGGAACGCCTCGGAGTTCGCGCGCTCGTTCGGCGTCGCGGACACCACGATTCGACATTATCTCGACATCTTGACCTCGGCGCTGGTCGTCAGGCAACTGCTGCCCTGGCATGCCAACATCGGGAAGCGGCAGGTCAAGTCGCCCAAAGTCTATGTCGCCGACAGCGGTCTGTTGCACGGCTTGCTCAATTTGCCGCGGCCGGCCGATCTGGAGGGACATCCCAAAGTGGGCGCCTCGTGGGAAGGCTTTGTGATCGAGCAGCTTATCGCGCAACTGGGGGCGGAACCGGACGAGTGCCACTTCTGGGCCACCCATTCGGGAGCGGAACTGGACCTGCTCATCGTGCGCGGCGCCCTGCGCCGGGGCTTTGAGATCAAGCGCACCAGCGCCCCCGCGCTAACGCCTTCACTGCGGTCGGCGCTTTCCGATTTGAACCTGGCATCGCTCGATGTCATTCACGCCGGCGAGCGGACCTTCGAGCTGCATGAACACATCCGCGCCGTCAGCATATCCCGCCTGCTGGACGACATCAAACCGCTTCGGTAACCATCCCAATCGTGCTTTCCAGAGAGGATTTTGACAG
>JAPLSZ010000350.1:0-1690 GCA_026398385.1 Kiritimatiellota bacterium | reverse complement strand
TTTTGACAGGATTAACAAGATTCAACAGGATTGCGCCCTGTCGCCATGCCAGCCTTTCTGTCTAATAACTAACAACCTTCCTGTAAAATCCTGTCCATTCATCCCGACCTCCCGGATTGTCGGGATCCTGTCACGTATTCTTTGGTTGCGGCTGCGCCGGGCTGCGCGAGACGCCGGCCTTCCGCCTGCCGCCTTTTTTCAAGTTTCAGGTCTCAGGTTTCAGGTTTCCAGCCCCTTTCCCCGCCCTCAGCCGGAAAGCATGGGGCAGCAGTTCGCCGAGGGTGAACTCTTCCGCCTGCCGCAGGTGGCCGCGGCGCGCGACGAGCAGCGGCGCGTCGTCCGCCGCGAACTCCGCCAGCACCTGCCGGCACGCGCCGCACGGGTAGGGGACGTCCGGCCCGTCGGCGATCACGGCCGCCGCCCGCACGCGCCGGGCGCCGGCGGCCAGCGCCGCGCCGACCGCCACGCGCTCGGCGCAGATGGTGAGACCGTACGACGCGTTTTCCACGTTGCAGCCGGCGTATATTTTCCCGCCGTCGGTCAGCACCGCCGCGCCGACGCGGTAGTGCGAGTACGGCGCGTGGGCGTTGCGCTGGGCCCGCTCCGCCGCGTCAAGCAGCCGGGTGCGTTGGGCCAAGTTCATGGGGCAGCTCCTTCCAGAAATGTTCCAGCACGGCGCGCAGTTTCGGCAGCATCGCGCGCGCGGCCTGCAGCACGTCCGCATGCGTCAGCGCCTGCGGCTGCAAGCCCGCCGCGCGGTTGGCGATGCAGGAGAGGCCCGCCACGCGCAGTCCGGCGGCGCGCGCGAGGAGCGCCTCCGGCACGGTGGACATGCCGACCGCGTCGGCGCCAAGGCTGCGCAGCAACCGCACCTCCGCCGGCGTTTCGTACGTCGGGCCCGTCACCGCCGCGTACACGCCGCGGCGTACGGGCAGGTGCAAGGCCTCGAAGATGCGCCCCAGCCGCTGACCCAGTTTGGGGCAATAGACTTGGGACATATCCGGGAAGCGCGGGCCCCAGGCCGGATCGTGCGGCCCGATGAGCGGGTGGTCGCCCATCAGGTTGAGGTGGTCGGTGATGATCATCAGGTCGCTGGCGTCCAGGTCGGCGTGCAGGCCTCCGGCGGCGTTGGTCAGCACCAGCAGTTCCGCGCCGAGCTGCCGGAGCAGGAACACCGGCAGTGCGACGGGCGTCCAGCCGTCGCCTTCGTAGTAGTGCCGGCGTCCCTGGAAGACCAGCGTTTCCACGCCGCCGCACTCGGCCCAGAGCACTTGGCCGGCGTGCCCGTGCACCGCGGCGCCGCCGAGGCCGGGCACGTCGCCATAGGCCAGGGTGTCGCGGACGTCGGCCAGCGCTGGCGAACCTGCGCGACCGCTTGTTGGAGCGCGGGGTTGTTTATCGTCATGCGGTGATCTCCTCAAGGATCAACGGCGGCACGGGCGCGGGCGCCGGGGTGATGCGAAAAGCAGACTCCAGCAATGTGCGCGCCGCGGCGAGCTTCCGCTCGTCGTTGGCGTGCAGCACCGCCAGCGGCTGGCCCTGTTCGACCGGTTCGCCGATCTTGACCAAATCGGCCACGCCGACGGCCGGATCCACGGTGTCTGTGATCTGCGCGCGGCCCGCGCCGAGCAACAGGCACGCCCGGCCGATGTACTCCGCGTCCGCCGCGGCGACGAAGCCGCTGGCCGGC
>JAPLSZ010000315.1 GCA_026398385.1 Kiritimatiellota bacterium | reverse complement strand
GGCGTGGTGACCCGCCTGAGCACCGACATCCTGGCGGTGCCGGATCTGGCGATCGCGCGGGCGGTGCGCTTCATCTGGGGCCATTACTCCGAACCCATCGGCACGCCCGCGGTGGCCGCCGCCGCCGGACTGAACCGGCGCAAGCTGGAACGCGACTTCCGCAAGCACCTCGGCCAGAGCGTGCACAACGAAATCACCCAGATGCGCGTTGAGCGGGCCAAGCAACTGTTGGCCGCAACCACCTTGAAGGCCCAGGAGGTGGCGCAGCAGTGCGGCTTCGGTGGCGTCTCGTATTTCTCGAGATGCTTCCACGGCCTCACCGGCCTCCGCCCCAGCCATTACCGCCGCCAGCAAGCAGGCGATGTCGCCGGTGCCGGGGATGGCATAGATGTTGTCAGGTGAACGACACGAGTCTCGCGCGGAGCGAAGTCGAAGCGCTGGAAGTGTTCGAAGAAAAACTCGGGCAGCGGCTTCACGCCGTCCCTGCTCTTGTCCATGAGGACGGTGTAGGTGGCCGGGAAATCGGTCGGGTTGGACAGCGCCACATCCAGTCCGCCATCCCGGCGCTGGACCGCCCCGACTTGCACCGTGTCGAACGGATAGACGAATGGCCGGTCCGCCGCCACGTAGAGGCTGGGAATTTCCAGACAGATCAGCATCAGGGTGGTCATGCACCAGGGCGTGGAAGCGTTCCAGAACTCCCCGAACCCGGTCAAATTGAACATGTCGGTCGTGTTCAACCGCTCCGCGATCCACCCGTCGTTCATTGGCTTCGTGCCGGGGAATTGGCGGCGGAGTTCCGGGCGGCCGACGGCCCGGAAGACGCAGTGCGTGATGTCCCGCAGCAATTCCAGATACCGCAGGTCACCATCGAACCGGTATAACTCCAGCAGGGGCAGGCCCGAGCTGACACACAGGCCCGGCGTGCCGCACAGGTTCTGCGCGCTGGCCCAAAGCGCGCCGACGGTCTTGAGATTCATTGTGGCGAACGTGCAGCCGGGAAACGCGCGCTTAAAATCGTAGTCGTAGCTCTTGATCCAACTCGCGAGCTGCCAGGCGACGTGGCGGGCCTTCTGCAGATAGTCCCGATGGTTCGTCGCAACGTGGAGGTCCATCATGGAAACAAGCAACAGCACCGCGCCCTCCGAGTCAGGACTTTGCATGATATCGGCCGGGGTGCCGTTGAAGTCGCCCCGCAGGGCGTAATCGTGGTAGAGCTGGTGGGCCAGCGCCTGCGCCGTATCGAGATAGCTCCGGTCGCCGAATTCCCGCCACGCCGCCACCAGCCCGGGGGGCACGCCGGCCGCGCTGGTGGAGCCGCCCAGCACCACGTCGCCCGTCCGGTGGTCCAGATATTGCCCCAGTTGGCCGAACTTATTGAAGGCTCCGCACAGGACGTCGGCCAGGCGTTTCAGGTTGGCGTGGAACGCCTCCGGCGGCTTCCAAGCCGGCTCGCGACGGCGGATCAGCCGTGCTGTTTTGATCAGGTACAAGAGCGCGTCGCCCTGGCGCCGGCTCATGGTCATGTGCTGCTCGTATTCGGGAAACGCGAAACCATCCCGGATCTCACAATCGCCCAGCCACTGGCCGGCCGGATTCATGCGCCCGTGCATCAGGCCGGAGGGCGCCCACCCCTGGTTGTAACTCTCCAGCGCCTGCTTGACGCGGTCGCCGGAACGGGCGGAGTCCAGGGCATAAATCGGATAATCCTTCATCATGCCGCCACAGTGGCCGGTTTGAAAATACCAGGGATCCTGCTCTTCCAGTTCGTCGCGAAAGATCCGATTTTGCTCCGACCAACGGCCGTCGATCACGGGCCGCTGCAGTGCCAGCGCCCGGCTGAACGTCAGTCCGGGCAGCTCGGCGCGGTCGGGCATTTCCAGCTTCCGAATGGCGAAGAGCTGGGCGAAGAAACACGCCAGATCCTCGCAAGCGAAGCTGAAAGCCATCAGCTTGAGCGCGATGGTTTCCCCTGCGCAGAAATCGTGTCCCCGGTCAACGTGGCCGCCGGTGTAAAGGCTCGTCGGGCGCACGCCGGGTGACGCGAATCGAATCCAGGCGTCGGTGTGTTCGGCGTTTTCGGTGATTTCGATCAACGAATCACCGCAAGCTGCCCCTTGGTCGGACATCAGCCACAGGGCTTCCTTGAGCTGCGGGTTCCAGAGGCCGATGGCGGGCGTGGCCAGGGAACGGCTGAGCATGGATCGAATGCCTGAGGGCCCGCCCTTGGCGACGCTCAAGCGCGGGATGTTGGCGATGATCTGGTCGGCCTCCGGCCCGAGGTCCGCGTGCGCGTAGTGGCCATACCATCCGACGTCGGGATAGGAACGAAAGCGGTTGCCGCGGTACACCGCGCCGGGCATGCAGCCATAGACGTCCTCGGACCAGTGCGCCAGATGCAAGGCGACGCCCACCGAGCTTGCGCGGCTCTCGCCGGCCACCAGGCGAAAGCGGAACACGGCGCTTGCGCCGCGGCATGGCCCGGCCGCATCCGGTCTGTCAGAAAAACGGGGTAACTGATAAAGCGCGGGTTGTGCGGTAAGTTCAATCTCCCATCTTGCACCGGCCGCGGCCAGGGCGGCCGGGCCGTTCCGCCCCGTCATTTCAACGCCGTCCCGGCCCAGCAGTTCGATGCCTGTGTGGCGATTCACCTCGCACACGACGGCGGCGACGAGAGGCGAAGCCGGCCACCCGGCGTCGTTGCGGGCCGGGGGTGCTTCCGCCGCCCCCGCGCAGACCACCAGCCTGTCAGCGCCGCTGGCACCCGGTACCATGCCCGGAACCGATTCCGGAAATGCTTTGCGATCGTGTTCCATGGGCTCCACGGTGATGGTGGATGTTGGATGGTTACTAACCTTCCCATAATTAGCGAGACATTTTTGCCGGTAGCCGCGGCCTCTGGCCGCGTTCAACAGCGGCGGGACGCCGCTTCTACGTCATGCGTTGCCATCCAGCCGATGGGGGAGGCTAGTATGTTAAAGAAGATTATTTCGCTTCGGCGGCGTCTTGGGCGCGTTGGGCGGCCGCCTTGTCGGCGGCCAACACGCTGGTTTCCCGGGCGCGGCGCAATTCGGCGACGGTCTTGATCCTGACGCGCGCGGCCCCGCGCCACGTGCGGAGGCCGCGATATTGACCGGCGCGTTTGACGGCGGCGAGCCGTTGCCTGGCGGCGGCGATGGACCCGTTGGCCCGGTACTGCGGGAGCCACCGCGCCTGCGCGACGAGCATTTCGTCCACCATCTGCCAAATCTCTTCGGGGTCGCACACGGCGGCGGTCAACGGATCGTGCAAGACCGCTTGCTTGAGCAAGGTGACGTCGGCGTTGACGGCGGCGCGCACGGCCATGCGCTGGACGTTGATGCTGGCGTGCAAGGTCGCGGCGCACGCGAGCGGCAGGTCGCCGACGGGCGTGAGGTGCAGGCCGAACTCGTCCGCATAGCCCGGCGCTTCGACGATGCCATCGGCGGGCAGGTTGCCGATGATGCCGCCGTTGCGCAGGTTGAAAAAGCCGCGGTAAGGGCGGCCGGTCTCGAGGGCTTCGATGATGTAGCTGCCGTGTTCGAGGCTGCGCGCTGCCGCGGTGATCGGCTGGCCGGCTTCGGCGAGCCACTGCGGGAAGTCGGTCTGGAACCAGTTGCGCCCCTCGACGCAGACCCGGAGATAGCCGCCGGTTTCGCCGTTGATCCACGAATCCAGCGAGATCCACTGGCGAATATCGGCGGGGCGTTTGCGATACCACGGGACATATTCCGAAACATG
>JAPLSZ010000190.1 GCA_026398385.1 Kiritimatiellota bacterium | reverse complement strand
TGACGGCGATTTCGCCGCGTGCTTTCGCGACGACGGTCTTGACGAAGATGTCTGAGCCGATGACCAAGCCGTCCACCCAGTAGCGCACGCGGCGATCCATGCGAGTGGAGAAGCGCTCCTTCTCGACAGCGCGGCCGGCGGCGGCCACCGTGGGGATGGGCTGCTTCAGTGGTTTCCCATGACCTGCCAGGCGATGATCTCGATCGTAAACAACCGGGTCAGGTCGCGCATCAGGTTGATGAAGTACTCCTTTTGGGCTCGCCCGAACGGGTAGTCCCACACCGGTCCCGTCACCCTGCCACATCTCACATTGAGATCAGAGGACCTGCCTGGGTTCTCTCACAGTAGCTGATCCCGCGCCCCCGCGATCCAGTCTACCCCGCCTGTTTCTCCGAAGAGAGGGACCCCGCGTACCCCGCCCCTGTGAAGCGGACCCTGCCATGTGGTTGTCTTGAAGGTCAAAAAAGAGGAGGATGCTTCCTTTGCAAGCATCACCAAACATCAGAAACATCCTCCCAGACGCATGGCCAGACTCAAAGAGCCCGACCCGTTGCCTGCCGAAGCAAAGCGATACAAAGATCGCATTGGGCACGATAGCGCGCGACTGCCCACAAAGCGATGCGCAAATTGCGCTTGTCGGCACTTTCACCGGCATCAGCAACGCCTGCGCTGGTTTCAGGCGGTGATCGAGCGGATCGTCTGGCCGATCCACTGCCTACTGGTTCGCTGGTGTTGTGTGAACTGCGGGGCCACCTTCACCCACCTGTCGCCGCTGTGCGTGCCGTTCAAACGGTATCTGCGATCCGAAATCGAGACACGTGCGGAAACCTACGTGGAAACCGATCCGATGAGTTACCGCCAGGTGGTCAAGGAGCGGGGATCGGCGGTGGTCTACAACGATCCGATCGCGAATGCCGAGTCTACGGATGCCGAGAAAGAAAAGGAAGCGACCCCGGAACTGCGGCCCTCGACGGTGCATCGCTGGATCGGCGGAATCGCGGCCCGGCGCGAGCAGTGGCAACCGGCGGTCCGGCTGGCGCGCCAGATTCATCAGGGGGCGCGCCTGAGTTCGCTCGTGATCGCGGCTGCGAAGTACCGCAGCCAGGCGCGCAAGCGGGTGCTGGAGACCTGCAGCCTGCTGTTGCGCGCGTTGAGGATCGTGACGGAAAGAAACTTCACCCCGTTGGCAACGCTGGGCTCGAGTCCTTGAGCCATACTGCCCTCCCTTGACCGGCAACAGGTGCCGGGCGCGGCAAAAAGGAGGGCGGATGAACGCCAGGCAGGAAGACGAAGCGGTATTCTGGTGCGGGTTGTTGACTTCAGTGCTCTTCGAAAAGCTGGAGAAGGGCGAAGAATGCCAACGGCTCAGGGAGTTGTCGCAACAGGAGGTGGTTTTTCCCGGCGGCCGCAAGCGTAAGCCGTCGCTGAGCACGCTCAAGCGCAAGCTCAAGCAGTATCGCCACGGCGGGTTCAACGCGATGGCGCGCAAGGCCAGAAGCGACCGGGGCGAACCCCGCGCCGTACTTCCGGAAGTAATCGCCACGGCCATTGCGGCCAAGAAAGAGCAGCCGCGACGCTCGCCGCTGATGCTCAACCAGATCCTGGAACGGCTGCACGGCCGGACGGTGCCGCGTTCGACGTTGTACCGGCATCTGAAGGAGGCCGGCGCCACTCGCCTGAAGCTGGGCGTCACGCAGCAGAAGGTCCGCAAGCGCTGGACCTGCGAGCACACGCACGAGATGTGGGCCGGCGATTTCGAATATGGCCCCTATGTGTTGGTCGACGGCCAGTCCGTGCAGAGCTATCTGTCGGCCTTCATCGATGTGTGCAGCCGCACCATCGTGGCGGCTCGCTACTATGTCCGGCAGAACTTCGACGTGTTGTCCGACACGTTGATCCGCGGCTTCGAGGTCCACGGCGTGCCGCTGAAAGTCTATCTGGATAACGGCAAGGTCTATCACGCGCAGGCCCTGAAGCGGGCCTGTTATCGGCTGGGCGTCGGTCTGCTGCACCGGGCCGTCGGCGATCCGGCCACCGGCGGAATTATCGAGCGGTTCTTCGAAACGGCCCAAAGTCAGTTCGAGGCCGAGGTCCGCGCCGGCGACTTGCTCGGTCTCGATCGACTCAACGAGGCCTTCGCCGCCTGGCTGGAGGTGGTCCACCATCGGACCGCCAACTCCGAAACGGGGCAATCGCCACGGCAGCGCTATGATCAACGGCTGATCGCCATCCGCCAGGCGGACCTGGCGGCCGTGGCCGAGTCCTTCCTCCAACAGGAGGAACGAACCGTGGACCAGACCTTCAGCGACATCCGCCTGGACAACCGCTTCTACAAGGTGGACCCGAAACTGCGGGGCGACCGGTTGCGGGTGCGCTATGACCTGCGCGGGCCGGTCGAGGAAATCCTGCTGTATTCCCTCAAGGACGCCTATCTGGGCAAGGGCCTCGTGCATCAGAGGGAAGAAGGCCAGAACCCGGCGCCTGAGCCGCGCCGCGCGGCTCCCCGGTTCGATCTGCTGGGCCTGCTCATCGACAAGCATCGCCACCAACTAGCCGACGAGATCGGCGGCATCGATTACAGCGTCATGCAGCGCCCCCGCCGCTGGTCGTTGGACGCCTTCGCCGCCTGTCTGGCCGATCTGCTGGGCCGCCAGGGCGGACTCAGCGCCTTCAGCGCCGAAGAACTCGCCGCGCTGGGCAAGGTCCACGCCCGCCATCCAAACTTGACGCGCACGCTGCTGAAGAAAGCCTTTGCTCAGGCCGAGCGGCCGACACTGCCGGCCATCGTCTACGCACTACAAAACCCGAAGGAGGACTGAACCCATGTTCGCACAAGCATTCCATCTCAACGCCATGCCATTCGAAGAACACATCGAAGCCGACCGGATCCTCGACGACGAACGCTTCACGCAGACGCTCGATCGCCTACAGTACTTCGCTGAGCATGGCCTTGTCGCCTTGCTCACCGGCCCCACCGGCGCGGGCAAGTCGTGCCTTGTTAAACGCTTCATTCACACGCTGCCCACGCACCGGTATCAACCGCTGTATCTGCACATCAGCCGCGTGGATGCGGCGGCGATGCTGCGCATGATCGTGGCGGCCCTGGGCGAGAAACCCGCGCTGGGCAGAGACCGCCTCTTCCGCCAAATCCTGGACCGAACCCGCGAAGCGGATCACACCGCGGTGCTGATCGTGGACGATGCGCACCTGCTCAACGAAGCCACCCTCACCGACCTGAGACTTCTGGTCAGCGCTCCGGCCAGTGCGCCGCCTTCGCTGAAGGTGCTGCTCTGCGGACAGCCGCCGTTGTCCAAACTCCTTGCCCGCGCCTCGCTGGCCGACCTGCTCAACCGCATCTGCGTGCACTGTTCGCTGCGCGCGTTGAGCAAGGAGCAGACCGTCGGCTATATCGACCGACGCCTCAAAGCCGTCGGCGGCGCAGAAGCGCTCTTCGAGACCGCCGCCAAGCAACTGATCCACGACCACACCGGTGGCATCCCACGGGCCATCAACATCCTGGCCACCACCTGTCTAATCCACGCCGCCTCCAAGCAACTCAAACGCATCGGCGAGGCCATCGTTGTCGAAGCCGCGGCCGAGTTGCGCTTGCTGTAGAAAGGAACCAGTCATGTCCGATACGCTGTCCAAGCCCCATCTGCGTGAACTGCGCAACCGCATCGAGATGATCCCGCTGATCGCCGAGGTCCTCGAACTGATCTACAAAACCCATGACGGCCGCTTCCGCTTCATGTGCCCGCTGTGCCACGACTTCGACACCGCTGTCAACCTCGACACCAACCTCGCCCGATGCTTCCGTTGCCAACGCAACTTCAACCCCATCGACATGGTCATGACCGTCAAGCGCTACAGCTTCATGCAGGCCGTGCGCTACCTTCAGCCCATCCTCGAGCACCTGCTCGCACGCGCCGGTAACCGGCCGTCGCTTCAGAATGCACCGACACGGAGTCGCCCGTGAACAAGTCAAAGCAGGAAGTTCAAGACAACATGCGCCGGAACATCTACGCGGCCATTCGGCGCAACCTCTTCTGGCCGGGTCGATCGCTATCGCGCCATGCGGTCGTGGAAATCCTCGCCGGCATCCTGTCTGCTCAGCTTGAACTCATCCGGGATGATGCCCGAAGACAACGCCACGATTAACGGTTGCTCGCCGTCTATCGCCGCTGTTCTCTCCCGCAGCCATCAACCAAATAATCCGAGACGGCGCTGGTCAAATAATGCGAGACGTAGCATACCACCTCCTGCAGCACTTGCACTTGCGGCGGCCGTACTTGCGTCTCCTCTTCATCGTGGCGCCCTCCTTCGGGGCGGATGATGCGGAAGGACGCAGCGGTGGGGAAGGGGAAAACGCGGTAGGGAACCAGAGCGACAGGTTACCTAAGGGC
>JAPLSZ010000160.1 GCA_026398385.1 Kiritimatiellota bacterium | reverse complement strand
GTGCCCGGCGCGCTCCAGAGCCCGGAGGGCGTGACGGAACTCCGGGCGCTCCCGGTCGCGGACGCGCAGCGCGTCGGCCAGCTCGTGCTGGGTCATCGGCCGGTAGGCCGGGCCGGCCATAAATTCCTGGATCAGGCGCTCAAAAGATTTTGCGTTCATGCAACGAAAGCACTATAAGAAATGCGGAACGAATAAGAAATGAAAAAAACGTCCGGCCGCGCGGCCGGGCCGGACAGGGCTGGCCACGCCTATGAAAATCGTTTACGTCGCGAGCGAGATCAATCCCTATGCCTCCACGGGCGGGCTGGCCGACGTCGCCGGAGCGCTGCCGCGGGCCCTGGCCAAGTTTCCGGGCGCCGAGGTGCTGCGGATCATGCCCTTGTACCGGATGGTCGCGGAACGCGGCTTTGCGCTGCAGGACACCGGCCTGCGGCTGGATATTCCCGTGGGGTTCCGCACCCTGCCCGCCGAAATCTGGCGCGCGGACGAGGAGTCGCCGCGGACTTATTTCGTGCGGCGGGACGAGTTCTTCGACCGCTCCCACCTGTACGGCTCGCCGGACAAGGACTATGACGACAATTTCGAGCGCTTCGTGTTCTTTCAGAAGGCCGTCGTGGCGCTGATCGATGCGCTGAAGCTGCAGCCGGACATCGTAAACTGCAACGATTGGCAAACCGGCCTGCTTCCGCTGTTCCTGCGCCAGGGCATCCGCGGCATGGGCCGCGAACAGCGGGAGCATGCGGTGTTCACCATTCACAACCTGGCTTTTCAGGGCATCTTCAACGGCGCGCAGTACGGCATCACAAACCTGCCGTTTCTGTATTTCAACATGGACGGGCTGGAGTTCTACGGCAACATCAGCAGCATGAAGGCGGGCATCGCGTACGCCGAGCGGGTGACGACCGTGAGCCGCACGTATGCGCAGGAAATCCAGACCGACGCTTTTGGCTGCGGGTTGCAGGGCCTGCTGTCGCGGCTGAGCGGGAAGCTGATCGGCATTCAGAACGGCGTGGATTACGCCGACTGGGACCCCGCCACCGACCGGCAGATCGCCGCGCCCTTCAGCGCCGCAAAGCTGGAGGGCAAAGAAGTCTGCCGGCAGAGCCTGGCGCGCCAACTCGGACTGACGCTGAAACCCGGCCGGCCACTGCTGGGCATGGTTACGCGGCTGACGGATCAGAAAGGTCTCGATCTGCTGAGCCGGGCCATGCCCGAACTGATGCAGCGGGACGTGACCCTGGTGCTGCTGGGGTTGGGCCAGGAGAAATACCACGACCTTTGCCGGCAATGGGCCCAAACTTGGCCGGACCGTTTCGCGGCCAAGTTGGACTTCGATACATCCCTGGCCCGACGCATTATTGCCGGATCAGATATCATGTTGATGCCGTCGCGCTTTGAGCCCTGCGGACTCAATCATCTCTACGGCCTGCGCTATGGCACCATACCCCTGGTGCATGCGGTGGGCGGGCTGGATGATACTGTCGCGCCGGTGGCGAACCAAGCCCAGCCGGGTAACGGCTTCAAATTCAAGGCCTACGCGCCCGCGGCCCTGCTGAGCGCCGTGGACGAGGCCCTCGGCTGTTACCGTGATCCGGCCGCGTGGCGGCGGGTGATGACGCGTAACATGGCGCTGGATTTCTCCTGGTCGAAGCAGGCCGTCGGCTACATGGAGATGTATCGCCAGATCGTCGAGGCGTCCGCCGCGTCGACCAAGTTATCATAGGGGCCTTGCGGTGCCGGAATCCATCGAACCAGCAACAGGTGGTATAACCCCATACCAGTTAGTTTACATAAGATATATTATGCGACGTTGCTCATTATTTTGAGGAATGCAGTGAAAAGCGATAAAGACAGCCGTTGATGAGCTTTAAAAGGCACGGCTGCAGCGAGCCACGGATTTACACGGAAGAAGCGAAAGCAGAAGTTTTACCGCGCCAGGCCCCAGCGCTTGGTCAAAGGCCAGTACACCATGAAGGCCGGGCCCACCAGTTCCGTCTTGCGTACGGGGCCGAAATAACGGCCGTCCAGGCTGGAAAAGGTGTTATCGCCCATGGGCAGGTACTCGTCCGCGGTGAGTTTCCGGCCTTCGCCGGGTTTGGACAGGAAGGCGTTGGGCCCGGGCATGATATAGCCGCGCCCGGCCGCCGGATCGTCCGCCGGCAATTCCGGCTGCCAGGGATGCGTTAACAGCCACCGCGTCGCCATGAACTCCCGGTCGTTCAACATCCGCCAGAACGGATATGGCTGTTCGATCTTCTTCCCATCGGCGACCAGATGTGGCGGCTCCAGCGCGATCGTTTCGCCCGGCAGGCCCACCAGCCGCTTGATGTAGAAGGAGTCCGTCCGCACCCCGGGATAATGTATGGTTTTAGTGTCGAACACGATGATGTTCCCACGGCGCGGCGGCAGGAAATTGTAGCGTATTTTGTCAACAAAAATATGATCACCGAGCTTGACCCGACCGGAGGCCAGGCGCTGGCCTTGTTCCACAAGGTCGCCGGGTTTGACCCGGAAAAAGTCCGGATGCGGATCGGCCGAGAACTCGGATTTTCGGCAGAAATTGATCGGCACCCGCCCCGTGCGCCCGTTCACGACGATTTCCGCGTCATCCTCGCTGCGCGGACCTCGATGTAGCGCTCGCCCCAGAGCAGGAATGACACGATGTTCAACGGAAGGTAATCCATCACCCCCCTACCCGCCTGCGGCTGGACGGTGATGCCGTACAGCGTCGGCTGCATGGAGCCGGTGGGAATTTTGAACGGCTGCACGAAGTAGGTGCGCACGGCCATGGCGACGGCACCGGCGACGACGATGACTTCCAGATTCTCGCGCAACCAGGACGGATGGCGCGGCGGCATGACCTGATTGACCGCCACGTTCAGTGCCTCGGAGGCCGTGTCCAACGCGGCGGCGTCGCGCGCCGCCCAAGCCGCTGTCAGGCGCTCTTCCGCCGCGTCGAGAAGCGCCAGGTCATCGGCCGCGGCCACATCACCGCGCATGTGCCGGACATGGCACGCGGCGTGCCGGAGGTGCTTGACCTGCTTGCGATAACGACGGGCTTGGAAGAAATTCATGCTTCATCCTTTAGGAATTGGTCTTTAACACGGCGATGAAGGCTTCCTGCGGCAAGCTCACGCTGCCGATCTGCTTCATCTTCTTCTTGCCTTCCTTTTGTTTCTCCAGCAGCTTGCGCTTCCGGGTGATATCACCGCCGTAACACTTGGCGGTGACGTCCTTGCGCACCGGGCGGATCGTCTCGCGGGCGATGATCTTGCCGCCGATGGCCGCCTGGAGTGCCACGGAAAACATCTGGGGCGGCACGATATCCTTGAGCTTGCTGCAAATCTGGTGGCCGCGGAGCGCAGCCTTGTCGCGGTGGAGGATGCAGGAAAAGGCCTCGACCATCTCGCTATGGACCAGGATATCCATGCGCACGAGGTCGGCGGTCCGATAGCCGGCCGGCTCGTAATCCATCGAAGCGTAACCATGGCTGACGCTTTTGAGGCGGTCGTTGAAGTCCAGCAGGATCTCGTTGAGCGGCAACAGGCAGGTGAGCATGACGCGTTTGGTGTCCAGGCTTTCGGTCTTGGTGACCGCGCCGCGGCGGTCCATGACCAGGTGGAGCATGTCGCCGATGATCTCGTTCTGGCAGATGATGAAGGCGTTGATCAGCGGCTCCTCCATGCGCGCGATCTGGGCCGGATCGGGCAGTTTCATGGGATTGTCCACTTCGACCATCGTATCGTCGCGCAGGAAGATGCGGTAGATCACGCTGGGATAGGTGCTGATGATGTCCAGGTCGTACTCGCGCCGCAGCCGCTCCTGGATGATTTCCATGTGCAGCAAACCGAGGAAACCGCAGCGGAAGCCGAAGCCCAGCGCCACGGAACTCTCGGACTGGTACACGAACGAGCTGTCGTTGAGGCCGAGTTTCTCCAGGCTGGCTTTGAGGTGTTCGTAGTCATTGCCGTCCACGGGATAAATACCGGCGAAGACCATCGGCCGAAATTCCTTGAAGCCCGGCAGCGGCTCGGCGGCCGGCCGGTCCGGCTGGGTAATGGTCTCGCCGATGCGGATCTCGGAGGCGTCCTTGATGTTGGCCAGCAGATAGCCGGTCTCGCCGGCGCCGAGCGCCGCGACCGGCCTGGGCCGCGGCATGAAACAGCCGACTTCCTTGACCTCATAGTCGCGGCCCGTGCCCATCAGGCGGATGCGGTCGCCGGCCTGCAGGCCGCCGTCGAACATGCGGATATAGACCATGCCGCCGCGGAAGGTGTCGTACTCGGAGTCGAACACCAGCGCGCGGGTCGGCGCGGCCGGGTCGCTGCGCGGCGGCGGGATCAGGCGAACGATGGCCTCCAGCACGTCGGGCACCCCCTGCCCCGTCTTGGCGCTGACCTGGAGCGCATCCCCCATCGGAATGGCCAGGATGTCCTCGATCTGTCGGGCGACCGTGACGACGTCGGCCGCCGGCATGTCGATTTTGTTCAGCACCGGGATGATGCGGATGTCGTGCTCCGCGGCCAGGAACGTGTGTGCGACGGTCTGCGCCTCGACGCCCTGAGTGGCGTCCACCACCAGCAGCGCGCCCTCGCAGGCGGAGAGGCTGCGCGAAACCTCGCAGGAAAAATCCACGTGGCCCGGCGTGTCAATCAGATTGAATTGGTACACCTCGCCGTTCCGGGCGGTGTAATGCATGGTCACCGGGTGGGCCTTGATGGTGATGCCGCGCTCGCGCTCAAGGTCCATGTCGTCCAGCACCTGGTCGCGCTGCTCGCGCTTTGTGATCGCGCCGGTCAGTTCCAGAATGCGGTCCGCCAGGGTGGACTTGCCATGGTCAATGTGCGCGATGATGCAGAAATTGCGGATATGAGCGAGGTCCGTCATGGGAGACAAGGGGGGCAACAGGGCCATATTATTCCAGCGCTTCCGTCTTCCGGCCATAGGCGGCGGTCGTTTCCCGGCGCAAGGCGACTATTTCCGCCGCCATGTCCGGGGCCTGGAACAGGAAGGTGCCAATAATGAAAACGTGGGCCCCCTGCTCCGCCGCCTGGACGGCCGTGGCGCGGTTGATGCCGCCGTCAATGGACAACGGCAGATTCGGCGCGCGGCGGCGGATGTCCGCGATTTTCGGCAGCACCTGGGGGATGAACGCCTGTCCGCCGAGGCCGGGATGCACGGACATAAAGAGGATTTCGTCAGCCTCGTCCAAAAACGGCACGACGGCTTCCACGGGCGTCTCCGGGTTCAACGTCAAACCAGCCCGCACGCCCCGGCCGCGAATCGCGCGCAGCACCGCGCGCACGTCGCACTGGGCCTCGACGTGGATCAGCAGCGGGTTGGCGCCCGCTTGAATGAACAGGTCAACGAAATGCTGGGGATGCGTCACCATCAGGTGTGTGCTCAGCGGGACCTTGACCGTACGCCGGGCCATCGCGACCACGTTCGGCCCCAGGCTCAGGTTGGCTACTAAGTGGCCGTCCATGATGTCCACGTGCAGCCCGTTCGCGCCGGCCGCCACGGCGCGGCGGCACTCCTCCGCCAGCCGGCCCGGGTCGGCGGCCAGCAGCGACGGCAGTATGGTGATCGTGGACATCGCAAAAACCCGTTCCCATCCGTGGTAAAACGCGCTGACCCTAGCCCATGTGGCCCTGCAGGTCAAGGGTACGCGCGCGCATAGCGACCCAACGAGCCCAACTGCGGACAGTGGGCGCGCCACGCGGCTCGGTCATCATAATGTCCCTTTCTAAATCCGAACCTAACATTAAATGTTCCGGCCGGAATGTTTAATGTTAGGTCAAGAAACAGATGCCGTGGGCATGAATGCGCGTAACCATATTGCATCATTGTAGATATGTCAGGTAAGACCTGCCGCATGGACCTCACAATAGACTATCCGGCCGGATAG
>JAPLSZ010000124.1 GCA_026398385.1 Kiritimatiellota bacterium | reverse complement strand
CAGCAGCCCGGCCACGGCGCCCTGCTGGCCGGCGGCTTCCACCTGAGCCACCTCCCGGTACGCGGACGTGTACTTGCCCTGCGCCGCCGCAAACTGCGCGCGGGTATAGTGCCGATAGGGATTGTGCGGATTGAAACTCTCGACGATCTGGAGCTCCTTTTCGGCCTCCTGGAGCTTGCCCTGGGCCGCATAGATCTCGAACAGCCCGTTGTGCGCCCGCCGGTTGTGCGGATTAAAGTTGCGCAGGACATAACGGAAGCGTTTCTCGGCCTGCTCGAGCTGGCCGTTCACTCCATACAGTTCCGCCAGCATGAGCATCATCTCCACGTTCCCCGATTCTTCCTTGAGGAAGTCTTCGGCCTTGCGGATGGCATCATCCACCGGATACTGGAGCGGATCGAGTTCGTGCAAGTAGACATACAGCATGACGAGCCGCAGGCGGGCCTGCTGCTGCAGATAAAGATAGCCCGGGACCTCGATGATCTTCTTCAAATAGGGCACCGCCTCGGCGGGGTGGTCGCCGTATTCCTTGATATCGGCCATGATGAGCAGGGCGTTGAGATTGGTGGAAGACCGGGCGAGGACCTGTTGCGCCACTTCCTCGGCCTCTTTGACGAAGCCGGTGTGCAGCCGGACGCCGGCGATCGTGGTCTGATATTGCTCGTTCTGCTGGTCCAGGGCGGCCACCTGTTGCCAGAACGGGAGCGCTTCTGCATACTGCTGGTTATCGAGCAACGCCTGCGCCATCTCCAGCACCACGTCGTTGCGCTGGGGGTCCTCCGCCCGCAGTTGCCGCAGGCTGACGAGGGCCTCGTCGGGGCGGTTTTGCCGCCGCAGCAGTCGGGCGAGATCCAGCCGGGTATCGTACTGGTCGGGATTCAGCTTGAGGCTGGACAGGTAGTAACGCTCGGCCCCGGGCAGATCCCCCTGCATGGTCGCCACCTGTCCGAGCGCCTTGTGAATGCGCGGGAGGGTCGGATCGATGATGAGCAGGCGTTCCAATAAACGTTGCGCGTCCGCCAGGCGTCCCGTCCGCACGTAGCACAAGGACAGCGCTTCCCAGGCGTTGATCAGGGAGGGTTTCGCCTGGATGACGGCTTCCAGGGGCGGAATGGCGTTGGTGTAATCGCCGGAGAGCATCACCGCCGCGGCCTCATGGAATTTGACCTGCACCTCCTCGCGCGCGGCAAAGCCGGCGGTATCGTTGGTGAGCGCCGGGGAGGGCAGGGGCCTGCCGGGCGGCGGGGGCTGAGCCCCTCCCGCGGACATCCACCCACCACAGACCAGCACAGCTCCCAGACCTAAGGCCGACAACGTATGATGCATGGATAGCTCCATCCCTGATTTTGCGGCTGCGCTGAGTTCACGGCGCTGCATGCTACGGTTCCTGGTCCAGCCGGGCGATAATCGTCTGGGCGAGTAACTCGGCTCCGGCGGAGTTAAAATGTTTGCCGTCGGTTGAGCGCACCGATAGCGGCATGCCGTCTTGCTTGATGACGTAGGCGCTGTACTGGCCGGGCGTGGCGCTGAACAGACGGGTGGTGTCCAGATAATGGCAGCCCGGCCGCGCGGCCGCCTGCGTCGCGAAGATGCCGGTGATGATTTTCAGATCGCGGTTCATCTGCGGATCCCGCACATCCGGCAGGCCGATCCACAACATCGTTTTTACCCCGCCTTCCCGGATAATATCCATGATCTCGCGCACGCGACGCGCGTATTCGGTGTTCCAACCCGTGGTTCCGAACGTGAACAACTCGCTACCGCTCATCATCTTTTGATTGTCGGCCCCCCCGATAATGACCACCACCCTGTTCGGCTTGAACGTCGCCATGACCGCGCGCACTTTCTTCGGCCAGTCGAAGAGATCGCTGCGGGCCAGTCCCGACCCCAGGGAGATAAAGGACTCGACCGCCGTCCCGGCGCGGTTCCGTAGCTCTTTTTTCAGCGCCGCGGAGACCAATTCGCCCAGTGAATCGCCCACGATGAAAATCCGCTGTTCGGCCGCGGGCGCGCCCGGCGACGGCGGCGGGGCGGCCGTCTGCGCCCGCCCGGGCGGGCTTAAAGTCAGCGCCAGCCCGGCGGCGACCACCAGGGCCACGGCGCGGGCCGCCGGGCGGGGCTGATGGAGCGCCCTCGGGCGGACTTGGCTCTGAGAAGCGCAGGGCATGTTCGATCCCCGATGAAAAACAAGGAAACTATATTTATGCACCGGAAAACCTCTTTACTTCTCGCCGGGTTTGGCCGGCATGGCAGGGGGGAAGACGTGTGGCGCTTTGACGGCGACGGGTGCGACGGGTAGTGCGGGTGCAGCGGGTGCGGCGGTAGTCCGGGGGGCCGCCTCCAACTGCAAGAGCGCGGGTTTGTTGCCGGGCAGCCCGCTCAGCGGCGTGTGCTTGCCATCCGCGCCGGTCCAGGGAATACACAGGATGTCCTGGGCGTCCTCGGAACCCATGAGCAGGTCGCTGCCGGCGGCCAGGCTGCGGATCTGGCCCTTGGTCTGGTCCGCGCCCAGGGCGATGGCCAGGATCTTGAGGTTGGCGGCACCCAGTTCGGTTTCGATGCGATCGAACCAGGCTTTGTTGGGCAGGCTGTTGAACAGCAGCACGAAGCCGTCGACCTTGTATTGGTCAGCGGCTTTCTGCAACTCGTCGCCAGTCAGGATGACGTCGGCCGGGACTTCGACGATGGGCATCAAGCGGACGCGGTAATAGCGTGCAAAGAGCCGCAACAGCTTTTCATCCACGCCGGTCTGGTTGACCCAGGCGCCCTCGGAGTTCACCCGGAACCAGCGCGGCGCCAGGTCGCTGAGCTGCATGATTTCCGGCTGCAAGACGGCCAGCAACGCGTCGGTTTCGAGCTCGTCTTTCAGGACGGGCAGGAGCGCGAGGCGCGCGGCCAGCGGGCCGGCGCTGGCGCGTTCGAGCGCCACCTGGCCCTTGCCTTTCTCGGCGTTGAAGGCCGCCAGGCCGATCCAGCCCAGCTCAAAATCGGGCGGAACATTCAAGGGGCTGGAGAAGGCCGGCTGGCCGTCCACATAGCCCATGAGACCGTCACCGCGCACTTCCAGGCGCAGGCGCACGGCGGTTTTCGGCTCGGTCCAACCGCGGGTTTTCTGATCGATCAGGCGGTCGTTGCGCCACGCCTGGAGATACAGGTGATTGCTGTCGTCGATGCCGAAGCGCGCAAAATGATTGGCGGTGCGGCGGACATAGAGCCAGAGGAAACCCGTTTTGCGTTGGGCGAGGGCCTCCACAAAGGCGTCGCGGTAATGTTCCGAGCCCAGCAGGCGCAGCGTGGCCTCCGTGTGGGACTCGTCCGTCCGCACCCGCAGCTTGCCCGCTTCGGGCTCAAAGACGCCGCCATCCATCCACCAGGCCTCGGAAATCCGGCCCGCGCTGAAATTGTCGCTGACCGGCTCGCGGCGCGGCTTGAACCGCTCGAACAAGGCCGCGACCCGGGCGTCTTTGGTCTGCGCGGAGATGCGCTGGACGATTTTCACCAGGCCGTGGCTGCCGGACATACTGAGCAGGTCGTACTTCCAGATGGCCTGGCCGAGTTCGTAGTTGTTCTCGGGCAGCGTGCCCAGTTTGAGCAGGTTTTGCATCTGGGCGTTGAAGTCCGCCGGCGGGATGGGCAGGCGGAGCATCAGCGCCGTGGCCTCGAAATTATTGGAATCCAGGCCGATGATACGCTTGACCAGCGGAATGGCCTCGGCGGCGCGATTATGGCGCCGCAGCCATTCGGCCTGCCCCAGCAGAACATCGGCATTGTCCGGGAACAGGCGCGCGTACATGTTCAGGCTGATCATGGCATCTTCGGGACGGCCCATCGTATCCAACAATCCGGAGCGGCGCAGGGCCAGCCGGGTCTGGCCCGGATCGAGATCCAGGCTGAGGTCATAGTTGGAAATGGCCTGCTTGAAATCGCCCAGGCGCAGGCAGGCGTCGCCGATCAGCATGGGGGCGCGCGGGTTGCTCTGATCGAGCGCCTGCCATTGCTTCCACAGCGCGATGGCCTTGGGATAATCGGCGTCGAGAAATGCGGCCTGGCCCTCCTGCTGGAACCGGTTGCTCTTCACCTCCGGGAGCGTCTCGCCGGCGGCTTCCGGGATGGAGGTGATTTCATAGAACATCGGCAGATCCTTGTCCGGCTCCGGCTCCGGCGCCGTTTCGATCTGGGCGGCCGTCAGCTTGGGATCCTTGGCGATGATCTTGCGCAGGGGCGACTCCGGCGCGGCCACCACCTGCATATTGGGCGCCACCGCCAGCATCGAGTGCAGAAAAGACGCCCGTTCCAGCGACTCCGGCAATTGCACCAGCAGGGCCAGGCCCTTGGTCTTGAGCGCCGCGCTGCATTGCTGCAACCAGGAGGTGATCTTGGAGATGGGCGGGCTCGGCAGGTCGGCCAGATTGATGAAAATGCCGTCGGAGTGTATTTCCGTCGCCTTGTCGGCCATTTGAGACGGGGCCAGCCGCGCGAAGGCGCTTTCATTGTTGACGACGATGCGGGGCAGCAAGCGCAACTGGTACATCCGGGCCAGCATGCGGTAGGTCGAGGGATCCCAACTGGATTTGATCAATTGTCCGGACGGGGAAAAACTCATCCAAGGCGGACTAAGCTCCGTGATGCGATAGGAATTCTGATGGATCCAGCGAAAAACCGTTGATTCCATCTTGCCGGCGCTGTTCCACGCCGCGACCATAGGTTCCTGCGGTCTGAGCAGCACCTCGGAAACCGCCACGCGCGCCTGGCCCTTATTAGGACTCCAGACGCTGAGCCCCAACATGCCGGGCTTGTTTTCGCCCCGCAGGACCACGCGTTCACGGAAGATTGGCTGGCCATCCAACAGGGCATACAGCAACTGGCCCCGGACGTACACATCCAGGTTGTGTTCCTTCCCGGGCTCCACGTTGACCCGCGATGAGGCCAGGGTGAAGCGTTCCAGGCTGACGTGCTTCTGGCGCAGCCAGATGCTCATTTCCTTGTTTTCGTCCTCGTCCAGCCGGCTGGCGTCCCGGCCGAAGCGCTTCTGACGCAGCCAGACCGCGCCCTTGGCATCCACGCCCAGGTAAACGTAGGATTCCTCATCCGCGGCGGCGCGGACAAAAAGGCCCAGCTGGCCGCTAAGATCGCTGAACACAATGCGCGCGTAGAAATCCTTGGTGAGGTCGCTGCCGGCGAGCCACATCTTGGCGCCCGTGATCTGTTCCGGCGCATACAGGGTCATCCGGCTGTTCTCTTCCTTCATGCTGCCCCAGTCCACAATCCAGGCGGAAGCCATGCGGGAGGCAATGCTGCCGGACTTGGCCTCCTGCGGCCAGGAGCGGTCGAGAAAAGCCACCAGATCTTCGCCGCTCCACTCGGGCTTGACCTGCACCCGGTTGAGGCGGCGGGGGTCGCTGTAGCGGGTGTTGGCGGCCAGGTTGCCGGTGAGAAAGCCCAGCCCGAAATACTTGCCCGCCAGGTTCAGGTTCAACCGGCGGGCGAAGGCGTTGCGCGATTCGAACTGGCCGAAGTCGCCATACGGGTAGGCATAGGCCAGCGGGGTCACGCCCGCCTTTTTCTCGATGATGGAGCGGCAGGCGGCATAATCCTGATTCAGCCGCGCATCGAATTCCACGGGGGTTTCGAAGCGGTTCTCCCCGGACAGCCAGCCCGGCGTGGTCATGAAATGCCCCAGGTGCCCGCGCGGGCTGGCCGCCACGGGCGCAAAACCGTTATCGCTCTGGGCGCCCAGGCTCCAGACCCCCGAGCGCGACATGATGCGGACGTAGGGCCACAGCAGGGAGGCGGAGTCCTTCTCCATGATGGGCCGCGTCCAGAGGAACATGACCGCCTTCCAACCCGCCCGGCTGAGCAGGGAATCCACGGCGAAATACGACGTTTTCCGCCCGTGGTCGAAGGTCATCAGCACCGCCTTGCGGGGCACCGGTTTACCCTCGAACATCAGCCCGGCGACATCCTTCAAATCAATGGGCGTATAGCCGTGCGTGCGGAGCGCCGTCAGGTGCTCGTTGAACAGGTCGGGGCTGACTTCGTTGGTGCGCTTGGAAACCCCTTCGTAGGCCAGGGCGACGAAGGACGAAGACACGCGCGGGCCCTCCACCACCTTGGGCCAGAGCCAGTGCATCACCATGATTTTCATCGGAAAATACCACGCCACAGCCAGGCACATGAAAATCAAGAAGTGCATCCACGCGGACGCATAGGAAACGGTGACCGGCTGCAACGGCCGCCCGCCCTGGGCGGGTCCGGGCGCGCTCCCGCCGGGCGGCGGCGCCGCCGGTCGCCCCAGGAGGCGGACGTTGCGCTCCGCGCCGGCCGGTTGCGACGCGGCATCCAAAGGGCGGTTCGTCATCATCGTGTCCCCCATGTGGTTCGACGCACTGTGAACATGGCATAATACCCCTGCCAGCTAAAGAATATGATATAGGTCAAGACGAATAGAAAACCGGCCCACCAATGCGGCCGCCCGGTTTTTTCCAGATAGTACAGCGACCATAGCAGCGTGACCACCATCACGCCGCCGATGTAAAAGGTGGGCGCCACTTGATTCGTGATTGGGGCGAAAATCAGGGCATTGAACATGACCAGCGGCGCGATCATGGGCAGGATGGTCATGGCGTACCAGGACAGGGCGGCGATGGGGTGCTTGCGCCAGATGAACCGGCCGGCCAGCACCATTTCGCGCACCCAGGAGCGTTTCCAGCGGCATTGCTGGACGACGTATTTTTTCCAGTGCTCCGGCACGATGGTGGTGGCCAGGGCCTCGTCGTCGTATAAAATGCGGTAATTCCGCAGCAGCATGTTCGTCAGCGCGCGATCGTCGCCGAAGGTGGCGTAATGCCCCATGAATTTCTGATGCAGCCACTGGTCCAGAATGTGCAGCACGCAGATCTTGCGATAGGCCGAGAAGCAGCCGGGGCAGCAACTGACGGCGCCAAAGAGGCTTTCGGCGGCCTTCATGATCCGGTAGGAGACAAAATAGCGCACGTCCTGCATCTTGGTCAGCGCGTTGACGCGGACATTCTCCACGTCCGTGTGCCCGGCCACAGCCGCCACCGTGGGGTCGGCCAGGCCTTGGACGACCTTGCGGATCGCGCCGGGCATAAGAAAGCTGTCGGAATCCACGTACACCAGCACTTCCCCGCGGGCCAGCAGGGCGCCCACGGCCATGCCATGCCGCTTGCCCTTGTTCGCCTCGAAGTCCACCACGACCAGGGCGGGATGGCGCGCCTGCGCGCGCATCATCTCCTCCAGGGTGTGGTCGGTGGAGCCGTCGTTGACGGCCACCACCTCGAGCTTGGCCGGCGAATAACCCCCCGCGTAGATGCGCCCGATGGTCTTCTCGATGGAGCCCTCCTCGTTGCGGCAGGCCACCACCACCGCCACGGTGGGTTCATAACCGACATCCGCGGGCGCCATGTAAAAGGCGGCCAGGATAAAACGGGAGAGAATGAACACGCCCACGGTCAGGCTGTAGAGATTGACCAGCGGCTGGTACCAGTAATAATTGAGGTTGTAAATCTTCAGGAAGATCGCTACGGACAACAGCAAGACGATGAAAAAGGTCAGCAGGAAGCTGACGGTCCGGGCGGTCGGGTGATACCGCTCCTCCGCCATGTGCGCGTCAAAAACGCCGGGCGGCTCGGGCGTGGGCGCCGCGGCGGGGAAGCTTTCCCGGAGCGTCCGGGCCTGGCAAAACGGACACACCACGGCGGGCGGGGCCTCAATCACCCGGATACTGATCCGGCAGTTCGGGCAGCGGTCAATCACCCCGGTTTTCGGCTCACGGATGAAATAGGCCTCCGCCGGGGGCGCGGACGCGCCCGACCCGGCCCCGACCGTCTGGCCCTGAGTATCCGCCGTGGGTTGCGATATCATGGCAACTGCCTTTGCTTTTTTTCAACATCCGCTTGTCAGACTGCGCAAGATGCGATAATGATTATCCCGTTGTTGGAGCGTTGTCAACACGTTATGCGATTTTGATCGTCAACACGGGTATGGGGCGCAGGACGGAGTATGTATCCCAAAAGTAAAATATTGTCAATCCGCGAGAATTAAGATAATAGTTTGATTTTAAGTATTTGCCTTGCAGCGGAGGCTCGGGTAAAGTCCATGCGGAAGGGCGGCAGGATACCATGTCAAAAATATTGATCATTGAAGACGAACCGGTGGTGGTCAGCCTCTTGAAGCGTATTATCACGGGCATGGGCCATGAGGTCGTTGTGGCGGTGGACGGCGTCCAGGGGCTGGCCTTGGCCCGTTCGGAAACCGTCGCCGTCATCGTGTCCGACCTGCACCTGCCCGGCGAGATCAGCGGCATGGACTTGATCCGCCGGCTGCACAGCGTCAAGCCCCAATGCGCCATTGTCATCGTTTCCGGCTATCCTTCGCCGGAGATCATGGACGAATGCGAACAGATGGGCATCAAGGATTTCCTGACCAAGCCCTTTGAAATGACGTTTGTGCAATCCGTGATCGAAAGCATCCTGCGCGGTCGCGGCGCGCCGGCAACCCCCCCAGCGAAACAACCGTTATGATCAACAAGACACCATTGGGCATTGCGTTTTTCGACGCCGAGTGCGGCGGCGTGTTCCGCGACCGGAGTGTGCTGGTGACCGGGCGCTCGGGCGCCGGCAAGACGATGCTGGGCCTGCATTTTCTGGCCCAGGGCTTGCGACTACAGGAGCGCGGGCTCATGCTTTCCACGGAGCGCGCCGAGGACCTGGCAATCATGGCGGACTCGCTGGACATCCCCGTGGGCGGCGCGATCGAAACGGGCGCCTTCACGGTGCTGGAATACAGCGAATTCATCCCCGGCCGGGATCGGGAAACCAACATCATGCTGCCGCCGGACGGCTTCATGCAACTCAAGGAGATCATCGAAACCAACGCCATCCGGCGGGTGGTGATCGACACCGTGTTGCCGTGGATCACGTTGCCCAACCCGGCGCATCTGGCCGAGCACATCTTCTCCCTGGTCCGCGCCTTCGAGCGCCTCGGTGTCACGGCCCTGTACACGCTGCCCCAGCCGGTCTCCACGGCGGCCATCCGGCTGCGGAAGATGCTGGAGGACGTGGTGCCTGTGTCCATCACGCTGCGGGTGGAGTCCGACCCCCCTTCGCGCCAGTGGCTGGTCGGCAAGTATTTGGGTCTGACGCCCAAAGCCGATGGCGTGCGCTATGACATCCTGCCGAAAAAGGGCATCGTGGCGCATACGGCCGCGGCGGGCGCCGCTGCGGCCGCGGCCGGCGCCCGTCCCGTCCCGCTGCCGCCGCTCCCCCCCCGGCGCCGCTCCGGTGCGCGACAAGGGCCGGGCCACGAGCTTTGCGAGCTTGGTGCTGAATCAATCCGCCAGCGCTTCCCGGCCGGTGCCTCTGGGTGGCGCGGGTCCGGCAGCCTCCGGGGCTGCGGGTCGGAATCGGGGGGCCTAAATGTACGCCGCCTATTGGAATTTGCGGGAACGGCCGTTTCAGAATGTCGCCGATCCCCGCTTTGCCTATCTCTCCGACCAGCACAAGGAGGGCCTGGCCCGCCTGCTGTATCTGGTCGAGGAGCAGAAACTGGGCGGCTCGCTCGTCGGCCCCTATGGCGTCGGCAAATCCATGGTGATCGAGCTGCTGGCCGAGAAAGTGCGCGGCCGGCCCAATACGCTGTACGTGCAGCTCGATGCGCCCCCCGCCGGAGCGCTGTCGCTGGCCAAGCAGGTCGTGGCCCGGCTGGGCCATGCCGCCCCGGTCTATGATCTGGCCGGCGCCCTGGACGTCATCCAGAATTATTTCTCGGACGGCAACGCCGCTCCGCAGCACCTCGTGCTGACCGTGGACGAGGCCCAGATGCTGCGCGAAACCGCCGTCTATGAATTCCTGCATCTGCTCAGCAACCTGCGCGTCCGCCAGCGGGACGGCAGTTCCGGCGCCACCGCGGTGACCCTGTTGCTCGTGGGTCATCAGGATTTGATTCAGCATCTGGCCAGCGAGCCTTCGCTGTCCCAGCGCCTCCAGCTCTTCTGGCGCCTGGAGCCGCTGACGGACCAGCAGACGATCGAGTATGTCCAGCACCGCATCCGGGCCGCCGGCGGGGACCTCTGGATGTTTGACGAGGAGGCGATGAGGACCCTGTATGCCGCCAGCCAGGGCCTGCCCCGGCTCATCAACAACATGTGCGACACCGCGCTGCTGATCGGCTGCGCCGGCCGGTTCAACCGCATCACCGGCGAGATCATGCAGCAAGCCGTCGCCGAGGTGCAGTCGCCCGTGCTGTCCCAGGCGCTTCCGGAAGGAGCCCCCGCATGAATGAAATCGCCAACAACCTCACCTCCCTCGGCGTGATTGCCACGATCGTCGCCATCATCTTCGCCGGCGCCTCCCTGGCGATTTCCTCCCGCCGCAAGGCGCACCAGCAGGCGCAACAGACCGCGGCCCACCCGCCGCCCGCGCCCGCGCCCACGCCCACGCCGCTCAACCTGTCGGCCCGAGTTCAGCCGGAGGAACCGCCGCGGCCGGTTTTCAAACGGCCGGCGCCCGCGGCCGCCCCCGTCGCGCCGCCGCCGGCCGAGGGCGTGTATGAGACCGGCGCCACCTCCTCGCCGCTCTTCAAGCGGCTCGGCCGCGTCGGCGGCGTCGAAAATACGGCCGGCAGCGTCGGAACCCCGGCCGACCATCGTATGGATTTGGAGTAAAACTCCGCGCCTCGGCTACCCGTGATCGTCCGACGGGTTAGACCAGATTATAGCGGCCCGGCGAAATGATGTGGTGTGGGTCGAACACCTGCTTCAGATCGCGGACAAGCTGCCAGAATGTGTCGTGGGGCTCCACGACCAGATCCATGTTCTGCACGCCGACGCGGTAGGGCGGATAGCCCCGGCGGATGAATTCCGCCGTGAGTTCGTCGTTTGCGGCGTGCGCGGCGGCGACTTGCTCCGGCTGGCGGCGGTCGAAGGCCATGTTGATCACGCCTTCGAGCGACCGGCTGTCCACCAGGTTGAGGGTGATGAATGGCTCAAACCCGTGGCGGGCGTAGACGCGCCGGGTGAGCTCCACGGCTTCCTGCGCCACGCGGCCGTCCGGCGGCAGGAACGGTACGCAGTAGAGCATGCCGCCATAGTCCAGATCGGGATTGTCGCTGGCGGAATGGGGCATGGCTCCGACCGGCCAGTAGACGGTCTTCACGCACTCGTCGGTGGGGACCCCCAGGGCCAGACCGCACAGCGGCTCGACGGCCAGCAGCATGATGCGCTGGGCGCGCACCCAGGGCAGGAACGCGAGCGGCCGGGAGAGCGCCTTGGCCGCTTGCACCAGCCGGTCGGTGATGAAGAGGGGCCGCGCCAGGCCGCGCAGGGCGCGGCGAATCTCCCGGCGCGCGTCGCGCAACTGGCCGCGCGTGCCCATGACGCCGCCGACCGCGCTCCAGGGGCCGAACCCGGCGGCGTCAATCATGCGTTCGGCCTGTTGCCGGCGCGCGGGCGGATCCAGCGCCGGGTCGAGCCGGGCCAGTTGATCGTACACCAGGGGTCCGAGCGCGATCCGCGTGCGGCCCCGGTTGCCGACATGGAATACCGTCCGGATGATTTCGCGCCGGCGCAAATCCGCCAGCGCATGGATGAACCGGCCCAGCTTTTCCTCCCGGTCTATCTTGGCGATCACGACCATGGTCGCGTCCAGTTGCGGCATGAGGTCCACGCCGGCGGAGGTGACGATGCCGAAGTTGGATTGGGCCAGGAGGCCGCCGAGATCGGGGCCGATGCCGGGGCGGTAGGCGTATGCCGTGCGGGCGCCGGCCATGTGGCCGAAGCCCGTGCGGAGCAACGCCCCGTTGCCCAGCACAACCTCGAGGCCAGCCAGGCTGTCGGCGCGCGAGGCGAAGTAGCCGATGCCGCGCTCCAGCGCGTTGCCGATCAGGCTGGCGCCGCGGGCGGTGCCGGTGACGTTGAGCACCAGCGGCAGCCGCTGCGCGCGGAGGTGGTCGCAGAGCTGCCCCTGCGTCACGCCGGGCTCAACCACGGCGTAATGGCTGGCGACGTTGACCTCATGAATGCGATTCATGCGGCTCAGATCCACCACCACCACGCCATCTTGAACCGGCAGACGGGACCCGAAGCCCCAGTTGCATCCGCCACTGATCGGATGCAGGGGGATCAGGAATTGATTGGCGATGCGCACGATCTGCTGGACCTCCGCGGTGGAGCCGGGACGCAGCACGGCCGGGATGACGCGGCTCAGGCCGCTCACGTTGCGGGCATACGCGGCCAGCGGTTCGCCGGCGGTCAGCACGTGCTCCGCCCCCAGAGCCTCCTGCCAGGCCGTGACGGCGACTGCTAGGTTGTTCGCATCCATGGGTGTTCTGCCGTTACGTGCGATGGCACGATCCGCACCGCCTCCGCCTAATCGTCATCGTAATCTTACGAGGCACGTGCAAAACCCCTGCGCTTGCAAAACAGGAGTTTGGCAAGCGCCGCTTACTCTTGCGCGCCGCGCCGGCGGATCAGGGCCGCGCCAGCGGCAACGAGACCGTGAACACCGTGCCTTCGTTGGCCTTGCTCTGCACCTCAATAGTGCCGCAGTGCTCCTCGATGACCTTCTTGGTGATAAACAGCCCCAGGCCGGTGCCCGTCTTGCCCTTGGTGGTAAAGTACGGCTCGAACAGGCGTTTCAACTGCTCCGGAACAATGCCGCTGCCGTTGTCCTGGATGCTGATTTTCACCCGGCCGTCGGCTTTTCCATTCCGGATCCGGACCACGCCTGTGCCGGACGCCACGGCCTCGACGGCGTTGATCACCAGATTGCACAGGGCGCGGAACACTTGCAGGCGGTCGGCCTCGATCGCGCCGGGCTCCTGGTCCCGCGCCCATTCCACATGGACGCCCAGGGAGTCCGCCATGGGGCCCACGCTCTCCATCACCTCCTGCAGCAGTTCCTGAACCACCACCGGCCGCATCTGCCCGGACGTTTTCTTGCCCAGGCTTAACCACATCTCGCTGAGCTCGCGGCAACGGGTGACGTTGCGCTCGATGATCTCCAGGTATTCCGCCGTATCGGTCCAGCGCTCGGCCAGTTTGTCCTTGGACTGCTTGAGGTCTTCCGAAAGCAATTCCACGTAGCCCAGCACGGCGGTGAGCGGGTTGCGCAAATCGTGGACGAATTCGGCTGATTTTTGGCCGATCGCCGCCAGGCGTTCCTTGGAGGCCAGGTTGGCGCTGAGTTGCTCGTTGATCTGCCGGAGTTCCTCTTCGGAATGCCGGCGGCGGCGTTCCACACGCGTGCGCTGCGCGTGCCGCTTGACAATCTCCTGGATCTCGCGCGCGTCGAAGGGCTTGCTCAAATAGTCATTCGCGCCGTGGCGAATGGCTTCCTGGGCGGTCTCCAGCGCGCCGTAGCCGGTGAGCATGATGACGGAGACCAGCGGATCGAGCTTGCGGATCTCGCTCAAGCCCTGGATGCCGTTCTTTTTCGGCATGCGGATATCCATGACGATCACGCTCGGCTGGTGCGCACGCAGCAACTGCAGGCCCGTGTCCACGTTGTCCGCGCACAGGACCTGGTAGTCGTTCTTCAGCAGAATCCGCAGGCTCTCGCGCGGGCCGAGCTCGTCGTCAATGATCAGCACGGCTTCGCGCGCGCTTTCGGCAGCCATGGCGACTCCTTATTAATACGTGAAGGTGTAGGAAGCCGTCATGATCTCCGAGGCGATCGCGTACGCGCCGTTGTAAGGCGGCACCGGGTTCGTCCGGATGTCACGGTCGTGGAAGAAGCTGTGCAGGAAGGCCAGGTCCACGGCATGCCGCGCATGCTGGAAGCCCAGGCCCACGCTGACGGCATGGCGGTTGTCGTCGGGCAGGGTCGGCGCCAGCGTCTCGTCCCGGATCGGACTCTGGATATAAATGTAGCCGGCCCGCAGGGCGAGGCACGGCGACACCTGATATTCCACGCCCGCGCCGAACGTCCAACTATCCTTCCAGTCTTGCGGGGCGGTGAGCGGCGAGGTCGGCGGCGTCGGATCGCCCTGCGGATGCAGCAGCGGATTGTCTTGGTGGGCGTCGAGCGTCAGGTTGTCGAAGCTGCTGAATTGAATCCATTCCACGTCCGCCTCGAGCTTGAGTTTGTCCGTGGCCTGCAGGCTGTAGCCGAGCGCGACCATGGCGGGGAAGGTGATCTCCGTGTCAAAGTCGGTGCGCGGCAGCGCGGCGGGGATGTTGTCCACCGTGCAATGGCCGTCGTACTTCACCTTGACCGGCGAGCGGTACGTCAGCGCCAGGCGCTGCCGCTCCGCGACCTGCCAGGCCAGCGCCGCATTGCAGCCGAGGCCGGCGCCGCTGCCCTGCAGTTTGACTACGCTGAGCGGTGACAGCTTCTGGCGCAGGTCAATATCGGAAACATAGAGGTCCGCGCCGACGCCCAGGGAGATCGTGTCGGTCAGCTTCGCCGCGAGCGTCGGGTTGATGTTGATCACCTGGAGCTCGGCAAAATACGGAGCGGATAATTGGCTTGTCTGACTCCAGACCGTGGACTGGCCGAACGGCGTGGTGATTCCAAGGCCCAGCGCGGTCTTGTCGTTCAGCGGCGTGGACGCGAAGACCGAGGGCAGCAGCTTCCAGGGATCTTCCGTTCTGTCGGTCAAGCCCGAAAGGCCGGAGGTAAATTCCGCCTCGGCATGGATCAGCGTCAGCCCCACCTGCACCTGGCTATTGGTCAGATGGACCAGGTTGGCCGGATTGTGTTCGATGGCGGCGGCATCGTCCGCCAGCGCAATTTTCCCGCCCACGCGGCCCAATGCCGCGGCGCCCGCCGGCGGATTGCGGAACCCTTCGGCCGGCGCCGTGCTCGGCCACAGACCGCCCAGCATAAACCCCAGGGCGACGACTGGAACGACACCGCCGGATAACCACGAACTGTTGTTCTTCTTCATCGGATTCTCCTGTATGATTACTATTGCTGCTGCGTTGTGCGGCCCCTGCCGTTGAGCGGGTGCGCCGCTTCCATCCATTCTCGGAACCATCAGCCGAACTCAACCCAAACTGAAGACATTTTGACGAATGGCCGTACGATGTCAAGCGGACAATTCGATTTGCAATGGCGCGAAGCTTTTGCTCTAGTGTTCACGAATCTAGGGCGTAGGAGTCGCGCCGCAAACCATTGCGGGCGAAGTTTCTGGAAAGTTGTTAACAGACCGCGGCCAGTGTTCGGTTTGTACAGGGCAGCCAGGAGAGCGCCAGCATGGCGGGAACCGACAAGAAAGATCGCGTGGTCATCACCGGCGTGGGTGTGCTGGCCGCCAACGGGATCGTCACCGGCGTGGGCGTGCTGGCGGCCAACGGCATCGGCCGGGAGGCCTTCTGGGACTCGCTGGTGGCCGGCCGCAGCGGCATCGGCCCCATCACGCTTTTCGACGCGAGCGATTTGCCGTGTCGCATCGCCGGCGAAGTGAAAAACTTCCAGCCGGAAAAGTATTTGAAGCCCGAGATGAAGGCCCGCCGCATGGGGCGGTTTACGCAACTGGGAATTGCCGCCGCCCGGATGGCGGTCGCCGACTCCGGTCTGGACCCGGCCTATCTGGCCGGTCTGCCGGAGTTGCCGGTGGTCATGGGCGTGAGCACCAGTGCGATGGATCTGATTGGACGCCGGGCCTCGCCGTTCACGGCGGTCCACGGCGTACCCCACGCGGTCACCAGCGCGATCGGCTACCTGTTCCACGCGAATCCCACGCTCCTTACGGTCTCCGACGGTTGCGCCTCCAGCCTGGACGCCGTGGCCACCGCGGCCGCTTTGATTCGCGACGGCCGCGCCGACGTGGTGCTGGCTGGCGGCGCGGAAGGCGCCATCACCCATTACGTCATCGAGAACATGCTGGCCTGCCGCCGGTGCTCCACGCGGAATGACCAGCCCGAAAAAGCCAGCCGGCCCTTCGATCGCGAACGGGACTTCGGAGTCATGGCCGAGGGCGCCGGCCTGGTGGTGCTGGAGAGCGAGGCCCATGCCCGGACGCGGGGCGCCGCGCCGTACGGCGAGATCGCGGCGTATGCCTCGTGCGCCGATCCGGCGGCGGCCCCGGAGGGCGGCGGCCTTGCCCCGGCGATGACGCGGGCGCTGGCCCATGCCGGCATGCGGACGACCGCGATCGATTTCATCAGCGCGCATGGGCCCAGCGACCTGGAGATGGATCGCACCGAAACCGCGATGATCAAGACGGTCTTCGGCCCACAGGCCTACCGCATTCCGGTGACCTCCATCAAGGGGGCGACGGGCTGCCCGATGGGCGCGGGCGGCGTGCTGCAACTGATCGCGACGGCGCTGACGCTGCGCTGCGCGCTGATTCCGCCCACGACCAATTACGAACATGCCGATCCGGAATGCGATCTGGATTATGTTCCCGGCCGCCCCCGCAACGTGGTGGTGCGCGCGGCCATGATCAATTCGCATGGCTTTGGCCGCGGAAACGGAGCGCTGATTCTGCGCAGGGTGACGTAAACCATGCCCCCGCCGTCCGCCATCGTGTTGCTCGTTACGATGCTGCTGAACGCCCTGATCGGCTTGGGGGTGTATTGGTCCAATCTGCAACGCGCGCAAAACCGGCAGTTTTTCCTGTTCACGCTCTGCTTGTCCCTGTGGGGCTTCATGGTGGCTTCCGTGGCGAGCACCGCCAGCGCCGGGGTTGCGGAAATGTTGATCCGGCTGGCTTCGTCTTTTAGCGCGTTCGCGCCCATTTTCTTCCATTTGCTGTGCTTGTCCGTCATGGACCCGGAGAGTGGGGCCAGGGCGCTTTGGGCGAAGGCCGCTAAAACCGTCCTCGCCGCCGTGGTCATTGCCTTGCTGTGTTTTTCCAGGTTCTTTATGAAGGCGGTGCGCATGGCCCCTGCACCGGCCTGGCCGGAGGCGATCTATGGGCCTGGCTTCATCCTGTTTGCCCTGTATTTCCCTGTTGTGTTTGGCATGATCATCTATTCCTTTTGGAAGAACTTGCGTCAGGCCCAGGGCGCCCAACGGGTGGAATTGCAGTTCATCCTTTTGGGGGTCAGCGCCATGGTGCCCGTGGGCGTGCTCCTTAATCTCGCGATACCCCTGATCATCGGCCAGTCCAGCACGCAGATGTTCGGCCCGCTCAGCATCCTGGTGATGAACTCCATCATCGCGTACGGCATTGCCACCCGCCGCTTGCTGGGCGTGGCCTATTTTCTCCGGCGAATCACCGCCTATACGCTGCTGAGCGGTTACCTGATTGCGTTGTATCTGGTGATTTACGGGGTGGCGGAAATGCTGCGCCGGCAGTTGACCGACGCGGCGTCCCTGCTCCCCCATTTGCTGGCCACCCTGGTGACGACCTTTTCCCTGGCGCCGATGCACGGGCGCATGCAGCAGTTCGCCCAGCGGTTGTTCATCAGCCTGGCGCCGACCGATCCGGCGCAAACATTGCAGCACGCCCGCGCCATCCTGCAGTCCGTGACCACGCTCGACGATCTGTTAAAGCGGTTCGCGCAGATGGTCTCCGCTTTCGTCGGCACCGACCGGGTCGTGCTGCTGCTGGCCGGAGGCGGGGGCTTCGTCCAGGCGTATCCCGCGCCGGAAACCGCCCCGCTCACGGCCTGGCAGCCGCACGATGCGCTCCCGCAGGTGCTGCTGACGCGCCAGGATCCCGTGGTGCTGGATGATATCGCCCGGTTGCCCCCGACGCCGTCCTTGCAACATGCGGCCCGGCAGTTGCAACAGATGGAGTGTGTCGCGGCCGCAAGCGTGAAGACCAAGGGCGCGTTGGAAGCCATTCTGCTGCTGGGGCGGCGGCTCTCCGGGCGCATCTACAATTCCGTTGATCAGGACGCGCTGCAATTGCTGTGCGATCAACTGGCCGTCGCGCTGGAGAACGCCCGACTCTATACCCAGGTCCAGGACGGCAAGATTTACAACGAAATCCTGCTTGATCGCCTGGTCAGCGGCGTGATTGCCGTGGACGCCGCAGGCCTGGTGAGCGTGTTCAACCGCGAGGCCCAGCGGGTGACCCGGTTGCCGGCCGAAGCGGTGCTGCACCAGCCCTGCCAGGCCCTGCCCCCGCCGCTGGCCCGGGCGCTGACCGCCCTGCTGGAACGCAACGCCCCGCTCAGCAATACCGAGTTGGTCCTGTCGCACAAGGAGGATACGGTGACCATCCGCGCCGGGGGCGCGCTGTTCAAAGGCCATGCCGGCAAAACGCTGGGCGCCTTGCTGGTGTTCAGCGACATCTCCGACCTCAAGAAAATGGAAATACAAGTTCGCCGCTCCGACCGGCTGTCCAGCCTCGGCACCCTGGCGGCCGGCATGGCCCACGAGATCAAGAACCCGCTGGTGACCCTAAAGACCTTTTCCCAATTACTGCCGGAGCGCTACGGCGACCGCGACTTCCGTGACACGTTTTCCACGCTGGTGGGCCAAGAAATCCAGCGGATCGATTCGATCGTCAACCAATTGCTGGAATTCTCCCGCCCGGCCAAACCCAAGTTGGACCCCGTGGCGCTGCACCAGGTGCTCGATCATTCATTGAAACTGGTTGCCGAGGAACTGCGCAAGAAAAACATAAGCCTGATCAGCTTCCTGTCCGCGCCGCGCGATCTGATCCTGGCGGACAGCAATCAGCTCAGCCAGGTTTTCCTGAATCTTTTCCTGAACGCCATCGAGTCCATGAGCGGCGGGGGGCAGTTGACCGTGGCCACCACGGCGACGCGGCTCGGCGGCCCGGCCCTCAACGGGAGCCCGGCCGGCCTGTCCGGCGAGCAGATTCACATCAGCATCGCGGACACCGGCTGCGGCATCGCGCCGCAACATGTGGCGCGCATCTTTGATCCGTTCTTTACGACCAAAAGCGAGGGGACGGGCCTGGGACTCTCGGTCGTTCATGGCATTATCGAGGAACACGGCGGCCTGATTGACGTAAGAAGCATGGTCGCGCAGGGCACGACGTTCCATATTTTCTTCCCCTTGGTGTCGGAAATGGTTATGAATGCGGAAAGCACCCATGAATCGGCTGCCCCCATGCCTGCTGTATAGCGAAGATGATGAGTGGGCCGGGCGCGTGGCCCGGAGCCTGCAACCGGCCGCCGCGGTGCGGCCCGGGCGTGCGCGTGCGCAGCTCGAAAGCATCCTGGAGCGCAATTGCGCCGCCGTGCTGCTGCTGGATGTCCGCGGCGAGTCTACGCTGGAGTTGCTGGCGCGCATCGTCGCCACCTGGCCGCCCACGGTCGTGCTCGCCTTCGGCGAGCCGGGTTCCGACCCGCTCCGGGAGGCCGAGGCGCTGGGCGTGTATGCCGTCGAAAGTCTGCTGGCGGATCACCGGCGGCTGCAGGCCGTGGTGGCCCGCGCGCTGGAGTACCTGCAGTTGCGCGTGGAAAACCGCCTGCTGCGCGACGAGGCGGAGCGCATCGCCCGCCGCGGTTCCGCCGCCCGGCCCGCGCCCGCGGGCGAGCCTTCCGGCGCGCTCGCCGCGCGCCGCTTCCCCTCGGCCGCGCGCCACGTGGATAACGTCGAGGCCTTGCTGGAAAGCCTGGCGGAAGTCGTGGCCGACGCCGTCCTGGTCACCCGCGTCGGCTTGTTCTGCCGGTCCCGCGACAGCGATCAGTTCCGGCTCCGCGCCGGCATCCGCTGCCTCGCGGACACCGGTGAGTTGACGTACGAGCCCGCGGATGCGCTGGTGCGCTGGCTGGAGCGCCATGTCCACATGGTTTTTCGCCCCCACCTGGAGCATATCGAAGACCCCGCCACGCGGCTGCTGCTGCGGCAGACCCTGGACGTCCTGGGCGCGGAAGTGCTGGTGCCCCTCCAGGCCCGCGAGCGCCTGCTGGGCTGGTTGTTTGTCGGGCACCGGGCCACCGGCCTGCCGTTCGAACAGGCCCACCTAGAGCAGCTCAACACCGTGGCCGACCACGTCTCCACCACCCTGGAAAACGCCTTGCTCTACGAGGAGCTGACCATCCAGAAGACGCTCGCCGAGACCCTGCTCCAGACGCTGCCCACGGGCATTGTCGCCGTGGACGCCGCGGGCATCGTCCGCTGGTACAGCGCCGCCGCCCAGGCCATTCTGGATCTGCCGGTCGCGGCGGTCCTGCACCAGCCCGTCGAGAAGCTGGGCAGCCGGATCGCGGACATTGTGCGGCGCAGCCTTCTCGGCGAAGCCGCCGTCACCCCCGCGCCCCTGTGGACGGATCCGGTCAGCCAGCGCACCATGGCCGTCCAGGGACTGCAACTCGCGGACCGTGAGCTCTGCCTCGGCGCCGTGGCGCTCATCCAGGATCTGACGGCCCAGCAGGCCTTCAAGGAAAAGCAGGAACAGATGGAGCGCGCCGTCTTCTGGACGGAACTGGCCGCCGGCATGTCGCACGAAATCCGCAACCCGCTTGTGGCCATCAAGACCTTTGCCCAACTCCTGCCGGAGCGTTACAACGACGCGGAATTCCGCGACGAGTTCAGCCAGAACGTCACGCGGGAAGTGGACCGCCTGAACAGCATCATCACCCAGATCCACGAATTTGCCCATCCGCCGCAGCTCAAGTTCGAGGCCGTGGATCTGCGCAGCACGCTCAACCAAAGCGTCGAGACGGTGTTCCCCGCCGCGCAGCGCCACGACCTGGTCGTGGAACTGCACCTGGATCCCCATCTGCCGCCCGTCTGGGGCGACCGCCGCGCGCGCACCGAAAGCTTTGTCTTCATGCTGACCAACGCGCGCGAGGCGCTGGCGCAGCGCGCCGGCGCCCGGGTGGTCATCCGCGCCTGCGTGGTCCCGGGAGCGCCGGGCGCCCCGGCGAATCCGCAGTTGGAAATCGCCTTCGCGGACAACGGGCCCGGCATACCGTCCGAAATCGCCGATCGCGTCTTTTCGCCCTTCTGCACCACCAAGGCCCGCGGGCTGGGACTCGGCTTGCCCATCGTCAAGCGCACCGTGGTGGATCACAATGGACAGGTGCGGATTGATCCCTCCGGGAAGGGCACGGTCGTCACCATCACGCTGCCGCAGGCGCCGGAGGGCGCCGCCCAGCCGGCAGCGGATCCGGCCGCCGCCGATCCGTCGGGCCAGGGCGTGACCGCCGCCTGATCATCCGTCGGTCGGCCAGTCCAGTTTCCATTGCCGGAAGACCGGCAGCGCCTCGCGATGGGTCAGGTCGAACCAGATCGGCGTCAGGGAAATATACCCGTGGTTGACAGCGTCGATGTCGGTGTCGGTCACGTCGCCGAGCAGTTCCAGGTCGCCGTCCATCCAGTAATATACGTTGCCCTGCGGATCGGTGCGGCGGTCGAACTTCTCGACGAACCGCGAGCGGCCCATGCGCGTGACGGCGTAGCCTTTGATCTGGTCGGCGGGCAGGTTGGGTACGTTGACGTTCAGCAGCGTGTCTGGCGGCAGGCCAGCCCGCGCGATGTGCTGCGCCAATTGCCGGGCGACGCGCGCGGCGACATCCCAGCGCGGCTTTTGGTAGGAGGCCAGCGAGATGGCCATGCTGGGGATGCCCAGCACCGTGCCTTCCGTGGCGGCCGACACGGTGCCGGAATAAATCACGCTGATGCCGGTATTGGGCCCGAGGTTGATGCCGCTGATGATCAAGTCCGGCTTCTGCGGCAGCAGGGCGCAGACCGCGAGCTTGACGCAGTCCGCCGGCGTGCCGCCCACCGCGTAGCCGGAGAACGGGCCGTCGCGCTGGATGGGCCGGGCCTTGATCGGGTCCGACAGCGTGATGGCATGTCCTACCGCGCTCTGCTCGCCGGAGGGCGCGACCACCGTGACTTCGCCCAGGGCCTGCACCGCGTCATACAACGCCTGCAGTCCCGCCGCGTAGATGCCGTCGTCGTTGCTCAGCAAAATGCGCATGTCCGCACTGTGCCATGGCGTGGGGTGGGACTCAAGCGCGGACCCGCCTCATGAGTAGGCCGGGTCTCCGACCCGGCGGAAAACGGGTGGTGTCCGGTGTGGGGATTGTAGGCCGGGTCTCCGACCCGGCGCAAGGTGACTGACGGCCCCGATACCCTTACGAATTTCGCGCCACGATGTATTCGGCGAGACCGCGCAACGGTTTGGCGCGCGGGCCGAGTTCCGTCAAGGCGGCTTGCGCCGCGGTCAGCAGCGCGCGGGCCTTGGCCCGGGAGGCCTCCAGACCGTAGAGCGCGACATAGGTCATTTTCTTCCGCGCGGCGTCGCTGCCGACGGCCTTGCCGAGTTCCGCCGGCGACGAGGTGACGTTGAGCACGTCGTCGGCGATCTGAAAGGCCAACCCGATGTGCTCCCCATACGTCGTCAGACTGGCGAGCTGCGCGGCGTCCGCCCCGGCGGCGATCGCGCCCAGGCGGCAGGCGGCGCGGATGAGCTGTCCGGTCTTGTGGGTGTGGATGAAAGCCAGCCGCTCGGCCTCGGGGACGCAGCTCTCGGCGGCCAGATCCTCGAACTGCCCGCCGGCGACGCCGCGGCTGCCGGCGGCCTCGGCGAGTTCCAGGACGAGTTGGCTGGGCGGGTAGGGCGGCGGCGCGGCGACGCGCGCCAGCAGTTCAAAGGCCAGGGTCAACAACGCATTGCCGGCCAGGATGGCGTTGGCCTCCCCATAGACCTTGTGCAGCGTGGGCCGGCCGCGCCGCAGGTCGTCGTTGTCCATCGCGGGCAGGTCGTCGTGGATCAGCGTGTAGGTGTGCAGATACTCCAGCGCAACCGCCGGCAGCAGGGCTGCGTCACGCGGGCCGCCGACCGCTTCGGCGCTGGCCAGGCACAGCACGGGGCGCAGCCGCTTGCCGCCGCTTTCGACGCTGTAGCGCATGGCCGCGTGCAACCGCGCGGGCCGTTCCGCGGCCGGCGGCAGATGCGCCTCTAGCGCCACCTCGATCTCGGCGCGCAGCACCGCCAGATACGTTTGTACATCCATGAACGCACGCTAGCAGAGCGCGCCGCGTTTTCCAAGGCTGGCAAAGCGCAGCGCGTCCAGTCCGGCGAAGGGCTGGAAGGTGGCGGGGGGGGGCTTCGTGGACGGGGCTTCCAACCCCGCGTTAGGCTTCGGTGGTTGGCGCGGGGCTGGAAGCCCCGCCCACAAAGCGGCCCAAATTCCGATCCGTGGCAAAAGAATCTGCCGGACTTCGCTGTCCGCACGGGTTGTTTACGCAGCCGCTATTTGCCAGCCGGGTTCTTGTCGTCCTCGGGCTTCAGCAGGTCATCCAGCCCGGCGAAGGGCTGGAAGGTGGCCGGGGGCGGCGGCGCGTCGTCGGACCGCGCGCCGTCGTAATATTGTCCGAGAAACATTTTCTCGTGTTCGTGGTCGTGGCAGTACACGCAGAGCAGTTCCCAGTTGCTGCCGTCGGGCGGGTTGTGCTCGTGGTT
>JAPLSZ010000308.1 GCA_026398385.1 Kiritimatiellota bacterium | reverse complement strand
GCTGTTGGCCCCGACGCCCACCAGCAGCGTGGTGTTCTTCTGATTGAAATCAATCGCGTCCCGCAGCGCGAGGCCGCGCGACCAATAATCGGACTCTTCGCTGTACGAGACCTGCGCCGCGGCCGTATGCCGGCCCCAGTTCTTGATCAGCTCGACATTCAACCCGTACCGCTGGTCGTTGGCCCTGGCGGTGGGCACCTTGGGCGCGCTGGGCGGCTGGCTGCTGGGCGCGGGAGCGCTGCCCGCCTTGGCCGTGCCCGGCGCCGCGGCCGACGGGGCGGCGGGCGACGATGACCGGGAGGACGACGAAGACGCACTAGACCCGGGCGCGGAAGGAGCGGACGGAGACGAGGGCGAGGAGGGAGGAGCAGGTGCCGGTGCCGGCGCCGGTGGAGCCGTCGTCGCGCCGGACAAGATGTTGAAACGTTGGGTCAGGGGCCGAATGCCGCTGACGCCACGGACCAACTGCTTCAAGAAACCATCCGCCTCGCGTTCGCTCCCGCCGTTCTCCGTGGGCGTCGGAATGACTTGCGGTGGTGGCGGTGGCGGAGCGTAGACCGGCGACGAGGTGTTCTGTGGAGCCGTGCCGGCGCCCCCGCCCCTGGATGTCGGCGCGCTGGGCGCCGCCCCCGGCGCGGCGCCAGCCGGCGGAGCGCCGGTCGGCGAGGCGCCGGAGATGGAATTATAAATGCCTTCAATCCTGATCGTCAGCGTCGGCGTGAGTTCTTTTTCCAGCGTGGCCGTCGGCGCGATGATCTGCATCCGGTCGCCGTCTTCTTTGTAGATCAGCGTCTTGAAATCCAGCCGGTCCTCGCCGCCCGCGGCGCGCCGCAGCGGCAGCAGATTCAGCGCCAGGGCCAGCACCAAGGCCTTGTCGTAATGGAAGCGCAGCCGCCGCAGGTCTGGCGGCGGTTTAACGGGCGATAACGTACAACCATGGGCTAATTTTTTCAGAGCGCTCCCGGCCTTTCGGCTTGTCCGGTTACCCGCAGTATAAGGTCCCATGGGCGAATATCAAATCGGGGCGGGCGGGAAGTGCCGCGGTTGCCTGGTCGGGAAGCCAACGCCGGTACGCGACCGCCGCTCGGCGCGACGGCGAAGCGGCGGTGATATGGACGCGAACGCCCCGCTTTTTCGGGCGCGGGGCTGGAACCCCGGAAGAGCCCAAAGAAGGACGCAGACGACATGCCAGAAGGATGCCAAATCTGCAGAGGGCTAAGGCTTTAGGCTATCGGTCCGGCATTGTGCGCGCTTGCCCTGCTATGCAGGGCGGAGTAGGATGCGCGCATGGAGTTGCTCGGCAAAACGGCGCTGGTGACCGGCGGCGCGGTGCGCCTCGGCCGGGCCATCTGCGAGGCGCTCGCGGCGTCGGGCGTCAACGTCGTCATTCACTACCGGCAGTCCCGCGGCCCGGCCGAGGCGCTGCGGACCCGCTTGCGGAAAAGCGGCGTGCGGGCCTGGCTGGTCAAGGCGGACTTGCGGTCCGAGGACGCGTGCGTCGGGCTGATCAGCGACGCCGTGAAGGCGGCGGGCCGGTTCGAGATTTTGGTCAACAACGCCGCGGTATTTCATAAGGACAGCCTGCGCTTTACGACGGGGGAGAAACTGCTGGCGGAGTTCTGGCCCAACCTGTTCGCGCCGCTGCTGCTGATGCGCGCGTATGTCGAGCGATGCGGCGCCGGGCGGATCGTGAACCTGCTCGACCGGCGCATCGCCGGCCGCGACACCAGTTGTGTGCCGTATCTGCTGACCAAAAAGGCGCTGGCGGCGCTGACCGCGCTACGGCGTGGCCCCCGGCGCCATCCTGCCGCCGCCGGGGCGCGGCGCCACGTACCTGCGCGACGCGGCCGGCCCGGCGCCGCTGCAGCGGCCCTGCACCACGGCCGACGTCGCGGCGGCCGTGGTGGGGCTGCTCCAGCAGGACGCCGTCACCGGTCAGATTGTTTACGTGGACGGGGGCCAGCATTTGTTGTGAACCGGGACCACATCTACATCCGCGATTTGAAGCTGCGGTGCCTCATCGGCATCTATCCCGAGGAGCGCCGCGAACGGCAGGACGTGGTCATCAATGTGGTGCTGGAAACCGACCTCGCGCCGGCGGCGGCCAGCGACCGGATCGAAGACGCGGTGGATTACAAGGGGATTAAGAAACAGATCATCGCGCTGGTCGAGGGCAGCGCGTTCCAGTTGATTGAGACGCTGGCGGACCGGGTGGCCGCCCTGGCGCTGGCGGACGCGCGCGTGCGCCGCGTCACGGTGACGGTGGACAAGCCCGGCGCGTTGCGCTTTGCGCGCAGCGTGGCCGTGGAAATGTCGCGGGAGCAAAAGGACATGTGCCGGAAAGCGAACGGATGATGAAGATGATCATGGTTGGGTTGCTGTTGACCGTGGCGGGCGCCGGGACGCTGCGGGCGGAAACCGCCGCGGAGCAGTTGCTCGCCGGCTACGAACGCGTCCGGAGCGTGAGCTGCGAAATCCGCCGTGACATGGAAACTTCCACGCAGAAGCTGCGCTGGCTCAGCCGGGTCTATTTCCAGCGGCCGGACCGGCTGCACGTGGACAACTCGGCCCCGCTGCCCCGGCGCATCGTGGCGGACGGCACCAACTTCTTCAGTTATGCCGAGGGCGACCGCAAGGGGTTCTCGCGGCCCATTGCCGAACTCGACACGGACATGCTCCTTTCCCTGCGCAAGGTTCCCGGCACGGCGATGGAGCATCTGCTCCGGCTGCGCGGCATCGCCGAGACAAACCTGCCGGCCACGGCGGAGTTCCCCGTCCGGCGCGGCTACGCGGCGCCCAAAACATTTGTGGTGCTGTCGCTGGATGCCAGCAACCGTCTGGCCCGCGTGGAGTTCTTTGCCCAGGCGGATCAGCGGCAGAAAACGGCGCAGTACGACTATAGCGCCTTCCAGGAGGTGGCGCCGGGCGCGTGGATTCCGTGCCTGCACAAGGGCGTTTTCAACCTGGGCGGCGTGGAGAGCCGCGAGACGACCCGCGTGAACAATCTGGCGGTCAATCAGGCGATCCCCCCCAAGTTCTTCGATCATGGCCCGTTCTTCCAGAAGGTGGAATTCGTGGGAAGTTTCGACGAAATCTACAAGTGAGTGGCAGGATTCAGGGTTCGGGAGTCAAGGGAGCGGTTGGGATTTTCCTTGTTAGCCAACCGATCGTCTTTAATAATATACGCCGCTGTTCGCAGCAAGCACCCGAATCGCAGCAGACCATCCAAGCAAAGCTTTATCGATAAGAAGCCGCTGAGATTCCGGAGACTCTTCACGGCGCGGCATAATTCGTCTTATGGGGCTTCTTATTTTTCCGATCTTTCATATTCCGGATGGCAACCTGATTGGCCTCCGTGGACGGCAGCAGCTTATGAACTTGATTGGTTGCAAACCCATCCCCTCCCAAAAAGACCAAGACCTTATCGCCCTTCTGCGGCATGCTCTCGGATAAGCCGGGCAATGCTTTGATCGAAATATATACGGGTATTTCGCCGCCAAGCTCGCCCTTGAAATTCCGGATTACCTTGATTCTCATACCATCATAATCAACTTCTCCAGGCGCACCCAAATCCATGGATCCCTGAACAAGCACTTCCGCTTCCAAGACGGCGCTCGCCTGCTGGTAAGCGAGCGCGACGCTGATATCCGAGCCGGTGAAAGTTCTTTTAGACGTATTCGTATCCACAGGACCATCAGCACTTGCCGTAGTATTAATTAGAATGATTGATAGTAAAACAACACAAGCAAACAATATTAAACGCTTCATGGTATTCTCCTAATTATTTTGCACAGGAGTGGATGCTAGAACTGATAGCGCAGCGAGATGGCCGGCAATTGTTTGAAGTCGGGGGCGAACGAGCCGGACAGGCTGCCCAGGCAGGCGTCCAACCGACTCCGGTTGTAGCGGTGGCTGGCGTCCACTCCGCCATAGATGCTGCCGGTGTACCAGGTGATCTCGAAAAAACCAATGACCGCAAAGGCGCCCCATTCGTCGTGCTGCGCGGTGTTCACCAGGCCAAAGATAAACAGGCCGTTCAGCAGGAGGGACCGCAGCCCATTGGCCGGCTCGCCGGCATAGAAATAGCCCAAGCCGGGCACCACGCCCAGCCAGCCGCCCAGCCGGGGCGATTTGTCGCGTCCGCGGGCATATTGATCCAGCGCCTGGCTGGCCGGCGTGTCCGCGCCGGCCTTTTCCAGGGCGGTGCGAGCGGCCGGCAGATCGTGCCGGCGCAAATGCGCGGCGGCCAGCCGGCGCGCCGCCAGCCGCCGCGCGTCGCCGGTGACGGCGCCGTCGAGCACGGCTTGCTCATAGAAGCCGGCTTCGCTCCATTTCGCCAGCCGCGCCGCGTTCTCCGCCCGGAGCAGGAGCGCGGGCGGGCCCAGGGCCGGGTCGGCGTCCTCGGCGCGGTCGAGCATTTTATCCGAAAGCTCGGCCTGGCCGGTTTGCGTGTAGGCGAAGGCGGACGCCCAATAAAACGCCGCGCGCGCGCGGGCGCCGTCCGCGCCCAGCGCCAACCGCCGGAACTCCACCGCCGCGCCCGCCGGGTCGCCGTGCTCCGCGAGCTCCGCCGCCAGCTTCAAATCCGCCGCCGGCGGGTTGGCGGCCCACGCTGGCAGACCTAGTGCAAACAGCAGCAGCACTCCAGAATTTCTCAACCCGGCGCTATTCGCGGCTAACTTTCGCGTCATTTCTTCGCCCCTTTCAGCCAGCCGTCATGCTCGGCCAGTGGATCGGCATATCGCGTTTGCGCGCCGGTCTGGACCGGATGTTCCTGCGCCTGCACCACGGACGGCTCGCGGATCAGGCGGTCGGCGGCGAGGGGGAACGCCAGCAGCCCGTGCTGCCGGCCGGCTTCCAGAAAATATTCGGAACAACTGGGCGTGAGCGCGCAGCGGCTGCCGAGCGCCGGCCGGATTTGGCGGCGATAGAGCGCGACGATCCACGCCGCTGGCGTGGCGGTGATCCGGGTTTTAGCAGGCGCTGCGACGGGCCGGCACTCGCGCCGGATTTCCGGCGTCCAGAGCGGGGCGCAGGTCTGCAAGGCTTGGAGCAGGGCGGGATCACGCTCGCCCAGTTCCGGAAAGTCGTCCGCGAGCAGCCGCAGCGCGCAGCCGCTGCGCAGGAACAGATCCGTCGCCTGGGTGGTGCGGAAGGCCCGCTGCAACAGGACGCAGGCGTTGGTGGCGTCGCCTTGCCGCCAGCGGACGCGGCCGAGTTCGTAGGCGGCGCGGGCGCTGATCTCCACCGGCGCGGCGCCGTCGGCGAGTTGCTGCAGCGCGGCCAGCAGCGCGGGATCTTGCTGACCAAGCCGCAAGCCGGCGGTGGCCGTGAGCAGGCGGGCGAGGGGTTGCTGCGGATCAGCGGTCAGGACCCGCTGTGCTTCGCGGCGTCCGGCGCGCCACTGGCCCTCGGCGCAGAGGCCGGCGGCCAGTTCCAACTGCGCGCCGGCGGACAGCGCGCCGGCGCACAGCAGCAGGCAATGGACCACGATTCGCCGCATGGCGCAGGCAGCATAGCGGGTCGGCCCCGCGGGCATAAAGCAAAAAGGATTCCAGCCGCAGCCGGAATCCTCTTTGCGGTAACGGACGGGACGACTAATAATAGTTGGCGCCGTACTTCTGGGCGTAATCCTTGGTTTGCATGCCGTTGGCGCCGTCAATGCCGTTCCACACGGCGAAGACAATGTTGGCCAGGGGCACCAGCATCACCCACTCGCGCCAGTGGACATCTTTGCCGTCATTGTAGGACGCGCCCGAACGGAGGCCGAAACAGCATCCGGCGATAAAGCCCATCACGCCGCCGCGCTGCTCGTTGACGGCCAAGGCCGGCAGCGTTGCGCCGCCCAATACCACCGCCACCATCAGACTAGCTATGAGTTTTTTCATGATGTCTCCGATTAATAGTATGTCGCCCCGTACTTCTGGGCGTAATCCTTGGTTTGCAGGCCGCTGGCGCCGTCGATGCCGTTCCAAATGGAAAAGACGATGCCGACGTAAGGGATGAGTCCGCACCACTCGCGCCAGTGGATGTCCTTGCCATCGTTATAGGCCGCGCCCGCGCGGATGCCGAAGCAGCACCCGGCGATGAAGCCCATCACGCCGCCGCGCTGATCATTGATGGCCATGGCCGGGAGCGTCGCGCCGCCCAGCACCACCGCCACCATCAAGCCTGCGATGAATTTCTTCATGTAGCCTCCGTTGTGTTGCCGAGAACCTAGCACAGCACCGCCTGGCGTGCAACTTTAATTTTCATGTTCAAACGAAATGCTCAAAACCCGCGCCGCGCAACGGCGCGCGGCGGCCGCGGGCGTCCACCAGGACGATCCGGCCGGCGGGGCGGGTGATCGCGCCGATGTCAATGGCGGGCCGCCGGAATTTTCGCCGCCAGGCGGCTTCGAAGGCGGCGGCGCGGCGCGCCGGCACGGTGAACAGCAATTCGAAATCCTCGCCGTCGCCGAGCGCGTGCGCCAGCGGCGAGCGGGCGGGCCGCGACCGGGCATTTTCCGGAAATTGGAAAACGGCCCGCGCGATCGGAATCCG
>JAPLSZ010000288.1 GCA_026398385.1 Kiritimatiellota bacterium | reverse complement strand
TCAATAAGGAAGTCAATGGCAGAAAGCTGGCATTCAACAGTTCAAAAGACAGAAAGGCGAGCCACGAGACGATCGGAAAGGCCATCTCTAACGCATGCGAGGGCCTTGAGAAAGCGACATCGTTGCGGTGGTTCATTTCCAGGGATTCCCACTACCAGATGTCGAATCGCTTCGCTTGGGCCTGGAAGCTGACCGAATCGGGAATTCCCATTGCACTGGTCTATCTCGGCTTTGTGAAGGCCAAGGAGATGGAAGACAAGGGAAAGCCATTCGCTGACTCTTTGGAATGGGAGCAACTTGTGAAGACACATAGTGAATCTCTGTTCCCCTCTGATGTGTGGGGCCAGCGGTGGGTGGTGAATGGTCAACCATTCATTCCACTTATTCGGTCAATCGAACAGCCACTCACTTTCGAGGAGGCCAGGACATGAAGACAGACACCAGCGAACGCGGTATTGAACGTCTCATCTGTACGGCCTTAACGGGCCATCCGTGCGAACCGGGGCAACCAGGTCAGGCACCCATGCCGACACCGGCCGACGGTGGCAGTGTCTGGATTGGCGGCCAGGCGTATGACTACGACCGCGAGTATTGTGTCGATCTGACCCAGCTCAAGACCTCCCTCCATGCCACGCAGCCGGAAGCAGCAGAAGCCCTCGACCTCGATCAGGATAGCCCCACACGCCGCAAGTTCCTGGCCCGCCTACAGGGTGAGATCGCAAAGCGCGGCACGATTGATGTACTTCGCCACGGTGTGAAGCACGGGCCTCATCACCTTGACCTTTTTTATGGCACACCCTCGCCGGACAACCCGGCAGCCATCGAACGATATAAGAAGAACCGCTTCAGTGTCACCCGTCAGCTCCGCTACAGCCGCGACGAGACGCAGCTCTCACTTGATCTGGGCCTCTTCATTAATGGCCTGCCGGTAGCCACCTTCGAGCTCAAAAACAGCCTCACCAAACAGACAGTAGAAGATGCTATCCAGCAGTATAAGCGAGACCGCGATTCGCGCGAGAGGCTCTTTGAGTTTGGCCGCTGTGTGGTACACTTCGCTGTGGACGACCATGAAGTGAGGATGTGCACGCAGCTAAAGGGTAAAACCTCCTGGTTCCTGCCCTTCAACCAGGGATGGAACGACGGCGCAGGCAATCCACCCAATCCTGACGGCCTCAAGACCGACTACCTCTGGAAGCGCATTCTCACCCGTGAGGGACTGACCGAAATCCTGGAGAACTATGCACAGGTGGTCGGGACCAAGGACGAGAAGACCGGCCGCAAGAAGCGCGTGCAGATCTTCCCCCGATACCACCAGCTTGATGTGGTGCGGAAGCTCCTCGCCGACAACCTTCGGAACGGTGCGGGCCGGCGCTATCTGATCCAGCATTCGGCGGGCAGCGGCAAGTCCAACTCCATCGCCTGGCTGGCCCACCAGCTCATCGGCCTCAAGAAGAGCGACGCCGTAGTATTCGACTCCATCGTCGTGGTCACCGACCGGCGCATCCTCGATGAACAGATCCGGGAGACGATCAAGCAGTTCGCGCAGGTGGGTGCGACCGTGGGCGCCGTCACCGGGGCCTCGGGTAGCAAGACCGGCCAGTTGAGCGCGTTCCTGCAGGCCGGCAAGAAGATCATCATCACGACGGTGCAGACGTTCCCCTTCGTCCTGAAGGAGATCGGAGATGAACAGCGCGGGCGCAAGTTCGCCATCATCATTGACGAGGCGCACTCTAGTCAGGGCGGGCGCACGTCGGCCGCGATCAGCATGGCGCTTTCGGAGGCGGGGGCGGAGGCCGAGGAGGAGTCCGTCGAGGACACGATCAACCGTCTGATGGAATCCCGCAAGCTCCTGCCCAACGCCAGCTACTTCGCGTTCACCGCCACCCCCAAGAACAAGACGCTGGAGATCTTCGGCGAACCCCTGCCGCCCGATGCCGCCGGCAAGGTGCGCCACCGGCCCTTCCACGCCTACACCATGAAGCAGGCGATCGAGGAGGGCTTCATCCTCGACGTGCTCAAGTATTACACGCCGGTCAACAGCTACTACCGGCTGGTCAAGAAGATCGAGGGCGACCCGGAGTTCGACACCAAGCGCGCCCGGAAGAAGCTGCGCCGCTACGTGGAAAGCCACGAGCACGCCATCCGGCTCAAGGCGGAGATCATGGTGGACCACTTCCACGAGCAGGTGCTGGCGCTCAAGAAGATCGGCGGGGAAGCGCGGGCCATGGTGGTGACCAGCGGCATTGAGAGGGCCGTCCAATATTTCCACGCCATCCGCGATTACCTGACCGAGCGCAAGAGCCCGTACCGGGCCATCGTCGCCTTTTCCGGCGAATTTGACTGGGGCGGCGCAAAGGTCACCGAGGCGTCCCTGAACGGCTTCCCGTCCAGCCAGATCGCCGACCAGATCGAGCAGGACCCCTACCGGTTTTTGGTGTGCGCCGACAAATTCCAGACGGGCTACGACCAGCCGCTGCTGCACACGATGTACGTGGACAAAATCCTGTCCGGCATCAAGGCGGTGCAGACGCTGTCGCGGCTGAACCGCGCCCATCCGCAGAAGCATGACGTGTTCGTGTTGGACTTCATGAATGACACCGACACGATCCAGGAAGCCTTCGCGGACTACTACCGCACGACGATCCTGAGCGAGGAAACCGACCCCAACAAGCTGCATGACCTGCAAGGCGCGCTGGACGGCTACCAGGTGTACGCGCCCAGCCAGATCGAGCAGTTCGTCACGCTCTACCTCGGCGGCGCGGACCGTGATAAGCTCGACCCGATCCTCGACGCCTGCGTAGCCGCGTACAAGTCGCAGTTGGGCGAAGACGGCCAGGTGGACTTCAAGGGCAAGGCCAAGGCGTTTACGCGCACGTACGGGTTCCTGGCCTCGATCCTGCCGTACACCCACGCCGTGTGGGAGAAGCTGTCCATATTCCTGAATTTCCTGGTGCCCAAGCTGCCGGCGCCGGTGGAGGAGGACCTGGCGAAGGGCATCCTCGAAGCGATCGACATGGACAGTTACCGCGTCGAGAAGCAGGCGGCGAAGAAGCTCCAATTGCCGGATGAGGATGCTCAGATCGGACCCGTACCGACCGAGGGCGGCGGCCACAAGCCGGAACCCGAGCTCGACCGGCTATCGAACATCCTCAAGAGCTTCAACGACCAGTTCGGCAACATCCAGTGGGGCGATGAGGATCGCATCCGGCGCCTCATCACGCAGGACATCCCGGCGCGGGTTGCGGCGGACACCGCCTACCAGAACGCCCAGAAGAATTCGGACCGGCAGAATGCGCGCATCGAGCACGACAAGGCGCTGGCCCGCGTGATGAACGCTGTGCTCAAGGACGACACGGAGCTGTTCAAGCAGTTCGTGGATAACGAGTCGTTCCGGGCCTGGCTCACCAGCACCGTATTTGGGTTGACGTATGGGGGCACCTAAGATGCCTTTCGCATTCAGGGCTATCTTGGGCATTCAGTATAGGCATAACGCGTTACAAACAGATAGAGACGCGCACCCCTGATGCATACAAAGGAAATTTGCCGATGAGCGACAAACCATTCACCCTCTTCTATGCCTGGCAAAATGATGCCCCCGAAACTGCTGGCCGATACTTTGTTCGGGATTGCGCGATGGCGGCCTTGAAACTGTTAAGGCATCAATTTGAACTCGATATCGCGCCACGCTTGGACCATGACACTAAGGGTGTGCCAGGGACACCCGAGATCGCCAATACGATTTTCAATAAAATCTCCAAAGCCGATGCATTTCTGGCCGATGTGACCATGGTAGCGGCATGGGAAAATCGCGAGCAGCAAAGGGAACCATTACCTAACGCGAACGTGATGGTCGAACTCGGGTACGCGTTTGCGGAGCTGGGGAGCGAGCGTGTTATCCTTGTGCTTAACGAATATTATGCGTCTCCAGAACATTTACCATTCGATCTTCGCCATCGGCGTTGGCCGATTACCTTCCACCTTAAACCTGATGATCCTCCCAATATCGTCGAAGCTGTGGGTAATAAACTGATTGAAGTTCTGGCTCCAGCCCTGGTTTCAATTGCAAAGAACCCGCATCCTCCGAAAACAACGTCCGTTGATGTCCGTCTGACAGCTCTTCAGGACACGCTCACCAGCTTCAGCGGCTCACTGAGCAGTATCGACGATATGGCAAGGCGAATTGCAGAACTGGATCAGCGGTCACAAAAAGAACTGACAGAGCAAGGCTTGCCCTCCACAAGGGCGATCAAGGAACGTACCAAGCTCGCAGGTGAAGTGATTAAAGGCACGTTTTGGAAGATGCCGCTTAAACAGGGCATGGTCGTTCTGGTCGTTATACCAGCCCAGGCACTTCCTGCCGGGTTCGACATCCATACCAAGGAAGGTATCATTTGGAGCGGTCTTCGAACGCTCTATGCCTCAGGGGGGAATCCTGAGCGGTCTGCCATCTGCTTGGCCACATGGTCTATTTGGAACGAAGAAATCACTTCGGTAACAGAGTTTCGTTCCGACGCAGTCATCCGCGCAGCTAGTCATCAAGCGATTACTATGGATGATTCCAATTTTGACCGCGGTAGTTTATCCTCTGATGTCCTCATCATCCCCAGCATTTCCTACGAGCGGAATATCCTGTCTGCTATACAAGAATGGATAAAACTGTATCGTGCGATGAACATATCAGGGCCTTGGCACATTGCACTGGCCTTGGTGAATCTTAATAAATCATGGTTGCTTGTTCGAGCTGACTGGCGCGAACGCGGCCGGGTTTTTGAGGGCAACGCCATTCAAGCACCACCAGTAGTGATCCCCGCCGATACACAACATGCCCAAGAGATCGCTCGAACACTGCGCCCTGTTTTTGACTTCATCTGGCGTGAACATGGGTATCCGGGTTGCCTGAATTACGATTCTGATGGGAATTGGATAATGCAATAAAAGGATCTGGTTTATGCAAGCCTGTCGCGCGGCCACTGCGTACACATCCATGGCAAACATCGTGGGCTGCGCCCCTACCTACACCACCGAAAATGACTGCCCGTTCAGCCTGATCTGTTGACCAAACTGCCGATTGATCTGGGATACCCGCGCCTGCGATATGCCGTACGCCCGGCTGACCTCGGTATCGCCGCGGACGCCACCGACCACCAGCAGCACATCCTGCCGGAAATTTTTCGCTTCGGATGCCTCTGGCAGGATCGGCGCGGATGAGTATAATCGCCGCACACATGAACCGTTGGCATGACAACGATACCATCGCGGCGCTGGCCACGGCGCCGGGCGCCGCGGGCGTGGCCGTCATCCGGATTTCCGGACCGGACAGCCTGGCCGTGGCCGATGCGGTATTTCGTTGTGACGGCCTCAAGCCGTCGCAACGGCCCACCCACACCCTGGTCGTGGGCCGCGTCATGGCCGGGGATGAATTCGTTGACGAGGCCTTGCTGTTGATCATGCGGGCGCCGCGCAGTTATACGCGGGAGGACGTGGTGGAAATTCAATGCCACGGCGGACTGCCGACTTCCCGGCGCGTGCTCCGCTGCGTCCTGGAGGCCGGCGCCCGGCCCGCCAACCCGGGCGAATTCACCTGCCGGGCTTTTCTCCACGGCCGGCTGGACCTGGTGCAAGCGGAAGCGGTGAACGATTTGATCCGCGCGCGCTCCGAGCGCGCGGCCCAGGCCGCCGTGGAACAATTGGAAGGACGCTTAAGCGCACGGTTCAACGCCATCTACGACGCCGTGATCGGGTTGGCGGCCGATATGGAGGCGACGCTGGATTTTCCGGATGACGAACTTCCGCAGCCGGTCATCGCCGATGTGCGGCGGAGAATCGAAGGGAGCCTGGGAGACTTGCGGACTTTGATCGCCACGTGGAACGAGGGGCATTGTCTTCGAGACGGATTGCAGGTGGTGATTGCCGGACGAACCAATGTCGGTAAATCAACGTTAATGAACACGCTTTTAGGGCGCAACCGGTCCATTGTTTCCGAAGTTCCTGGCACAACGCGTGATACTATCGAAGAAAGTTTCATCCTGAATGGCATTCCATTGGTTCTGGTAGATACCGCCGGGTTACGAGATCCGCAATGCTCCATTGAACGCGAGGGGATCCGCAGAACCCGCCGACAGATGGAAAAGGCCGATTTATACCTTTACGTCGTAGATGCCTCACAACCACTGCATCCGGACGACGTGGGCAATCTGAATGATTTATCGGACGAAAACTGCATCATTGTTGGAAACAAGACAGACTTGGGAATAAAATTTGACCATTCGACGACTATTAAAAAAGACTATTGCGAAACGTCACTTATACATAATGTTGGCATAGATGAACTTATAAATATTATTAAGAATATTATTGAACATAAGTTCATGTCAGGACATGGCCAGAGGATCGTAATATCGGAACGTCACAGGAAGATTCTTGTAACGACATTGGAAGAGATGGAACAGGCGCAGGCGCTCCTTGAACAAGAGCTGGAAGAATCTTTTGTTCTGGTGGCTGGGCATCTGCGCGCGGCCGCCGAGATGATGGGGTTGGTAACCGGCAGGGAATACAACGATAGTTTGCTGGAAAATATTTTCTCAAACTTCTGTATTGGCAAATGAAAGATTTCGACGTCATCGTCGTCGGCGCCGGCCATGCCGGGTGCGAGGCGGCCCTGGCTTCGGCCAGGATGAAAGCCAGCACGGCCATGCTGACCATGGATCGTGAGGCCATTGCCAGGATGTCCTGCAACCCTTCCATCGGTGGAATGGCCAAGTCGCACATTGTGTTTGAGCTGGATGCCCTGGGCGGTGAAATGGCCAGGAATACGGACTTTACCGGCATCCAATTCCGCGTTCTGAATACAAGAAAAGGCCCGGCCGTCCGCGCCAATCGTGCACAATGCGACAAGGCGGCTTATTCATCCAGAATGATTCGTGTCTTGGAGACAACGAGCAATCTAAAGATAATACAAGGCGAAGCGATAGATCTTGTTGTTCATGATGGCATCATCTGTGGATTGAAACTGGACGATGGAACGGAAATAGGTTGCCAGGCATTGGTATTGGCCCCGGGCACATTTCTCAACGGGAAGATGTTCATTGGAAAACAAGTGATGGAAGGCGGGCGGATCGAAGAGAAGAACGCCTGCCGCTTAAGTCAATCGCTTCGAAAACTTGGATTCAACCTTGGACGCATGAAAACAGGCACACCGCCGCGATTGCACAAGGAATCCATTGATTACAGCAGAATGGACATTCAGCTTGGTATGGAGCCGGCGCCGTTCTTTTCATCGGATGTCATGGATCATACTGACATGTTCCACGTGGAACAATCCAACAATCCTTTGGTTCCATGGACTCCTGGAAATGATCAACTCCCTTGTTTTCTTACGCATACAACTGAAAAGACACATCAGATCATACGAGAAAAAATTTGCAATAGCGCGCTTTATAGCGGTCTAATTCAAGGAACAGGCGCGCGTTATTGTCCTTCCATCGAGGATAAGATTGTTAAATTTCCAGGACAGAAAGCGCATCACGTTTTTATCGAGCCTGAGGGCCGAAATACGGCCGATATCTATCCCAACGGAACATCCAACAGCCTGCCTGCTGAAGTCCAGTTGGAGATGATCCATTCCATACCAGGTCTGGAGAGCGCTGTATTCATTCGCCCTGGTTATGCCATTGAATACGATTATGCTGATCCGACCCAGCTCCGCGCAACATTGGAGACAAAGAAAATAGAAGGACTGTATTTTGCCGGGCAGATCAACGGAACAACAGGGTACGAGGAGGCCGCCGGGCAGGGATTTCTGGCCGGTGTCAACGCGGCATTAGTTGTTCAACATAGAGAGCCGATGGTTTTAAGCAGGCTGGAATCTTACATAGGAGTTTTAGTTGACGACTTGGTCACCAAGGGAACACAAGAACCATATCGCATGTTTACCTCGCGTGCCGAGCACCGTCTGATTATGCGCCAGGACAACGCCAAACATCGCATGTTGTTGCAAGCAAAATACATAGGAATAATACCATCAGAAAAAATAGTGGCGGTGTCCAGCGAAATGCAGTTGGCGGAAGATGAAATCAAGCGGCTGCATGCCATATTCGCACAAGGATCTTCCTTGGCGCAGTGGCTTCGTAGGCCAGGCGTCAGCTACCAGGATCTGCCGGGTTGGCGCGCTGCTTTGCCGGCCCGGGTGGCTGAGCAAGTGGAGATCCGGATTAAATACGAGGGCTACATTCAGCGCGAGCTGCAGCAGGTCGCCAAAAGCGCAAAACTCGAGAAACTATTAATCCCGCCGGATTTCAATCACGCTGAAATCAAAGCGCTGCGATTCGAGGCGCGTGAAAAACTCGGCTGGATCCGGCCCGCCACGCTGGGGCAGGCGGCGCGCATTTCCGGGGTGACGCCGGCGGACCTGGCCATTCTGGCGGTCTGGCTGCAGCGCCGTTCGCGGCCAGGTGGATCCGGAGGTCTCGGCCCTCCGGGAAAAGCAGCGGGGGGCCAGTTTGTCCCGGAGGGTTGATCCGGGGCCCGCGCGGAACCGGGGCGGCTGCGCGCTAGAATGTTTTTTCTAGTGTTGACACCATGGGGTGTAAGGCATAGAGTCCACCCTTCGCTGTTGGACGACGAGATCCATGGGCAGCAGCGCGGTGGCGGAGGAGGCCAGAATGAAGCGCATCGCAGCAGGGCTGATGGCGGGTGTGATGATGTTGGCCGTGGCGAGCGAACGGGCCGGCGCGCAAGCCGTGGCCCCGCCCGCGACGGTCTATAAGACCAGCGTGCCGCTGAAAAAAATCGAGGCGCAGAAAGTCCGCACGCCGGAATACCGGGTGAACGTCACCCCGATGGCGATGAAGGCCGTCCGCGAGTGGTATCAAGTCGCGGTGTACTTCGATACGCATCAGGATTGGACCGATGACCTGAATCTGATTTGTTACGTGCTGCTGCGCAGCAAAAGCGCGGGCCCGGGTCCCCGGCAGGTCTTGTTGCGCGGCGAGGTTTCCCTGATGAACATTCCCAAGGGGAAGCATAAATACGAATGGTATGTTCATCCGGGGACGCTGGCGCGCTATGGCGAACCGGAAGCCGTGGCGGTGTTGATCAACCGCCAGGGCCAGTTGGTGGGCATGCTGAGCAACCCGCCGGACAGCAAACGCTGGTGGGAGGCGCTGACGCCGCAGAACGGCCTGGTGCTCCGGCGTCAGGACACGCCGTTTGACTTGCTGTCTTATGACGATTTCGACCAGGTGAAACCTGCCGCCGACGGTGTTGGCCGGTAAGCCCTGATGGCAGAGTGACGCGCGCATGTTTAAAAACAATAGCATTCTGGCCCTGGATGTGGGCGCCAGCGGTTTGAAGCTGGCGGAATTCGCTCCGTTGCGATCCGGTGGGGTGGAACTGATCCGTTACGTGGTGGGCTCCCTGGACCTGGATCCGCAAAGCGAAGGGGATCGTTATACCTACATTACCTCGACCCTGCGCGAAATGCTGCTGGGCTCCGGCATCAAACCGGGGCCCGTGTTGGTGACCGTGGCCGGACAGTCCGTCTTTTCCCGTTTTGTCAAGCTGCCGCCGACGGACCGGGAGAAGGTCTATCAGATCATCCTCTACGAAGCGCAGCAGAATGTGCCCTTTCCCATCGAGGAGGTGGTTTGGGATTACCAGCTCATTGGCAGCGCGGGCCAGGAACTGGATGTGATGCTCGCGGCCATCAAAACCGACATCATTGAGCAACTGTTGGAGAGCCTTCAGAAGGCCGGGTTGCAACCAGCCCTGGTGGATGTCTCCCCGATGGCGCTGTACAACGCGGTGCGGTACAATTACAATGAACTGCCGGCCTGTGCGCTGGTGGTGGATATCGGCGCCCGTTCGACCGATTTGATTTTTATCGAGCAGGGCCGCGTCTTCTGCCGCAGCATTCCCGTGGCGGGCAATGCCATCACCCAGCAGATTCAACAGGAGTTCAACCTGTCGTTCGCCGACGCGGAGGAAATGAAAAAAGCGCATGCCTTCGTGGCGTTCGGCGGGGCCTACGAGGGGCACCAGAGCGACGTGGTGGACAAGGTCTCGAAAAGCGTGCGCAGCGTCATGACCCGGATGCATGCGGAAATCAACCGCTCGATCAATTTCTATCGGAGCCAGCAATCCGGCCAGCAGCCGACGCTGCTGCTCCTGGCCGGCGGCACCGCGATCATTCCCTACACGGACACCTTCCTGAAGGAGAAGCTGAAGGTGGATGTGGATTATCTGAATCCCTTTCTGAATGTGACCGTGGCGAACCAAATCCCCGCGGAGCAGATCGGGCGCAGTGCCCATGTGATGGGGCAGGTGGTGGGCCTGGCGTTGCGCCGCTGCATGGCCTGCCCAATCGAACTGAACCTCATGCCGCCCAAGGTGCTGGCCGCCGCCGCTTTCCGGCGCAAGCAGCCCATGCTGGTCATCGCGCTGCTGGGCGTCATCATGACGGTCGCGGTGTGGTGCGGTTATTTCGGCAAGATGGCCCAGTTGTATCACGAGCGCTTGGTGCTGGTGCAAAGGCAAGTGCAGGCGCTGTCGGCGGTGGACCACCGCCTGCGCGCCGTCGAACAGCGCGTCAAGGAAGTCACCGTCCGGATTGACAAACTGCTGGCGCTGGCGGATCGCCGCACGCAATGGATCAAAGTATTGAGCCAGGTCCGCGCCTGCCTGCCCGCCGGGATGACGCTCACCGCCTTGAAACCCCTCGCGCCGACGGCGGCCGCGGACGAAGTGGGCGCCCTGGTCGTGGAAGGCTTTATCTATCGGGACAAATTCGGCGAGAATGACGTTCCGATCCGCGATTTTCGCGACGAGCTGAGAAAGCAGCCGCTCTTTTCGCCGGACAAGACCCAGGAGGAATGGGCGCCCGCGCCCGAGGCCGGCCATTACAAGCAGGAATTCAGAATACGCATCGAGTTGAAGCAGGCGTTGAGATCATGATGGATTTCATTAAAAAGAACCTCTGGTTGTTCCTTGGCGGCGGCGGGGCCATCCTTCTGCTGCTGGCCGCCGCCGTCTTTCTGTTCTGGCAGATCAGCGGCTTCCGCCGCGTCAACACAACCCTCGCCGAAGCACATGACCGCCTGCTACAACTGCATCGCCGGAATCCCTATCCTTCCGAGTCCAACGTGCTGCTGGTGCAGAGCAACCTCGCCCTGCTGGAAAGCTATCAACAGCAGCTCGCCGACCAGTTGCGCCGGGGGCAGATCGAGCCGCAAGCGATGCAGCCGGTGGACTTCAACCATTATGTGCATACGACCATCCGTAAAATGTTAGCGCAGGCCAAACAACTGAACATGACGCTGCCGCAGAAGTTCGCGTTCGGCTTCGAAGCCTATTATCAGGAAGGCCTGTTCCCGGCCAACGCCGACGTGTCCCGCTTGACCGTGCAACTGCAGTCGGTCGAGGCGCTCTTCGAGCTGCTCTGCCAGATCAAGATATCCGAGATCGTCGCTCTGGACCGGCAGGTCTTTGAACAGCGTGAGGCGAGCGATGCCGGCCCGGTGGCCGTTATGAGCCGGCCCAGGGGTGAGGCCAGCGCGCCCGAAATCAAGGCACTGTATCCCGTCGCTCCGCCCGAGGCCGAGGGCCTGTATACCCGCGAGCACATCACCCTGACCCTGCAGGCCCGCGACGAGGTGATCCTCACGCTGCTGAATGCCCTCGCCAGCAGCGGAACGGCGGTGACCAGCAAGCCGAAGTTTTTTGCCGTGGTTTCCAAGCTGAGCATGACCGCCGCGGCGGGCGTGGAAAGCAAGAAAGCGCCCGAGGCCGCCCTCGGCGCCAGGACGCCGGGGAAGACGGCGGTGACACCGGAGAACCCCGCTCCGCCCGTCGAGGATCAACGCACGCATGAGGAGCGCATCGCGGCCGGCCGTGAAACCGTGCGGGTCCTGCTGGGGCTGGACCTGTATCGTTTGAACCCACATCCCCCGGGAAAGGCCAAGCCATGAGCGGCGCGTCAAGCCATAGACTGAGCTGGCTGGGGCAGAATTATGATAAACTGATTCTCGTGGTGGTGCTGCTGGGATTGCTGGCCTCCGC
>JAPLSZ010000163.1 GCA_026398385.1 Kiritimatiellota bacterium | reverse complement strand
GCGCCCGAGACGATCCACGGCGACGGCATAGACGTGGTCATCGGCAACGCCATCCTTGGCCCTGAATTGTTTCCATTCGCCCGTCGCCGGGTTCACCCGGAACACGCCGCGATCTTCCGTGCCGAGCCAGATGTTTCCCAGAGCGTCGGCGGCCATCGCCATAACGAACTGCGCGGGGCAAGACGTATTCTTGGCGCTGGATTGGGCCTTGCTGTTGGAATCGGTCGGCGTCGTATCAGCGGCCGTTGCCAAGCTCGAACACAGTACGACTATCGCGCCGCCAAGGGCCGACAGCCGACAGTTTCCGACCTTCCTGATCCCCCTCAAAAACATTGCTCACCCCAAACTTTACCAGCCAACTATGCGCTTTATACCTAAGGGAAATAAAAAGCGCAAGCTTTTCCTTTGGTAAAAATAATTGCTGCCCGCAGGCCCGTTCCGTTTCCTCCACTGACGGGCGGAGGCATGGGGTAGATCCGGATGGGGTGTGATGATTTTCCGGCTTACCGGGTCTTTCAATCAGCGAAGAAAGCTCAAACTCCAACGCTAGTAGCGCTACACTAATGCGCGGCGCCGTAGAGCTCGAAGAACCGGGCGATGGTCCGGATGCCGGTATAGAAGTTCTCCAGGCAGAACTTTTCGTTGGGCGAATGCAAAGCGTCATCCGGCAGCCCAAAGCCCATCATGACGGTGGGGATGCCGAGATGTTTGGCGAAGTCACCCACGACGGGCACCGAGCCTCCGGAACGGATGAACACCGTGGGCTTGCCGAACACTTCGGCGAACGCCTGGGCCGCCACGCGGACCGCGGTATTTCCGGGGTCCACCATGATGGCCGGACTCATGCCCAGGATGCGGACGCTGGTCCGAATGCCGGCGGGCGTGTGCGCCGCCACCCACTGCTCGAATGCGCGGGCCACCCGGGCGGGATCCTGATTCGGCACCAGCCGCAGGCTGCATTTGGCCAGCGCCGTGGCCGGAATGACGGTCTTAGATCCGGTGCCCGTGAAGCCGCCGGCGATGCCGTGCACTTCGAAGGTCGGCCGCGACCACACGCGCTCGAACACCATCCGGTCGGACTCGCCCGTGAGCTGCGTCGAACCGACTTCCTTCCGCAGGAACGCCGCCTCGTCGAACGGCAGCCGCTTCCAGCTTTCCAACTCCGCCGCCGCGGGTTCCGCCACGTCGTCATAGACCCCGGGGATCAAGATCCGGCCCCCGGCGTCCTTCGCCTGGGCGAGCAGTTCGATCAGGCCGTAAACCGCGTTGGGGGCCGTGCCGCCATAGATCCCCGAATGCAGATCGTTCGCCGGGCCCTGGGCTTCGACTTCGGCGTAAATCAAGCCGCGCAGTCCGATGCACAGCGTCGGCAAGCCGGCCTCATACAGCTCGGTGTCGGAAACCAGCGCGGTGTCGGCCCGCAGCTTGGCGGGCTGCTCGGCCACGTACCGGGCGATCGCCGTCCCGCCGCACTCCTCCTCGCCCTCGATGAGAAACTTCACGTTGACCGGGAGCCGGCCGCCCTGCGTCGCCAACAGGGCTTCCACGGCTTTGATGTGCATGAACATCTGGCCTTTGTCGTCCGAGGAACCGCGGGCGTAGATGTTGCCATGGCGGACGGCCGGCTCGAACGGCGGCGTGATCCACGGGTCCAGCGGGTCGGGCGGCTGCACGTCGTAGTGGCCATAGCAGAGGACGGTCGGCCGGCCCGGGGCGTGGAGCCAGTCCGCGTAAACCAGCGGATGCCCGCCGGTGGCGATCACCTCTGTGTGCTCCAGGCCGGCCGCGCCCAGGGCCTCGGCCACGAACCGCGCCGCGCGCTCCACGTCCGCCTTGTTCTCGGGCAGCGTGCTGATGCTCGGGATCCGCAACAGTTGAAACAGCTCGTCGAGCATCCGCGGCTGGTTGGCTTTCAGATAGGCGGACAGCGCTGTTTTCATGGATGATACCTCGGGGCGTGACACAGGCGCAAACTCACGGCCGCAAACCCTTCGCATAAATAGCGGCCGAGGCGCGCCCCGCGGGGGCGCGCTTCGGCCTGGGCCGTCATGTTGCCGGAAACCGCCACGCCGGGAGTATTGCCCGAACGGCAGTCCGGTTCAAGCCCGTTGGCGGAAGACGGCACCCAGCCGGCTTTTGTAATGGGTCAGTTACATAGGGGCGGCGCTGGCGATAAGATCATACTGTAGGCCGGGTCTCCGACCCGGCGAGAGGCGACGCCCGCGGCTTCGACAAGCTCACCGCCGGCGGGTTCGACCCGTTCGACAAGCTCAGGGCAGGCAAGCTCAACGCCGGCGGGCGCAGCAAGCCTGCGCCCCTACATCACTGACCCATTACCGACTTTTCATGCTTTACTTTGCCTGCGTTTTTGCCCATAAATTTTGCGCGCAACAGTGATCTGAAACGACATCAAGATTGCACCCGTGAACGTATTAATTCCTTTGCTGGCGGGCGGCCTGCTCTTTATCCTGGCGACACGCACCTACGCCTTCTACGTCAGCCGCCGTTTGGGCCTTGACGACACCCAACCGCCGCCGTCGGAACGCATGCAGGATGGCCGCGATTACGTGCCGACCCGCACCCACGTGGTGTTCGCGCACCACTTCAGCGTGATCGCGGGCGCGGGTCCGATTGTCGGACCGGTCATGGCGCTGGTTTACGGCTGGGGGCCGGCATGGTTGTGGATCATCATCGGCTGCATCCTGTTTGGCGCGGTGCACGACATGAGCGCCATGTTCGTATCCATGCGCGAGGACGGCCGCTCCATCGCCGATATGAGCCGCCGGTGCCTGGGCACCTCCGGGTACCTTCTGTTTGTGGCGTTCGTCATCATGATTCTGACCCTGATCAACGCCATTTTCCTCAACCTCTCCTGCAAGGCCCTGACGGCCTCCTACCCCGCCGCCCTGCTGAAAATTGCCGCCGGCGACTCGCTGCTGACCACGTTCATGAAGGATGGTGTCCTCATGGGCCGGATCGGCGGCATCGCGACCACATCCGTTTTTGTGATCACGGTGTTTGCGCCGCTGCTCGGGTGGATGATCTATAAGAAGCGTTACCCCATTCTGCCGCTCTATATCCTGGCCTCCCTCATCTGCATTCTGAGCGTGGTCCTCGGTTTCTACTGTCCCATCCTGCTGACGGAGAACATCTGGCGCTACGTGATGTCGGTCTATATATTCTTTGCCTGCTGGGTGCCGGTCTGGCTTATTCTCCAGCCGCGCGATTTCATCAACGTGCAAATCCTCTACGCGGGACTGCTCCTCATGCTCGGCGGCGTCCTGCTGTACGGCTTTTCTGGACACCACATTGGCACCGGGATGTTCACGGTGGCGGAGGGCGAGCAACGCACGGGGCCCATCTGGCCGTTCCTGTTGATCACGGTGGCCTGCGGCGCGATCAGCGGCTTCCACAGCCTGGCGGCCACCGGCACCACGGTAAAACAGATCGCGAAAGAATCGGAAGTGCGCCGGGTGGGCTACAACGCCATGATTCTGGAAGGCGCGCTGGCGTTGCTGGCCCTGCTGCTGGTGGCCACGGCGCTGCCGCGCCACGAGTATTTCAACATCGTCTTCCCCGCCAATGCGGACGGCAATCCCATCCTGGCTTTCTCCGTCGCCATGGGCTACATGCTCCACGACATCGCCGGCGTCAAAGTGGCGTTCGGCTGCGTGCTGGGCATCCTGGTGCTCGAAGGGTTCGTGGTGACGACGCTCGATACGTCCGTGCGGCTCTGCCGCTACATGCTGGAGGAGCTCTGGACCTTTGCTTTTCATGGCCGGCCGCCGGCGCTTTTCAAAAACGCGTTTTTCAACACGGCCATCGCCGTGGCCCTCATGCTATTCTTCGCCCTCACCTCCACCATCATGGCGGCCTGGAAGGTATTCGGCGCCGGCAACCAGTTGATCGCGGCCCTGGCCATGACAGTCGTCACCGTGTGGCTGCTCCAGAAAGGGCGTTCATTCTGGTTCACCATCGTCCCGGCGATCGTCATGTGCATCACGACGTTCGCCACGCTGGGAATCATCATCGCGCAGAACCTGGGACAGGCGCCGGCGGGCGCGTTCGTCGCCCCGGGCCAGGGGCCGCTGACGTTCGCCGCCGCGCTGCTGCTGGCCCTGTCGCTCGGCGTGTTGCTCGTGGCCGTCCGCAAGTTCCGGGACGGCCGCGGCGGCGGCGGAGAACCGCCGCGGGCACAGTCGCCGGTGGATGTCGAAGGGCTTTGAGCGCCAGCTGCGCTGCGATCCGCGGACCTCGAAAGGATCGTCGCGGGCGGGCGGAAGATAAGGAGCCGTGGATGCGCGTCGGTTGGTTCGTACGCGGAGATGTTGACGGGTTCTTCGGGCTGTTTGTCGATAACCTGCTGCAGCTGATGCTGATCACCGTGCTCTGCGGGGCCGTGTGCGGCCTGCCGCCGGCGCTGGTGTACGGCCGCATCCTGCCCGGCGCGGCGATTTCGATCCTGTTCGGTAACCTCTTCTACGCCTGGCAGGCGCGCCGGCTGGCCATCCGCACGGGCCGGTCGGATGTCACCGCCCTGCCGTACGGCATCAACACGGTCAGCCTGATTGCCTACATTTTCCTGATCATGGCCCCGATCTATTTTCAAACGAAGAATCCGCACCTGGCCTGGCAGGCGGGCCTGTTTGCGTGTCTCGGCAGTGCCGTCATGGAGTGCGGCGGGGCGTTTGTGGGCGACTGGCTGCGCCGGCACACGCCCCGGGCGGCCCTGCTGTCGGCGCTGGCCGGCGTGGCCATCACCTTCATCTCCATGGGCTTCGTGTTCCAGATTTTCGCCCTGCCGGCGATCGCGCTGGTGCCAGCCTTGTTCGTCATCATTATTTACGGCGGACGCATCAAGTTGCCCTTGGGGCTTCCGGGCGGTTTCGTCGCGGTGGCGCTGGGCGTGGCCCTGGGTTGGCTGCTCCGGTGGCTCGGAGTCCCGTCGTTCCAGCCGCTCTCGGAGCCGTACCAGCTCGCTTTCCACGCCCCCGCCACGGCCATCCCCGATATGCTGGCGTTTCTGACAACCGGGCAGGGCTGGAAATATTTCTCCGTCATCTTCCCGATGGGCCTCTTCAACGTGCTCGGTTCGCTCCAGAACCTGGAAAGCGCGGAGGCCGCCGGCGATCGGTACGAGACGCGTTCCTCCCTGCTGGTCAACGGATTGGGCTCGCTGGTGGCGGCGTGCCTGGGGAGCCCCTTCCCCACCACGATTTACATCGGGCATCCGGGCTGGAAGGCCATGGGGGCCCGGTGGGGTTACTCGATCTTGAACGGGGTGGTGATCACGATTCTCTGCCTGATTGGCGGCGTCACGCTGGTGCTCAAGGTCGTGCCGATGGAAGCCATGATCGGCATTTTACTATGGATAGGACTCATCATCACCGCCCAGGCGTTCCAGGAGGTCCCCCCGCGCCACAGCGCGGCCGTGGCGCTGGGCCTGGTGCCGGCGCTCGCGGCGTGGGCGCTGCTGCTCATCGAGACGACCTTGCGCAAGACCGGCGTCAGCCTGTACGAGGCGGCGCCGAAATTCGGCGGCGACCTGTACATCTATGGCCTCATCTCCTTGAGCCAGGGCTTCATGCTCACGTGCATGCTGTTCGCCGCGATGCTGGTGTTCGTGATCGAGCGGCAATTCTTCAAGGCGGCGCTGTGGCTGGCCGCCGGCGCGGTGCTGTCGTTCTTCGGCGTCATCCATGCCTACACGTTAACCCCGGCGGGCGTGCAGAACAAATTCGGCTTCGGCGCCGCCAAGTCATTTGCCCTGGCCTACCTGATCACCGCCCTGCTGCTGGTCGCTCTGCATGCCTACCACCGCGGCAAGAAGCCGGAGCAGACGGGCGAAATGGCTTAGCGCGGGGATCGCTCGCTATGAAAATCGTGGTGTTGGATGGACATACGCTGAACGGCGGCGACCTTTCCTGGGACGGCTTCCGGGCCTTGGGCCCGTTCACGGTATTCGACCGTACCCCGGTGGATGAAATCGTTCAACGCGCGGGCGATGCGGAGGCGGTGCTGACCAACAAGACGCCGCTCAACCGCGAAACGATCCGGCGGATCGCCAACCTGAAGTACATCGGCGTGCTGGCGACGGGCTGCAATGTAGTCAATGTGGTCGCCGCGGCCAAGCGCGGGGTCGTGGTGACCAACGTGCCGGAATATGCGACGGCGTCGGTGGCCGAACACGTGTTTGCCTGCCTGTTCGAACAGGCGCGGCATCTGGAAGAACACGCCTACTCGGTGCGCAAGGGGCGCTGGTGCCGCTCGCCGGATTTCTGCTACTGGCTCCGCCCGATGACCGAGCTCGCCGGGCTTACGCTGGGGCTGGTCGGCTACGGCCACATCGGCCAGGCGGTGGCGCGCCGGGCGGCGGCGTTTGACCTGCGGCTGCTGGTGCACACGCGCACCCCGCCGGGCCAGCCGGCCGCGGACGTGCGCTTTGTGGATCTGGACACGGTGTTCCGGGAAAGCGATTTTGTCAGCCTGCATTGTCCGCTCACGCCGGAAACGGAGCAACTGGTCAACGCCGCGCGGCTGGCGCAGATGAAGCCCACCGCGCTGTTGCTCAACACCGCCCGCGGCGGGCTGATTGACGAGGAAGCGCTGGCCGCCGCGTTGAATGGCGGGCGCCTGGCGGGCGCCATGCTGGACGTGCTCTCCGAAGAGCCCCCGGGCGTCAAGCAGCCCCTCCTGCACGCCCGCAACTGCAGCATCACCCCCCACAACGCGTGGACCACCCGGGCGGCGCGCCAGCGGCTGATGGCCCTGGCGCTGGACAACCTGAAGGCGTTCCTGGCCGGCCATCCGCAGCATGTCGTGACCAGTCCCGACGCGGCCGGCCTCGCGCCGAAATCCGCCTGACGCCGACGCATGGGCGTGACGGCCTTGACCCACGGCAGATTCCAGCCTAGCATGATTCCATGTTATCCGCAGGAGCCCAGCATGGGGCTGCGCATGGAATATTATTACCGCAAGAAAGAAACAATTAAAGGAGACCCGCCATGAAAGCGATCAAGGTTACGAGTTATGGCAATGCGCGCGTACTGACGATGTCGACAGCGGAGCCGATGCCCAAGCCGGGCCCGGGGCAGGTGCTGGTCAACATTCGCGCGGCGGGCGTGAACTATGTGGACATTTATCAGAGGAAGGGGATTTATAAGCCCGGTTTGCCATTTATTCCGGGATTGGAAGGGGCCGGCGTGGTTGAGGCCGTGGGCGCGGAAGTCCAAGGCGTCCGGCTCGGAGCCCGCGTGGCGTATACTGGGCAGATCGGCAGTTACAGCGAATATCTGGCCGTCGACGCCGAGAAGTTGATCCTCCTGCCAAAGGATCTTTCTTTTGAAGAAGGCGCGGCCTTCCCCCTGCAGGGCATGACGGCGCATTATCTCCTTTACGATTACTGCAAGCCGGGGAAAAAAGACGCGGTCCTGATCCATGCAGCGGCGGGCGGTGTGGGGCTGCTCCTGGTGCAGTGGGCCAAGCACCTGGGCGCCACGGTCATCGGCACGGTTTCCACGGAAGAAAAAGCGCGCGCCGCCAAGGAGGCGGGCGCGGACCACGTGATCATCTACACGCAGCAGGATTTCGCGGCGGAAACGAAGGCCCTTACGAACGGGCGCGGCGCGCAGCTCATTTTGGATGGCGTCGGAAAAACCACGTTCAACGGCAACCTGGAGGCGGCGGCCAAGTTCGGCCACGTGGTCATCTTCGGCGCGGCGAGCGGCCCGGCGGACCCACTTTCGCCCAACCTGCTCATGCCGAAGTCTCTGACCCTGTCGGGCGGCACCCTGTTCAACTCCGCGGCCGCGCGCCGGGACGTGGTTCGCCGCTCCCAAACCGTGCTGGCCGGCATTAAGAAGCGCTGGTTGAAACTGCGCATCGATCGCGTGTTGCCGCTGGCTCAGGCGGAAACGGCGCATCGTCTACTGGAAAGCCGGCAAACCATGGGCAAGCTCATTTTGAAAGTGGCCGACTGACGGCGTTCATGCGCGATTCATCTTGTCCGCAGGTTTCCTTGTGATAACCTGCATCTGAACATTGTAGTGAATGGATCTTTTAAGGAGAAGGTGATGAATTATGTAGTGATCACGCTTATGGTGGCGGGTTTGCTGCTGACCGGCTGCGGCAAGAAGGCGGTCGAGAAAATGGTCGAGGCCCGCATGGCCAAGCAGGGCGTCAAAGCCAAGGTGGACCTCTCGGGCGAGCAGGTCACCATCCAGACCAAGGACGGCACCAGCACGTTCTCCGGCGGTAAGGGGGCGAAGGTTCCAGACACCTTCCCGAAGGACGTCTTCGTGTACCCAGGGGCCACCGTTATGGCCAGCGTCACCGTGCCGAAGGGCTGCAACCTGGTCCTGGAAACCAAGGATGATCTCGAAAAGGTGCTGGGTGCGTTCAAGGACCAGATGGCCGGCGCCGGCTGGAAAGAAGAAATGAACATGAACCAGGGCGGCACGTCCATGGCCGCCTACAAGAAGGACCAGCGCACCGCGTCTGTCGTGGTGGCCAGTGTGGACCAGAAGACCCAGATTACGATCACTGTGGCGGAGAATAAATAGTCCCATAGCGTCCGGGCCAACGCCTCTTTCCCACACCGGGCGGGCGTTCCGGGCGAGGAGCGGCACAGCATGTCCGAGGAATCTACATCCGGCCGCCCCGCTGACGCGGCCCATGACCAGGACGAGGTGATCTTTTTTGAAGGCCGTCCCGCTTTGCGCGGCTCGCTGGGCAATCTCTCGCTCTCCGGGCTGATCGGCCTGGGCCTGATCGCCGGGGCCCTGGCGCTGCACGCAAAGGGCTGGTGGATCCCTCTGCTGGGCGTGGTGCTTGCCGTCGTGTTGCTCGCGATCCCCGTACTGTTGGTCCGCAGCGTGCGGTACCGGATCACCAACTACCGGATTGATTACGAGCGCGGGGTGTTCTCCAAGGATATTGACACGTTGGAACTCTGGCACGTGGAGGACATCAAATTCCATCAATCGTTGTTGGACCGCATCCTGAACCTCGGCCAGATCACCGTCCTGTGCCATGACGAGACCACGCCGACGCTGCTGCTCAAGTCCATCCCCCATCCCCGGCCGGTCTTCGAGGCCCTGAAGGACCGGATCATCACCGTCAAGCGGCAGCGCGGGGTCATCAAACTGGATGCGGGCTGAACAGGTATGAACCGCGTGGTCAGCCGGCCGGTGGCGATTCTGTGCCTGTTGATCGCCACGGTTTTCTGGGGCAGCACCTTCAGTTTCACCAAGACCCTGACGGGGGTTTTCAATCCCCTTACGCTGCTCCTGGTCCGTTTCACCATGGCGACGCTGGTGCTCTTTCTGATCTTCGCCCGGAGCATTCTGGCCTTTTGTCGCACGACGGATGCCCGGACCCTGCTGGAACTGGTCATCCTGGGCGGGCTGAATTTCGCCGGCCTCTGGCTGCAGACGGCCGGGCTGGCCGAGATCGCCGCCTCGAATTCCGGCTTCATCACCTCGCTGTCCATTCTGTTCGTGCCGTTCATCGCCTGGGTGCTGCAACGAAAACGGGTCGGCGGGCACCTCCGCGCGGCGGTGGCGATCGCGCTGGCGGGCATCTGGCTGATGTCCTACGGGCTGGCGCTGCCGCAACGGTTCGTGCGCGGCGATTTCCTGACGTTCCTGTGCGCACTGGTCTATGCCGTGTACATCGTCATGGTGGACCGCCTCGCCAAGCGCGTGGAGTCGGGCACGCTGATGTTCTTCATGTTCCTGGTCACCAGCCTGCTCGCCCTGCCCTTGCACGCAATCTCCGGCGCCGCGTTCCTGCCGGCCGCCTTCCTGCAACCGGCCCCGCTCTTCCAGATGGGCTTTCTGGTGCTGCTGGGCTCCGTCGTCCCCTACATCCTGCTGGGCATCGGCCAGCGGGCGGTGGACGCCACGACGGCCGCGCTGGTTTACAGTCTGGAACCGCTGTTCGCGATGGCCATCGCGGTGGTATTTTTCACCGAACCGCTGAGCATGATGAAAGTCATCGGCGGCGCCATCGTGCTGCTGGCGCAGTTCGTGGGTCTGCAGCGCCAGAACGGGGCCTGCAGCGAGGGGCTGGCGGTTCTCAAGGGCGTGGCATAAAAATGCATAATGTAAAGAGGCGCCCCTTTTGTCCCGATACATGTTTGCGGCAGTGGTGTTAGTTTTTTTGGGGCGGGGTGGCCTCAGCGGGGCCGGGCCATGGCTGCGCGATTTTTCCCCGCACCTTTTCGGGCGTGGCTTGACCATTGTCCGTGGCGCCAGCGAAGACATACCAGTGGGTGGTCGTGGCATAGTCGTTTCTTGTATTCGGCTGCCAGTGGTACAGTTCCATGTCGAATTTGAATCCGGTTTTGAACGGGATGCGGTCGTGGATTCTCACGCGTTCATTGGTGGTGTGGCCGACGCCCGAGTTGCCTTTCGCCATGGGTTGGCAGTGAAAGGGGGTGGAAAAGGGGGCGCCGCCGTTGAAGGCGTAGCCGTAGTAGTCTTCCGAGCCCGTGCCGAAATGCGACGGAAAAGCTTCCCCGTCCACAAAGATCTTTTCATCGCCCTCGCCCCACCATGGGCCGAGGTCTCCTTGCATCGCGGGGCGGTTGTAGAGGGACAGCGAATCGCCCACATAAACGCCCTTGCCGGCAATGGTGACATAGTTCCAGTCCTTGATGTATTGCGGATCATTGTTGCTGCCGAACCGGACCAGGTTCTCGCCTCGCCAGGCGGTGTGAAAATACATGGTTCGTCCGGTCCATTTCCAATCGGCGATGCCGATGTCAGCGAGTTCCACCTCCACGGATTCGCCTGTTCCATGATGGGTGACGCAAACTTCCGCCGATTCCCTGAACGGCATGGGCCACCAGCAGGTCATCCAGCCGTCCTTGTCCACCATGCGCCACCAGTCTTTGAAGGGATTGACGCCCGGGCCGCTGCCGAAAAATTCGCCGACGGGTGCCGCGACGGTTTGTTTGCCGTCGAAGGAAGCTGTTAGGACCGTCGAGCGCAGGGCCTGCGGGAGGTCCTTGGCGCCGAGCTTCAAGCGCAACACGGCGACCGCACCCTTGCCGCTGATCTTGCGGGTCAGGCTCGCTCCGGGCTTGAGCGTTTCCTTGCCGCCAGCCCCCTTGCGCCGGATCGGCAGGGTGTTGTTCTCCGGCTGCAGCAGCTCCCGCCCGACCTTGGCGATCAACCCGCGCTGGGCCTCGAGGTCCGCCAGGGTCAGGGACTGCACCGCGGTCCCGGCCGGATATTGCAGGTAGTTGATGTTATAGAACAGCGATTCGTTGGCGAAGGGCGGCGCCGCTTTTGTGAAATCCGCGCCGGCCTTCGGGCTCTCGAAGGTGATCCGGCAATGCGCGCCGAAAGGGATCGGCAGATAGAGGTTGCGGCCGCCGCTCACGATGGCTGCCAGCGGCGGGCCGGTGAGGATGCCGCCGTCAACGCCGCCGACGAGTGTTTTGCCCTGCCCCGCAACGAGCGGCTCGGCGGCCCCGTCCAGATAGATCCGGATCTTTCCGGCGTTGTTGAACTGGGTCAGCCACCAGCGGGTGACGACGCCCGGCCCGTCCGCGTCTAACATGATCCATTCCTTGCGTCCGGCCACCTCGGTACTGCCGTAAAACTGATCGAAGTCGCAGCCGGCAAACCAATCGGGATGGCCCGGCGTCCTGGAGCGCCGGTTATAGCTGCTGGCCTGCTTGCAGACGAATTCAGGCCGTGGAAACTCCGCGATCTTGGAGCGGTCGAGCATGTCCCCGAGCAGGCTTCCAAGATCCACGGCCTCATCGGCAACGGCCCGAGACGCGCCGGCCAGGAGGGCCAGGATAATCAGGCCGTACCGTAATCTCAAGATACTGGTCATCATGCAGCTCCTGTCCTTTCTGGTCCTTCCTGGTCTTTCTTCAATTTCCCAGCGCGCCGAGGGCGGCATTGGCGCCGTCGATATTGGCGGCGCCACGCTTCCGGTTCAGCGCCCACAGCGCGTCCATGCCGCCATAGCGCAGGATCCCGGGCAGGAACATCGGGTGGTCGAAACGGTCGACGGCGTCGAAGCGAAAACCCTGCGCGTCGATCGCCGCCTGGTCGATGAGATCGCCGAGCACAATTCGGGCGATGAGGCCGACAGGTCCGGCCTCCTTGCCGATCGCGACGAGGTGGATCCGCTCCGCCGGGCGGTCGCCCTCTGAACGCCGGAGGTATTCGACCAGCGACATCACGTCATGCACGCGCTGGGCCGCCAGCGGCGGGTTATAGCCGAAGGTGTAGCAGGCGGCCTGCTGATAAGGCTCGTTGCCCTTGCCGCGCGTCACCAACCGGACCGCCTTGCCGCCACCGCCGGCGAGCGCGCCTTGTCCGAACATATCGACCGACGCCACCCCGTAGCCCCGGTTCACCAAGGCAGCGACGGCGGGGATGGGTTTGCCGTCCCCGCCGAACAGCCCCGCCTGGCCCGCGTCGGCCAGCCAGATCACGAGCTGCCGGTTCCACTTCTGCTTCGGGTAGATGAACAGTGCGGGCGGCTGCTCGCCGTGATGGGCAACGTTCAGCATGCCGGCGGTCACGCGGTAGTTGCCGCCGTCGCTTGCGCGCAGCGGGCTCCATTTCACAGGACCGACCTCGGCCGGCAGGCGGCCGACCATCGTGGTCACCCCCTCGACGATCACGCCATGGCGCGCCTCCGCGCTCATCGCCTGCAGGGCGGCCTCGGTGGCTCGGGTCCAGTCGGCCGTGAGCTTGCGCTCGTGCGGCTCGCCGCGGCCCTCGCCCTCGGGCTTCGGATGCTTTTCGGTCCAGACCGATGCTTCCGTCGCCACGTCCAACGGCACGTAATCGCGTTCGACGATCGGTTCCGGCAGGCCGAGCTTGAGGTGCCGGTTCATGAAGCTGTACATGTGCTGGCGGTTGACCGCGTTGTAGTTGTGCGGGAACTGCAGGTGGAAGTGGGCCTCGTAGTCGCCGGGGTGCTGGAGCAACGTGTAGAGCGCCTTCAAGTCCGGGTGGCCCTTGCTTTCCAATGCTTTCGTCCAATCGTTCGCGCAGATGAGTCCGAGCGGCCGCGGCGCAAGGGCGGCGGCGATGTCGATGTTGCCCTGGTTGATGCGCAGGTACGGCGCGTTCTCGCAGGTGCAGCCGCCCTGCGCCGCCGCCGAAACCATCACGGCTGGAAAGGCGGCGGCAATGCGGTCGTCGACGGCCCCGAGGATCATGGCTTGCGTGCCCCCGCCCGAGGCCCCGGTGACGCCGATGCGCCTGGGATCCACGTCGTTCAGCGTGCCGAGGAAGTCGAGCGCCCGGATCGAGTTCCACGTCTGCAGGCCGAACATCGTCTGTCCGTGCAACTCGGCCTGGGGCGAGAACAGCAGATATCCGGGCTTGCCGGCATCGTCGCGGCGCGGGCCCGCGGCATGCTCCAGTTGCACGCTGTCGGCGAAGCCCTCCATGTCGTAAACCAGCGCGACACAGCCCATGCGGGCCAGTTGAACGCACCGGGCCTGGATCAGATGGCGGCCGCCGCTCTCGAAGCGTTCGGCCCCCGCGGCGATCTCTTGGCGGACCCCCTCGGCGCCGCGATCGTGGAAGCGCCCCCCCTTCCAGTGCCCGTACGGGTTGAGCACGGCGGGGCGTCGGCTGGTGGCCGGGGACTTGGGCCGATACAGCGAGCCGGTGACGAAGTGGCCCGGGAACGACTCGAAGATGACGCGCTCGACGGTGTAGTCGTCCCGCTCGACCTGGCCATAAACGATCGCGTTCAGCGGCGAGCGCTTCGGCAGCGGATGAAGCCCGGCGGCGACGAGGACGCGCGTGCGGATGTCGTCGCGGCGCGCCGGCCAGGCCTCCGCGCGGGTTACCGGCCGCATCGGGAACGTGCTGTCGTCGGTCGTGCGCAGCTTGCCAAGGCGCCGGTCGTCGGGCTTCGGCTCGGCGGCATCCCACTGGATCCCAGCCGTCGTGTTGGGCGGCGGGACCACCACCCGCTCCGCCGCAGCCGATGACAGAACCGTGGCCCCACGGATGAGGGCAATCCCCAGAATGAAAAGGTTCGCCTTTCGGTGGATATTCAACATGGCGATGATCAGATGGTTCATGGCGTAACCAAGCCGGTATGTTTTCCCGGTCGGGGCGTCGGCACGTAATCCCTGGATGCCGCTGGAGCAGCGACGCCCCACAGTTTATCCAACAATGCGAATGTTTCCGGGTCATGCTGTTTCAATTCGGTCCGTGTGAAGGGGAAAAAATCGTTGCGGCTGAACAACGCCTCGGTGTTTTCGGCAAAGAACTCCTGGGCATTCGACATCGCGTAAGCGCGCTCGAAGGTGTTGGACTTGCCGTTGCCATGCCAGCACGCCACCCGGTCGTATTTGCCGCTGGCCTTGGCCTTTTCGTAGGCCGCTTTGATTTCCGGATTGTCGGATCCGTTTGCAAGCACGCGGTTGTGATAGGCGTGGGCCAGCTCGTGCAACGCGAAGTTCGGCATGCGGTTCATCTCCCGTTCGAAAATGCGGGTGTTGGTGAACTCGACGCCCTTTGCCATCTCAGGGTCCCGCCCGTGGTCCCGCAGCCACCCGGCATGGGGGTGAAATTCCGCGCGTGGTGCAAAGCCGGGGTATTCCGGCGCGAGGTAGAGCGGCACCTTTCGCAACTCCGCCACCGCCGGCGCCGGAACGACGCGAACAATCTCATCGAGCTGCTGGGCGAGCAACTCCAGTGCGCGTTGGGTGAGCTCGGGTTCCTGCGCGAACAATTCTTTCCGGATGTGCAGCGTCCAACCCGCGACGGAGCGCGTTTCGTACGGGGGACCGGCGGCAACGCGCGAGTCATCCAAAGCCGGCGACCCGGCGGCCGGGGTGTTTGACTTGCCCTGTTTTGCAGACGGCGCGCCGCCAGGGCCGATCACCACGACATCCTTGCGGCGGGACATGGGGGTGACCTCGAGGATATTGATCCTGCCGTTCCGGAGAACGCAGCGGACGGTCGTGTTCATGGGAGCGTGCAGCTTGAAATCCACGTCCCAATCCTTCGGCCAGGCCGGAAAGAGGAGGATCTTGCTGCCGTCGGCCTGCAGCAGCATCCGCTGCAACACCAGCAGGCAGTTTCCGCCGTGGCACTGGTCCGGCGTGCCATCGAAGTTCGGCCCCCAGAAAGCGGGAAAACGGCGGGTCTCGTCGTGACTCTTCAGGTAATGGACCGCCAATCGGCGCGCCTCCTCCGTCAGGCCGAGGCAGGCTGCTTGGACCGGTACTTGGCTCCAGCCCTTCTCGTCACGGTGACGACGCGTGTTGAACGTGTGGCGGGCCATTTCAAGGTCCGGTTTGCCCACTCCGTAGAGCTGGTAAGGAAATATCGGATAGAGTTCGGGGGCCTCGCGCGCATAACGCTTCGTGCCGGTTTCCTCGGTGCCGAGGATGGGCTTGCCGTCCTCGGTTGCCATCGGTTTCGGTGGCAGGTCCCTACGCCAGGCTTCCCAGCGGACGCGCTGTGCGGCGGTGGTCAGGTCGGCGGGCAAGGCCAACAACCCTGGAATGACCCGGTGCAGTCCGGCCACGGCATCCATCGGGTTGGCGACCGCTTCCTGGTTCTCGAGCGCTGCCGAGGGAAAGATCCGCAGCCGGCCCTTGTCGTCCCGCGAATAATGCTCGTAATAGAACCGCAGCACGGCATCGGCGACGGGCACGAGTATCTCGGCAGCCATCTTCCGGTCGCCGGTGTGAGCGAAGCAGTCCAGCATCATCGCCGAAAGCTCCAGTCCGCCGCAATACTCATGGCGAATCCACGGGTTGAGCACCACGCCGCGCTTGCCGGGGCGCGGCTTGTCGAGAGGCTCGATGGCGACGCCGGTCGGCACTTGTTCGCCTTCACCCAGAATCCGGCCGTTGATCGCAAAGCCGTAGTCGCTGGGGAGATAGGCGCCAAAGAAAAACTGCGTCTCGGGAAAAAACGCGCCGCCATGGTTATAGTAGATCTTCGTCCGCTCGAGCGCGAGCGGAAGGATCTCCCGGTACATCCGGAACAACGGCTGCATCTCATCGAAATCGCCGGCGGCCAGCAACGGCCAATAGATCAGCCGCGTGTTCTGGAACCAATAGCAAGGCCCCCAGGAGCGATTGTCCGGGTTGAACGGCTTGGTGCCGTCGTTCGGGTCCTTTCCGTCCACAAAAAGCGAGCCGTTGAACTTGATCGGGTAGGTTCCGCGGCCGGCACACGCCGTGATGTATCGCTGTAGCGCGTATCCCTGAGCGCAGACCTTCGCGTCCGCGGACCCGCCAAGGTAAATCCAACTGCGGTTCCAGAAGTCGTTCCAATACGCCAAGTGCTTCTTCCGCACCTCGGCCGCCGGCCGCGTCTCGTAGCGAGCGGCGTTGTCTTTGACCTGCTTGAGCCACTCAGCGGGGGTGGCGGTCTGCGCGCTCAGGACGTGGATCCGAACGTGGTGCTGGATGTCCGCCTTGGCGGACTTGAGTGTGCCAGCGCAACCGAGCGTGAGATCCGTCCCTTCGAGGCGTTCTCCGATGGTTCGCTTGGCGTCGCCGTCCGGAAGAAACCGGTCACCCATCAGGATTCCACCGAAGGTGCGGTTGATCAGCGGATCCTTCAGGCCCAATTTCTCGATCACAGGCCCTAGGTGCTGGTATGTGAGCAGGCCGCGCCAGTTCGACCATTCTTGCCGCCGGTACCACCCGACGAATCGCTCCTCGGCCAGGGACTTCGCTTCGCGCCAGCCTTCGAGGGTTACAGACATGGCGCACGGCTGTTCACTCACGGCCTCGAGGTGGATGACGGGATGATGGGCATCCACCCACAGCCGCAGGCGCACCGCCTGCCTAGGCCCGCCGGCGCTGATGGCAATCTCGCTTTCGCGCAGCCGCAACGCCTGGCGGAAGGGCAGGCCCTTCCTGAAGGGGTTGGGGTCGAGGTGGACCCGCACCCGTCCGAGCTTCGCGAGATAATCCGCGTCCCCCGTCCAGGAGTCGGTCTTGCCGATGTAGAAAAACAGGTCGCCGTCGCTCTCCGCCCAAACGTTGAGTCCGATGTCGCCATTGCCGAGCGGCATCGAGCCGGATGCATTCGTGCTCGGCGAATCCCAAACCACATTGAAATCATCCAGCGGATCGGCGGCGTGCAGCGCGGCCCCCCCCGCGGCACAGGCCATGACCCAAAGGAACGCCGACACCCATTTCGATAACCGCGTGGCGCACCGATGGCGAGTCGTCGTCCTCATGCGGATTTGCTTTTCTTCAGTTCCCCAAGGTGCGCGGCGCAAATTCAAGATTCTGGCCATGGAACTCAGGTGGTGTGGATTGGAAATGATACGTTCCAGCGCCAATGACATAGACGGCTGCGTGATCTGCCGTTCGCAACAACCGCACACCTCCCGCCTGGACAGCGGGCTTGCCGGATTCAGTCACGCCCGCGACATCTTTCGCCGGGACGAAGACGGTGGCCGTGGTGTTGGCCGGGACGGTGATGTCCACGTTGCCCCAGCTTTCCGGCCCGGTGAAGTGATAGATCGGCCGGTGCGGATCGTTCGCGATCATCCACTTCCTCAAAGCCCACGCGGCGCGGGAGTAAGTTTCGACGTCGGTGCTCTTGACCACGTTGCGGTAGTCGGCGACAGGCTTCGGCTCGGCGGCCGGGACCGACAGCGAGCCGCCGATCAGCAGTGCCGCTGTCATGACAATCCTTGAACCGTGCTTGATCTTTATCGATTTTCTCCGCATTCTGCCGATTTCATTATGTAAGGTGCGCAACATCAATCTTCCTTTTGTTGTGTGGAAGCCTTTTATTGAGTTACATGCCGGTATATCTGCCGTCATCCTTCTGGCTGCGCGGCGCGACCCAGGCCTTGTCCATGATTTCGCCCAGTTGTTTCGCGATATCGGGATATATCCCGGCAAGGTTCTTCTTCTCGGCCCGATCCTTGCTCAGATCGTACACCTCGACTTTCCCGGACTCGTGCTTCATGCCCTTCCATTTGCCTCTGTGCAATTCGTCATTGGGGTTCTCCTCGAATTTCCCGTTGCTCCTGACGCCTTTCCACTGGCCCATGCGCACGGCTTCATTGTGATACCACGTGTCTTCCCAATACATGTAATCATGCTGTTTCTGCCGTCCCTTGTCGAGCAGCGTCGGAACAATCGAAATTCCGTCGGTATCCTTGGGCGTTTCCTGCGATACTCCCGCCAGTTCCGCCAGCGTCGGCATGACATCGGGAAAATACCACGGCAGATCGCTCACGGCGCCGGCTTGGACATGGCCCGGCCAGCGCACCATCATGGGCACGCGAATCCCGCCCTCGTACATGGATCCCTTCCCTCCCCTCAGCTCCCCGCATGAGTTGTGAATACCCTCGAAACGCTGGGCCGCGCCGTTGTCGGAGGTGAAGAAGAGGATCGTGTTGTCGTCGATGCCGAGCTTCTTCAGCAGGGCGAGGATCTCCCCCACATGCCGGTCGATCATGGAGATCATGGCGGCCACGACCTTGGCATCCCTGCTCCACGGCTTGTCCTTGTAGAGCGCCCAGGCCGGGTCGTCCTCCGGAAACTGGTACTTTCCATGCGGGAGTGTCCACGGCGCGTAGCAGAAGAACGGGCGGTCCTTGTTCTCCTTGATGAAATTGACCGTTTCATCGTAGATTGCGCAATGCGTGTAGCGCCCGTTGAGCTCAACCTTCACGCTGTTTCTGAAGAGGTGCGTGTAATACGAGTGGGCGTGATACTGATTGTAATAGCCGAAGAACACGTCGAATCCCTGTCGCTCGGCGGCCCCGTCCTTGCCCTGGTTGCCCAGCCCCCATTTGCCGAAGCCGCCCGTCGCGTAGCCGGCCTTCTTGAGCACCTCGGCGACCGTGACGTCCTCCGGGAAGAGCGGCACGCCGCCCGCGTTGTCCCTGACCGGGGCATGCCCTATGTGGTAACCCGTCATCAACGCGCTGCGCGACGGCGCGCAGACATTGCCGCCCGCATAGCAGGCGGTGAACTTGAGGCCCTCGGCGCACAGCTTGTCGATGTTCGGCGTGAGAATCGTCTTGCTGCCGAAGCAGCCCAGGTCGCGATAGCCCAGGTCATCCATCACCATGAAGATGATATTGGGCTTGCGACCGGCGGTATCCCCGGCGCGCGCGTGCCGCGGCAGGCAAAGAGCAAGCGCTCCGGCGGCCGCCACTATCAGAAAACCTCCGCGCTTGGTTCTATTCATGACTGCTCTCCTTGTTGTGCCGTTTTAACGGCTTGACTTCTGCGTTGCAAACGTGATGCCCCAGCTTATCGTTCTTTGCATGGGGGGCCGCATCTTGATCATCAGGGTTGGTTGGAAAGAACACGCCGATAGGACTTACCCTTGTCGATACTCTTGAAAACCCCGTCGCGGTTGCAAAGGTAAAGCGTATGCTCCTGATCCGTGTCGGGTAGAATACAGGTTACGCCCGCGTTCAAAGCGAGATCCTTCGCCTGGCCCAGCACCCGCGCGTCATGCGCGAGGATGGACCACGTGACGGTGGTACGTTCCGGAACACAGTAGACCGGGCTCGATGCTTCGCTCGAAAAGGGCGCCGCATACGTTGTGCACACCGTGCGGAAGTCGGTGGGCTGCACCTCCTTCACAAAACGCCTGTACCCCAGCGCCGTCACGAGCGTATCCGCCGGCACGTTATAGCGCCGCTGGGAAAACGCGTTCCCCCGTTGCCAGGTGTAATACACGCCGCGCGTCGTGGCCAAGGTCGAGAAGTTCGGATGCTCACCGCCGCCGATGTTTACCACCCCGAAATCGTCCAGTTCGCAGACTGGCTTCAACCCGAGTTTCCCGTTCTTGAAATCCCCGTGGTAGATCCCGCCGGCCGCCTTGACCGGCGCCGCGGGCTTGCCCAGGCCGAGCGTTTCGAACTCGCTGTCCGCGAACGTGCCCACGATCAGCGTTGTGGTTTTCGGGTTGAACTGCAGACACGTGACGCGCGCTCCCGCGAGCCCGGCGTGCTCCCAGGTTTCGCCCGCGTCCCGGCTCAGGAAAACCCCCTTCGCTTCTCCGCCGGCCGCCACGAGGTTGGGGTCCTCCGCGCAGAACGAGACAACTTCGCCGAAGATCGCGGTCGGGCCGCGGCCGTCGAAGTCAATCTCGCGCGTGACCAGCTTCCAGGACTTGCCGGCGTCGGCGCTCCGCCACAGCCCGCTCTGGAGTCGGCCGCCAACGACGCAACCGCCCGCGCGCAGCACTATGGCAGGGTTCCCGGGATGCACCGCAAGGGAACGCACCGCGCGGGCGTCGGAAGAATCCAGCCCGGTGTTCGCCGGCTGCCAGGTTTCCCCGCGATCCGTGGACTTGAGGACCCCCTCGATCGGACTCCTGGCGTAGAGAACATCGGGCGCCTTCGGTGCCTGGACCAGCGCGGTGACGCGATGTTCGAGGCGCAGATCCTGCGCGCGGGGTTTTCCCCGGACCTCTGTCGGAACCTTGTTCCGCTCCAGCGTGATGCTGTCGAGCGCGCCCTGAAACAGCCCGCGCCCCTTGCCCGGCACGGCCCGGAATTGAATGCCGGCATACTGCTCGTCGGTGTGGTTCCTGGAGATGATCTCCATGGCCTTCTGCCACGTCCGGCCGTCCGCGGAGGTGAAGGACTCATAGCGCTGGCCGCGCCGGACGATTCTCAGCCACCGGTGGCCCTTCGGAAAGGAGGGCATGCACATGCGCCCCCCGCCGAGATCCGGGAAGTCCGCCGTTCCCTTCATTCCTTTGCCGGCGGTCAGAAAGATGCTGAAACCGCCGTGTTCGCTCAACGAGGCTTCCAGGCTCCGATCGTTCTTGTTGCGCGATGGCTTGACACTGCTGGTGTACAGGCCCAGCCAGTTGGCCTCGTTCACGCCGTTTTCCTCCGTGGTCAGCGTGATGTCGGCAATCCGCGCGGTGAGCGTGAAATCGCCCACAACCTTCTGGGTCCCCACGCAGGTGCCTTCCCCGGTGAAGGAAGCCGTGCCGTCCTTGTACCGGGCGGCGATGGGGTACTTGTGGCCCAGCACGGTGAAGGTCCACGGTCCCTTGATGTGCTCCCTCGTTTCGAATTCCAGCGCGTTGTCGGCGTCCACGGAACGCTGTCCGTCGTACCAGAGCCGCGCCCAGATCCGGTTCCGGCCGGCGGGGAACAGGATCTTGAATGCGACGGGGCCGGCCTTCTGGAGAGCGGCGCCCTCGGCGCTCTCGAGCAACATGCGGCCGCTGTAAAGCTGGACTTTGGCAAGCCGGTGCCCGCCAGGACTGGGCGTCGCCAGAATCTCGACCAGGTTGTCCTCGATCACACCCCCGCGCGCGGCGTCCTTCAGGCTCAGCGTCAGTGCGGGAAGCTCCGCGCCTTCGCACAGGAAATCGTTCTCCGCGAGCTTCCGGAGTCCGAAGCCGGGGCCTTCCCAGCTTACCGACAGCTTGTCCGCCAGGTTGGCATGGCCGCCGTGACGGGTGCCGGCCCCCTTGAAATACAGCAACTCGAAAGTGTGCGTGCCCTTCTTCAGCGCGATCGGGTACTGTCTCACCGACATGCTGTGCAGGCCGTCGTTGTCCGCCATCGTCTTGCCATCCAGGCTCAGGCGGCTGCCGTCGCAGGTTCCCACCGCGAACACATACAATCCGTCCGCGGGTGCCCGCAGCCAGCCGCGATAGCGCAAGGCCAAGCGCTTCTCCCGGTCGCCTTGAACCGTATCGTCCAGTGTTTTGACATGGCCCTGCCTTACGGGCGTCAGGGCCTGGAAATCCGGCAATTGTTCCCATTCGGTGTTTGCCGGTGCTTCGTAGTATGCGTAGGCAAGTCCCGGCCGCGCCCCTGCGGCTTCCGCGGCGGGCAGCAACGTGGCCTCCCGAACGGGGATCACAACCGACGCCTGCTGATCGAAGATGTCCGTCACGGTCAGCCGCACGCTCTGCGCCGCCTGGCCGGTATCGAGACACCGCGCCGAGCGGTAGGGCACCCTGTCCTCGACGACCTGAAACGGCCGACCCTGCGCTCCGGTCGCACCGAACACCTCGATCTTGTAGCCGAGCTGCGGCGCTGCATGCGGGGGGATATTCCACGTGACGCTTGCCTGGTTTTCGCACCGGGTCGCCCCGGCCTCGCCGATCGCCGGCGCGTCCAGCGGCGGAGCATCGGGCGCGCTGGTGGCATAGATCACATCCGACTTGGCCCCGCCCCTGTCGTTCTCGACCGGGCGATCGAACCGGAGCGCCGTGCCGTTCTCGATGAGCTTGAACTGCGACAGCGAGCGCGAGCCGACCTCGTTCGCCTTGTGCCACTGGCCGTCCGCACGGCAATACCCCAGCCGCCATTCGAAGGCGCGGTGCACGCTTTCGGGCGCCAGGGCCTCGACGAAGCCGCTGTTGCCCGCGAATCCGGTGAGGTGCGTGGGCAAGCTGACGATGCTGTGGGTGTACCACCGGTTCTTCTCGAGATCCTTGACCCACCAGCCGATGCAGGTCTTCCCGTCTTTGTCTTCCGTGGGAGGGTACATCCGCATGACGAAGCGGTACCACGCGTTCGTACGCATAAAGAGCGCCTTTCCGTGCGCGCCGCCCGACGCGCCCTCGGCACCGTAACCGTGCGGATAGAAATACTCGCCCACGTGGAGCACGGTCGGGTTTCCCCAGTGCGACATGAACATTCCCGGCGGCGAATCGGCGCCTCCCGTCGCAATGCCGCCGTAGAAAACGCCGCCGTAAGCTTCTTTCGGAACGAAAAACATGTACCAGAAGCAGTAATACGTGCCCTGGTCCCAAACGGGCCAGCGCTGGTCCATCATGACGATGTCGGAGCCCGCTCTGACATTCGGCTTCCAGCCGGTGGCGCCGACGTCCGACACCTGAAGCAACAGACCTGCGCCGAGCGCGCACAACCGCATCAGGACCGAAGCGCGCCATGGAGTCTTTGAACTCATTCTCTTCTCCTTTGCATTGCACATTTCTTCATGTTATACTATCCGCCCGTTGCATTCAGAGGACCGTTCTACTTTCCGGCCACTTTCTCCCCCACACGCCCCGGGTCATCCTCAATAATCACGCGGAACCCGACATCCACGAACTTTATCTCGGGACGGGCGGGCATTTTCGAAAACGGAGTCGCCGTATTGGGCCGGTCGCGCCACCCGCCGCCCTTGGCGACAACCTGCGGCGGGGCGCTGGAGCCCTCGGGCGGCTGCCAGGCGGTCGTCGTCCACTCCGCAACATTGCCGATCATATCGTAAAGACCCGCCGCGTTCGGGGCATACGCGCCTACGTCCGCGGAGACTCGCGCACCGTCGTCGGAGGCAAGAACCGCTGGTCGCAAAAGCGGCATCTCTCCAGCTCTGGATCCCTGGGCCTGATACGACCGGTCCGCCAGGTTGGCGAGCGTGCTTAAGTCCTTGCCGGCGTAACCGTTCTCGTCGCACTTGCCGAACAGGGCCGCCCACTCCCACTGTTCTTCCGTCGGGAGAGCACAGTTCCTGCCGGTTTTCGCGGAGAGCCACTTGCAGAACGCCAGGGCCTGCCGCTGCGAGACGCGGACCACCGGTTGCAGCGGCCGGTTGAGCGGAAAACCGCGTGCGATTCCGTCGCTCTTATGCAGCCTTTCGTTGCGTTCCAGGCGGCTGTCGTGGGTCGGATCGAACAGGTTGAACAGTTCGTTCGCCGTTTCCCGAATGGCCATCCAGAACGGCTTGTTCACCGTAACCTTCCGCTCAAACATTTCGTCCTCGGCGCCGCTGACATTGCCGGTCACATACGCGCCGGCAGGGATGCGCACAAACGTCATCTTCAGCGTTTCGGAAGCTGCCCCCGGCCGTTGGCGCTGGCCCTTGCTGTTCGCAGGCTGTTCCCTGCTCGTCGCCTTCTTGTCCGAGAGATCAAACGTCAATTCACGCAGTTTGCCCGACGCCGGGTCCTTGACCGCGGCCAGGGACTCTTTGTCCGCCTCTGCCGGGAACCGGCCTCGCAGGTCAGCGGGACGGGACAGCTTGCCGGGGACGATCGGTTCGACCTTAGGACTCGCTGCCCCATCCGCACCTCCCTCCGGCAGAACCACGGCGGTCTCCGGATCAAAGCTGATGCCTCCGTACTTCTTCATCAGCTCCGCACGCTGTGCCCCGTAGTTTCCGGGGAATTCAGGATTCGTGATTTCCTTCCAACTCCCGTGCCCCGGCGCGTTCAGGTCAATCCAAGTGACGATTCGGTCCCAGGCTTCCCTGTTCAGGCGGACCCCGTAATGCCCCTTCTTGAGCAGTTGGACGAGCTTTGTCTGGTCGGCGTGGTAATCGTACGGCGTCAGCAGGTGCAGGTCGCTTTCCAACGTGGCATTTCTGACGAACCGGAAAAGCTCGAGGTAAGCCGGCGGAAAATGGCACCCCCCATAGCCTCCGCCTTTCTGCTGCGCAAGCTTGTTCGGGTACAGAACCGGGCTGTCGATCTGCTCCACGAGCGTCTTGGGTTTGCCGGACTCTTCCTGGCCGTGCACGACGATGTCGGGTCGCAAGGTCAGGTTGGCGATCCTTCGGTCGCTGGAGTCCTTCTCTCTGGCCTTTTCGTTGTGGCAGCCGACGCAGTACTTGTCGAGCACGGGTTGGACCTCACGGTTGAAGCTGAAGCCGCGTGCCGGACCGTACCACGGCGTGATCTCCGAGGGTTTGCGCAGGGCGGCTTTGACGGTCTGCGGCGGCGGCGAGATGTTCGTGTTTTCGTGACAGCCGACGCAGGACCGCACCTCGCCGGGTCGGCAGGTGAACCAACTGCGCATCAACTGGACCGCCTTGCCTTCCTCGTCGAGCGGCTGAATCGCGATGGGGGTCATGGCCGGAACCGTGAAATTGGCGCTGCCATCGTCCTCGACGGGGACCGTGCCGAGAATCACGCGGACATCCCAGGGCCCGTCCAGGCCGACCCGGTCCCCCTGTCCGCCCATGTTCCGCATCGCGAAGTTGTAAGAGTAAACCCGCAGGCTCTTGACGGTCCCCTGCGGCACGCCCGCCGTACCCTTTCCAAAATAAACGTTGCCAAGAATCACCGTCCCGGTGGTCGCCTTTGCGACTGTTCTGTCGAGGATGACCGGCGGCCGGGTCCGCTTCGTCCAGGGCGTGGGCTCCAGCAAACAGCGCCCGGCCACACTGCAAAGCTCGAGCCCGTTGTCAAAGACGTCCATCAGGTAAATACCCTGGCGCTCGCCCTCGCCGGGCCAACACGCGGCGAGGAAATACTTGTCCGAGAGCGGATGCGTCGAGGTCACTTTCGGCGCATCGTACCCCAAACCGTCGGCGATTCTTGGAACCACCGCCTTTTTGTAGCCCGGGATCTGCTGGACCACGCCGTCCGCCTCGAAACGGCCTTTGGCCGTGTCAAACAGGAACATGCCGCCCGTTGCTACGGAGTGATGCCCCGTGACGGCGGCGACGAACTTCGTCGAACTGTCGGGGACCGGCTTCGGGTAGAACATACAGTTCGGCCAGTAGGAGTTGCTCCCGTACATCGCCGCCTGGCCGGTGCCATCGGGATTCATCGAGAACATCACCCGGTTGAAAACGTGGGGCGTGTCCGTGTAATCCCAACGGAGGTACATGACGCGACCATCCGGAAGAATCGTCGGATGCCAGTCGTGGTCCTGGTCGTTCGTAAGTCGTTCGACGGTGCCGTCCGTCTTCTTCCGGTACAGATTGCCGATCGGAGATTTGCCGCGGATGCAGGGCACGCCGTTCATTGTCGCGGTGCTGACGAAAATAATCGAGTCGTCGGGACAGTAGCAGGCGTCATAATTACTTATTCTTTCCCCCGGAATGGTTTCGATCTCGCGGACGATCGGCAATCCCGTTTTCGGGTCGCTTTTCGGAGGCAGGTCGACCTCAAACAGTTGATGCCCGCCGTTCTTACCACTCTTCATACCGGTGGCCGTATAAAGCAATTTATTCGCGTCCCAGTTCAGGTCGCTGGCCATCAGGTTGCGGCTTTCCGGCGGAACAAACAGCGTTGTCACCTTCCCCTCCGGCGAGACAGGCGAAAGCACCTTCAGGGCAACGCCCCCTTTGCTCGCCGTGCCTCTGAGCGAGTCGAAGCTGAGCCAGTTTTGCGGCGTCATCGCGGTGGCCGAATCCACGAAAAGAAGTTTGTCGAAATCAATCAGCGGATTGGCCAGCAGTGCTTCCTTGAACAAGCCGTCAAACGCGTCGGCGAGCGGCTTGAGCGGCGCCTGGGTTTCTTTCACCGCCTTCTCCAACTCCTCCAGCCGGGCCAGATACGCCTTCCCGTTCGGGTATCGGCCGCCGAACGTTTGCGTCAGGTCTTCGATCGCCAGGCGCAGCGAATCGAAATTGTTCCGGAACGGATTGGTCTGGCGCAGCGTGACGCGCGGCGATTGCGCGTCCGGCTTCTGGCGTTCTTGACGCAGCCGCTCGAACCGGATTACGGTCGGCGGCAGGTCCGCGTCGAAAGCAGGCGCATGGCCTTTCGCCCGACCGTGGGCCGTGGACAAAGCCGCCAACGACGACAGCATGACGGCGCCCGCCAACAGCAGCAGGCGATAATGTGGCGTGAATAAGCATTCCATCGAAGATCTCCTCGGGGGGTAAGCATGCAAGGCGGATGCAATTGATCCAACAGGGCGTCTCAAGCGTCTCATGTTTGTATCCTTATCGTATGGTTCTGTTCATTTCGCAAACGTCATTTTCCACTCCAACGCCCGCGTTGCGGACGGAACAATGCGAACCGTCGCCGTCTCCTTCTGATTCGCAACCTCGGCCTTCTCGCCACCGACCACGGCGCCGGCGAGCTTGAAGCCCTCCGGCAGATGGACCGTCAGCACGTACGGATCGCCGACGACCACCGCGCTCTTGCCGGAGAGGGTCTTGCCGGCGGCGTCCCATTGCACATCCGAGAGATCGACGCCGCCCTGGGAGATGTGGCGGGTGGTCGAGAGAATCCACGGGTGCGGCCGCGCCTCGCGAATGGCAAAGACCTGCATCCCGTTGTTGCCATCCATCGCCGGTGCCGTGAACGTGCCCTTGCACTTGCCGAGGAACTTCTGGCTCCAGAACTCGAAGACGAGGTAGTCGCGGTCGCCGGCCAGGCCGAGGTCCGCAAACGCAACCTTCTGTTCCGCAGTGCCCCGGAACTCCCATTTGGTCTCCTTCCCCTGGCCATCGCCCCACTGGAACCGCGCCAGCACCGCCCAGTGGTCGAACGGCCGGTCGATCTCCTGCAGCCACCAGGGAACCAGGCGACGGCCGACGCCGTAGAGCTGCCCGGGCACGGTGCAGAGCACGGGTGCGCTGCGTTTCATGCCCTCGATATTGCGGTCGTCCTGATAGACCTCGACCTTGTCGCTGACCATGAGCACGGCGCCGGCCATGGCGCAAAGTGCGGGCCGGACAACGCTGCGGGCCGGCACGGGCGCCTGCCTGCCGAACACCGGCATCATGGCGTTCTCGTCCATCAGCCAGCCGCCCATCACATCGCAGTGGTCGGGATCGTTGCGCCAGACCACGCCTTCCAGTAAGTTGTATTGTGCCAGGGTATTCGGTTGGAAGCCGTCGTTGCTCAGTCGGGCGCCGTCCACCAGCCCGATCACATTTCTGGCGTTCCCGACGGTGTGGCAGGCGACGATGTAGACATCCCGCCCCAGTTCCTCGCGGGCCACGATGTCCCACTGGCGCAGCGACTGCTCCGGCGTGGTCGGGTGGGTCTTGAAGAAATCTTCGCACTCCTCGTTCTGATAGGCGCGCAGCAGGTCGCCGGTGCCGTCGATCTTCACGTACTCCCAGCCCTGCTCCTTGAGCCCGTGGTAGAGCTTGCGGACCATGTTGTCGACCGCCTCCTTGTTGGTGGTGTCAAGCATATGGAATCCGCGGTTCGTGACGAGCGCTCCGTCGGCCTTGCGCACAAACCAGTCCGGGTGCTCCTTGACGATGTCGGCGACGTGCGGGTCACCGGGGCGGTGGATGCGGTGTACCCAGATGCCGGGCTTCATCCCGGCGTCGCGGATCACCTTGAGGGCATACTTCCAGTCGCCGGGAAATTTCTGCTGGTTCCAGTTCAACCAATTCTCGGGGCAACTGCCGTTGCTTTGCTGGTAGGCATCGTCAAACTGCATGTAGGCGTAGCCGAAGTCGGGCAGGCGCTTCTCGACAAACACCTTGAGCATCGCGTCGAGCGTTTCCTGGGTGAAGCCCCTCTTGTATGCCCACCAAGTGCAATACCCGGTGAGCGATCCCTGCCACACCTTGTAGGTCCAGGGTTCGTAATCCTTGTAACCCTGGTGCTTCTGGTAAAAGCGCGGGCAGAAGGCCAGTCCGATGCTCCTGCCCCGGCCCGCCATGCCGAAGGTGCGCTTGTTTTCCGCGTCGCTCTTCGGCGCGATGCGGGTGGTCCCGTCGCCCGGCCCGGAGAGCACCCAGTCCCAGCGGCGGTCGTACACCGCGTTGTTGCGCAGGCTGCGGCTGAGGCCCACGCTGTTGCGGACCAGCGGGAAGCACTGCTGCGCTGCAGACTCGGTTTCGGCGGGAAACGCCTCCCCGCTGCCGGTGACTTCACCGCTCAGCGTGAGCGTGACGTCCTGACCCGGCCCGGCCGGCGTGAACGTCAGGTTCTGCGTCACTTTATCGTCCTTGGCGTCCGTCTGCTGGTCGAGCTTGACGGCCACCGCCTTGCCCGTGGCGTCGTTGGCCGTGAGGGTGGCGCTCAGGATGGCGCCGCCGTGGTATTCCAGCATCAGCCGTCCCGACGCCGCGTCCCACGCGACAGTGGCCGGGCCGTTGTCCGGGGGCGCGATGCCTTGTTGGGCACGCGCCCCAGCGGCAAGAGCGAGCAGGGCCATGCCGGCTACATACGGCATGGATCGGATCAAGGTTGCGGGTCTCATGCTCTGGATTGCCTTCATTCTACTCCTCATTTCTCCGGGGTGTTGGTCACCTTCTTGTCGGTCGTGTCGGTGTCCCACAGGCAGAATCCGTCGTGATGCTTGGTGAGGAAGAGGATGTAGTTCATGCCGGCTTCCTTCACGGTCCGGCACCATTGGTCGGTATCGCAGCCCGTCGCCTTGAAGTAGGAGGCATCCTTGCCGGTGGTCGGCGTCCATTCCTCGCCGTGGAAGGTGCTGAACGACCAGCAGATGAACATGCCGAACTTCAAGTCCTTGACTTGCTGTGCCCGAACCTCGTCGGGCAGTTTGGTCGTGTTGATCTGCCGCGCCCATTCGGCGGATTTCGCCGGGAAGTTCCCGGCTACCGCGGACGGTTGGGAGGACACGCTGAGTGGCTTCTGATTCTGCGGGGTCATTTGAGTCTCCTGAGCTTGCCCCCTGGCCAGTGCGGCCAGTATGACAGACATGAACAGAACCCAGGGTGCACTATTTTTTGATGATATCATATATTATGGGTAATGCGCCCGCTGGCCGCCGGCCGCCCGTTGGCGCCCAGGGCGCTGGAGGTGATGATATTCGGCAGCGCCACGGCCGCCCCCAGAGCCTTGAGAAACGACCGCCGGGATACGTTGATTTTATTCATGCCACAGCTCCTGTTTGATCTTGTTCGCACGGCCCCAACCCCAACCGGTTTCGCTGGACGTCTGCGCTCGCGAAAAACGTTGGCGCAGTATGTTCTGAACGCCGGCGGCATCAAGCGCATTGTTGCCGCCCTTGGCCTCAGCGCGCGTTCCCAGTTCAACGCGGCGGGTGGCCTTTTATTGTGCCGTTACTCCAAATTCCAAAGCGCCGCGGCGTGACCGGAGGAAAAAGGGATTATTATTTCCGTTAGATCTTGCCGGGGTTTTTGATCTGGTTCTGCGGCATCCAAGTGGCGGGTTCTTTTTTCATTCATATTATTGTAATCCAAACTGCATCCAATCTGCTGTTGTTACTTTCCGGGTGCTTTCGGCAGAATATCCAAACACCGCTCATTCATGGGTGGAAGCGGCTCGTGGCGGAAGCCGCCTGGCTCGTCCTGATACCAGTAGGCCACCGTGGCGTAGTCCGCCCACCGGTTCTGCTTGCCAAAACCCAAGTCCTCGTGCGCCCAATCCATCGTCCAGCGAAACTCCTTGTCGAAGCGGACCGGCATGTGGTCGTGAAAACGGTAGATCGAGAGATAGGACTTTCCGGCCTCATGCATGATTAAGGTCATTCCCGAATGTGGCGCGGTGTATACTCCGTTAAAGCCCCAACTGAAACCGAAAGAATCCTCAGTGCCCAGGTAGTCAAAAACGCGAGGCTGGCCATC
>JAPLSZ010000093.1 GCA_026398385.1 Kiritimatiellota bacterium | reverse complement strand
CCGCCCGAACCCAGCAAAACCGCCATGCTGATATAATCGCGATAATATCAACATATTCCCCTTGCCAGGCAGGGTCTGCCGGCCCTAACTTAAATGCTGGTAATGGGCGCAAATTGCGCCTTGCATGCATGGAATTGAAGTCCGTTCAATAATACTGTTGGGCATTATGATAACATCAATCATCATCTTCTACGGAGCTGTCCTGATCGTTCTCATCTCACCTCTACTGTCGTTCTTGGCGCGCCGACAGCAAAGATGGGCGTATCCTACCTGCATAATTCTGCTAGGCGTGTCCCTCGTGGCGTTAGACGAGGTTGCTTGGTTCTTGGATGCTTGGGCGGGTTGGTCTGCCTCTTGGCTGTTTTGCGCAATCTTCATTGTTCTGGGCGTCGCACTCCCGGCCAGTGTCCTGCTACCTGGCCGGTCACGGCTACCATTGGGCTTTGGCGGTTTGTTTGTTATCAGCATTCTCGTGATGCACTATTGCGATTTCTCGCCGGTGAAACCGTATCGCCGATTTTACGAGGTTGTTCACACTGGCATGACAGAAAGTGAGGTTCTAGTGCTGCTCCAGCGCACATTCCCGGCAGGAGGGCATTTCCGGGTGCCTGCCATTACCGTTTCAACTTCAGATCATATCTCCTTCCTCCTCGATCCGACCGATGGTCGCTACAATGCCGAGATTGTCAGCTTGGCTTTGAGAGAGGGGAAAGTTACACAAAAGCAGTATTTTCCAGACTGAAGCCTAACAAGTCGTTCCACACGACGGCTTACCGCCGCACGTAAACGGAGACGTTGGGAGTCACAAGAATGAAGACGTCCATACCTGCATTGGTCGTGGTCGCTCTGCTGTGCGGAACGCTGCAAGCAGTGAACGAGCCCCGCCGTAAGGAGTTTGTGGCCGAAAGCGATTTGCTTTCTCTGCACTATGACCACGCACCCGATAAGGACGACGGACAAAGCGCTGCGGCCGACAGAACCATCCTGGAATCGATGTTCGGCGTTAATTGGATAAAGAAGCATGTCGTGGCCGTGTCCGGGGCGTATGGCAAGAACGCCCGACGGTTCAACGTCGACTCCGATGTGGTCATGGATGCCGCCTGGAACGACTGCGGGAGCTGGCTGGCCGGACACGCGAATCGGGAACGGGCGGTGGCAGAGCTGACCCGTCGTTGGGGCGAGGTCCTGAAGGCCGGTGGCGATATATGGGTCAAAGAGGGAGGCCAATCTGACATCACGGCGGCCGTCGTAGAGGGGATCAGGCAACGGTGGCCCGATCTGGATACGACCCGGCATATCCATGTCGTACAGCACAGCGCGTGGAACGAGAATCAGACGACTGAGGGCGCACTCGAATACACCAGGAAATACACCGACTATATCAAAATCCGGGACGCGAACGCCTACCTGAATGTCAAGGGCGGCGACCGGGCGTTTGAGAAAGCAGCGCGGGAACATCGTGTCTTCGGTGTGGTATGGAAATCCGCCTTCGCATACTACAACCCCGAACAGCGGATCGATTTTTCCGATACGGGTGAACTCATGCACATACTCCGCATCGGCGAGATCGGCATCGCAGCCTTTCAGGCGCGGTTCCTCAACGAGCGCAACGCGAAGACTCCCAATAAGCCGGATGCCGGCGGCGGCAAGTAGCCGCACCGGAGAAGTGACGTTCAGCCGCCATAGGCAGCGTCCCCCTTCCCGCGAAGCGGAATTCTCTCCGTCCATCGCGCACCACGCGCGATGGGTGTAGCCATGGCGCGGATCGGGTTGGGCGAAGCCCTTGTGCGTGAACGCGTCAGACTGGCCTGGCCGCACATGTCCTCCATAGCCTTGGCGAAGCGGGAAGGCGCCGCCGGCAGCATTCCTCTCGATAAACTCCGTCCATCGTGCGCAGCGCACGATGGGTGTAGACGCGCCGTGCATCGGGTCGGGCGCTTCCTGCGCCCCGACACCGGAACGCGTCAGTTTCGTTCGGTGGCAAGGCGTCGGGGTCTTCGCAGTATACGTATACGCGACGATCCCCGAGAACGCAGCAGACGGACGAAAATCACGCGTGACCGGTGTCGCGCGATGCACGGCGCCTTTCCATTCCCCACCCCTGCCGGCCCAATCCGCGGCTTGCCTTTTAGCCTGCTTCCGGCATAATCCCAGCCGTAGAGCGGGTCCCGCGGGGACCTGTGCCAAGGGGAAGAAAGATCATGCGCATCGTCAAGGATGGCTGGCCATTGATCATCGGCCTGTTGCTCGCCGGCGTCGCCGTCGGGCTGGTTGGCCGTGCGCTGGGCTGTCCCGTGACGCCTCGTTGCTGGTGGCCGGAGCGGATGGCCTCGTGCGCGCGGTCGAAGACGTGCGCGAGGAGCAGTATCTCAAAGCGGACACGGTGCGGATCAGCATCTTTCTGAACCCCTTCAACGTGCACGTCAATCGCGCGCCGATGGGCGGCACGGTGACCGCCCTCGCCTATACGCCGGGCAAGCACCTGCTGACCTACTCGAACGCGGCGTCGGAGTGGAACGAGCACAGCGCCATCCTGATCGAGGGTAACGGCACACGCTGCCTGGTAAAACAAATCGTCGGGCCCATCGTGCGGCGGGTGGTCTACTGGCTGGAGCTGCAGCAGCAGCTCGTGCGCGGCGAGCGCATCGGCATGATGAAGTTCGGTTCGCGGCTGGACATGTATTTCCCCAAGGCCGACGTGCAGGTGCTGGTCAAGAAGGGCGACCGCGTCCGCGCCGGCGAGACGGTCGTCGCGCAGCTCCACCGAGGCCGCGCATGAAGATCAACCAGCGCGCCATCCTGCCCGTGGCCTTGACGCTCGCCGCGATGCTGGCGGGTTTCTCCAGCCTCGTGATGAGCGCGCACAACCAGTACACGTGGGCCGCGCGCCTGATTATCCTTTCGATGATTCTCGACGGCCTCGATGGCGCGCTGGCGCGGTTGCTCAAGGGCACGAGCAGCTTCGGCGCGGAGTTAGACACGTTCGTGGATATGACGAGCTTCGGCATCGCACCCGCCTTGCTCGCCTATGAAGCTTGCTGGCGTAACTTCGGCATCTGGGGCAAGGTGTTCGCCGGCTTCATGGTCCTCTCCGGCGCGAGCCGCCTCTCGCGCTTCCGCATCATTGACCCGTTCCGTGGCCAGCAGGGCTTTCTGGGTCTGCCGATCACGTGCGCGGGCGGTTTCGTCACCTGCATCATTTTTGCGGCGCAGTCCGGCGCCATCCAGGCCTGGGGCTGGGACGGCTGGTTCAATTTGGAACGCGGACCGCTGGCGTGGAGCGTCTGGATCGCGACCATCCTCATGCTCGTGTTGCAGGTGTCGCACGTCCACTACACCAAGGCCTCCAAGCACCCGGTGATCTTTCTGGCCGGCGTCGTGCTGGTGATCGCGTTGTTTGTCAACGTCCACCTGATGGCGACCGTCGCGGCGCTCGGCGGCTGCGTGGGCGGGCTCTACTTTGCGTTCCTGCGTCCAATCTTCCATCCGCCCGACGCCACGCCGGCGCCGCCCGCCACGCCGTCGGAAAACCCGGCGGCGGCGGTCTGAAATTCCTTCCCACGAGGTGTTCGCATGGCCGGTGAATATGTTTTTCATTTGGAACGTCTGACCAAGCAATACAACCGTGTTAATGTGCTCAACGACGTGACGCTGGCTTTCTTTTTCGGCGCCAAGATCGGCGTCATCGGCGGCAACGGCTCCGGTAAGTCCACGCTGCTGCGGATCCTGGCCGGCCTGGACCGGGACTTCATGGGCGAGGCCCTGATCGCCCGGCAGGCCCGCATCGGCCACCTGCCGCAGGAGCCGCAGCTCGACCCCACCCTGGACGTGGGCGGCAATGTCGCCGCGGGCGCCGCCACCGCCCAGGCCCTGCTGGCCCGGTACGACGAAATCTGCGACCTGCTCTCTGGTAAGCCCGCGCCCGCCGAGACCGAAAAATTAAATGACGAACTGGGCCGCATCCAGGATAAGATTGATGCGCAGGATCTGTGGAACATGGATCACAACCTGGACATGGCCATGGAGGCGCTGCGCCTGCCGCCCGCGGAGGCCTCCGTGGACAAGCTCTCCGGCGGCGAGCGGCGCCGCGTCGCGCTCTGCCGCCTGCTGATCTCCAATCCCGACGTGCTGCTGCTCGACGAGCCGACCAATCACCTCGATGCCGAGTCCGTCGGCTGGCTGGAGGACTACCTCAAGAAATTTGCCGGCACGCTGGTGGTGGTCACGCACGACCGCTATTTCCTCAACAATGTGACGGAATGGATGCTCGAGTTGGAGGGCGGCGAAGCCCATCCCTACAAAGGCAACTACCAAAGCTGGCTGGAGCAAAAGCAGGCGCTGTCGGCGGCCTCGGCCAAGCAGGCCGCTGCGCGGGGCAAGCTGCTGGATCAAGAACTGCAATGGATGCGCCTGAACCCGTCCGGCCGGCAGGCCAAAAGCAAGGCGCGCCTCAAGCGCTACGAGGAACTCGCCAGCCAGCAGGTGGACACCCGCGAGGATACGCTGGAGATCCAGATTCCGCCGGGGCCGCGCCTCGGCGACCTGGTGGTCCGCGCCCAGGATCTGAGCAAGGAGTTCGGCGAGCGCGTGCTGTTCGAGAGCGTCAACTTCGACCTGCCGCGCGGCGGCATCGTCGGCGTCATCGGCGGCAACGGCTCCGGCAAGACCACGCTGCTCAAGATGATCATGGGCCTGGAGCAGCCCACCGCCGGCCGGCTGGAGGTCGGCTCGACCGTCGCGCTGTCCTACGTGGACCAATCCCGCGACGCATTGGATCCCAACAACTCGGTCTACGAAGAGATCACCGGCGGCAGCGAAAATCTGGAGCTGGGCGGCCGGCTGATGAACGGCCGCGCCTACTGCGGGCGCTTCAACTTCCGCGGGCCCGACCAGCAGAAAAAAGTCGGCCAGCTCTCCGGCGGCGAACGCAACCGCGTCCACCTCGCCAAGCTCCTGCGCCGCGGTGGCAACCTGCTGCTGCTCGACGAACCGACCAACGACCTCGATGTCACGACCCTGCGCGCGCTGGAAGAGGGCCTGACGAACTTTGGCGGCTGCGCCGTGGTGGTCAGCCACGATCGCTGGTTCCTGGACCGCATTGCCACCCACATCCTGGCGTTCGAGGGCGACAGCAAAGTCACCTGGTTCGAGGGCAACTACGAAGCCTATCACGAGCAGCGTCGCCGTCTGCTCGGCGACGCGGCCGACCAGCCCCACCGCATGCACTTCCGCCCCATCCACCACGGCTAAACCCCGTATGCTTCGGGGATCGCCACGTTGCATTATGTGCGTAGATCAATAATATCATG
>JAPLSZ010000214.1 GCA_026398385.1 Kiritimatiellota bacterium | reverse complement strand
CTTGGCTTTATTGGCGCCCCCGGCAGGACTCGAACCTGCGACCCTGGGATTAGAAATCCCATGCTCTATCCACCTGAGCTACGGGAGCTTCAGCCAATGCTTACCGTGCACCTCCGAACCTGCAAAAATTATAAACGAAAATGGACTCACGCGCGGGCCATCATACGTCAACGCGGCTCTGCTTTTCAAGCGGAGATCAACGAACACAGTACGGCAGCGAAGCTACCCATTTTACGGCGGCGAGAACGCGGGGCAGTTCGCCTTGCAGGCCGGTCCGGATGCGGCCGTAGAAATCCTGGTAGGTGTTCAGCAGGCGCAAGGCGTCCTCGCCCATCTCCTTCCCGGCAAAGAGCTCCTTGCGCTGCTCGGCGAAGTCCAGGCCCAGTTGGACCGCGTGCGCCGGGACATCCACGCCCAGATCGTAGTTGCTCAAAAGCAGCCGGCGCTTACGGTGGGTGGTCGCGCCGCAGGCATCCAGGAACCACGTGGGTGATCCGGTGGAATCCGCGTGCAGCAGCCGGAGCAGGGCGCGCTCGATCTTCCAGATCCGCAGCAGCGTATCCTCCGCGATACCCAACGTCCGCAGGGCGATGACCGCCTGCAAGAACGCGAGGTAGGCTTTGGAATAGGCCGCGCCTCTCAGCGCCGGCAGCTCAAAGCGCTTCTGCAGCCCGCCCATGTAGAGCACCGATCGGTTCAGCGCCTTTGCCATTTCGCCAAGCGTCATGTCTATGCCCGCAGTTTACCCGCGTCAGGCCGTGCGTCCAAGCCTGCATATGCACGGGGGAAGTGTTTGGTGGTGGGGGTGGCCTTTTGGCGTGATCGTATTGAAATGGCAGGCGATGAATTGGTACGATACATACTTCGTGCGGGAAGTTCGGGAGACGGCGGCGGAGGCTTTGTGAGCGGATGACAGATGGCGAAACGGTCACGATATCGAGGAAGCAGTTGTACGCGCGAGTCTGGGTCGAGTCGGTAGCGCACCTTGCCCCGAAGCTGGGCGTGTGGCCAACGCGCCTCTCAAAGTTGTGCGCAAGGCACCGTATCCCGGTGCCGGATCGCGCCTTCTGGTACTGTTCCACGGCTGACAGGAAGACCATGCTGGTACCGTTGCCGGACGCGGAGCAGGACTGGCCGATTTCTTTTGCGCCCTCGAAGCCGGGACCTCCAAAACCGGTCGAGGAAAGTCAGATTGCGCCCAAGATCGTTGTGCCGGACAGGCTCCCATCGCGGGTGCATCGTCTGGTACGTGACGCGAGGGCGGCGTTCAATGAAAAATGGTACTCTGAGCACGGTAGGGTTTTTATGCCGAAGGGTGGTCTTGGCCTTCTGGTGGCCCCTGGTTCAGCGAAGCGCGCTCTACGAATCATGGACACGTTGCTCAAGGCATGCGAAACGCGGGGGTGGACCACTGGTATGACACCCGAATACCGACCCTGCACGATCGTACGCGTGCAGGATTGCGTGCTTCACATCGTTATCGAGGAGGGACTGCGGCAGTCGCCGCGCGAATTGGATGAATGGGAGAAGAAATGGGCGATCGAGCACCCGAGCAAGAGGGATCCCTACGAACTGGTGCCGAACGGGCGACTGAAGCTGAAAGTTTGCGGTGTGAAGTTCATGCATAGTGGTGAGTGGCGCGACGGCAAACGACGGCGCGTGGAGGACATGCTGGACGATGTTATTGCCCACATCGGGGCGGCTCCGGAAGAGAAGAGGCGGGAGGACGAGGCGCGCGCCGAGGCCGAGGAGCGGAGGCGCGAGCAGGAGCGGTTGCGGCAGGCTGAAGAGGAGCGCAGGAAGGAACGATTGAGGGTTTGGTTGGCGGAGAAGGCGCGCGTGGACGAGTTGTTGGCGGACGCAGAGGCAGCGGAGCAGAGCCGGACGGTGCGCGCCTACATCGCCGCGTGGATTGTGAAGACGGAGGCCGCTGCGGGTGCGAAAATCACGCCAGGGAGCGAGGCGGACAAGTGGGTTACGTGGGCGCGGGCGCAGGCGGATAGACTTGACCCGTTGACGGAGAGCCCGCCATCGCTTCTGGATGATAAGAAACCAGACGACCCCGACGATGATGACGATGACGATGAGCTTGGCGGTCTGTTCTGAATGGCGCAAATGTCCGGAATAACAGACCGGATCGTAGGTCGTCAGAACGGGATGCCGTCGTCTACGGCGCCGGTGGGAGGTGGAGCTGCGGGCGCAGGTGGGCTGAACTGGGCTGCAGCCGGCGGCGGTGTGAAAATGGCGGGCGAGTTCGTCGGACGGTGACCGCGGCCGGAGCGGTTGGTAGGGTTGTCCTCCATCTGGCCGCGTTTGACCAGGCGGGCGGTACTTTGTACTGACGGAACTGAAAAATATGCAACCATCTTCGCGGTGATCTCCGCGGTCAGGCCCGTGGCCGACCGACAGGGGAACACGGTGCCGACTGGCACGTAGGGCACGATGTCCTCCGCGTGGTCGTCCAGGATGGCAAACCGGCAGGCATCCTCCGTCAGTTGGTTCTCCTCCAGCCAGGCCATGATTTCTTGCCCCTTGCGGCCGCTTCCCAAGACGGGTGTTCCGCCGATAATGCGATCAGGCAGGGAGTCCTCGCGCCAGATCCGGAGCAGACGCTCATAGCCGCGCCCCAGCCGATAGCTGCTGGTGATCACAATCTGCAGATCGGGCAACTGGTGGAGCAGGGCCAGCAGGTTTGTCCGGCAGGTATTGGAAAAGGCCTGCGTGTGCGGCAGGTCATCCGAGACGAGCAGCACCCCGTCGATGTCCAGAAAAAGGATTTGGCATTTCGACATGGGCCGCAGTGTATCCTGCCTGTAAGCAGCGGCAAGGATTTACCGGCCGGCGCGCGCGCCAGGCGGCGAAGAAGCTGGTCCGGGCCGGCGCCGGGCAGGCGCGCGTGACACTCTGCTGGTCGCCGGGCCGGGAAACCCGTTTGATATGATATAATCTATGGATTTCTTTTCCTGCCATCGCCGTCGGCGCGGGCGCGGGTGGGGTTCATGCGGTGATCAATAGCAGAGGGCGGGGGAGCTTTCAAGGGCGGGCGGCGGCAAAGATCGGCGGGGAACGGCTCGGAATACGACTCTCCCCGTATGGCGTATTCAATGATATGGCGATTGACCCTACGATGGAGGACACGTTCGAACGACTAGCGGTCGAACTCGACAAGATCGGTTTGGTCTATGTCCACTTGGTGGATCACAACTCGATGGGTGCGCCGGAAGTTCCTGCCAGCATCAAGCGGAAGATCCGCGCAGCATTCCGGGGGACGCTGATCCTATCTGGCGGGTATGACCGTGCCAGGGCCGAGGCCAACCTCAGCGCGAAGAAAGGCGCCTTGGTCGCCTTCGGACGCCCGTTCATCTCGAATCCACGACTCGTGACGAAGATGAAGGCTGGCGCCGCTCTTCTGCCCGCCGACCAGGCCATCCTCTACAGTCCCGGCGAGAAAGGCTACATCGACTACCCGGCGTGAGACCGCCTGCTGCCCAGAAACGATACAGCGTTCTTCTTCACCTGGTTAACTCGGCTCACACCATGTGCGGTGACGCACCGTGTCCCGTCTGTTTCGGTGGCGCGCTGATGGCTAGTTGCCAGTCATCGATGTAGCCGGTCGAGAATCCGGCCTCACAATAGGCGAAGTAATGGTTCCACTTGCGCAGGAACGCGTCGTCGAAACCCATGCGTCTCAGTTCGTCGGCGCGGGCGTTGAAGCTCTGGCGCCAGGCCCGAAGCGTGGCCGGATAGTGCCGCCCGATGCTCTCGGTCCGATTGACGCGGAGCCCCGCCTTGCACATTGCCTTGTCCAGGATCCCTCGCGACGGCAGGAGGCCCCCGGGGAAGATGTGCTTCTGGATCCAATCAGGGTTGCGACGATACGACTCGTAGCGTTCGTCGGGGATGGTGATGACCTGCAAGACCAGCCGGCCCTCGGGCTTGAGAACGTCGGCGCACTTGCGGAAGAAGAGCGCGAAGTACTCGTGCCCCACCGCCTCCAGCATCTCGATGGAGACGATTCGGTCGTATTGTCCCTCCAGATCGCGGTAATCCATCAGCCGCAATTCGATCCGATCCGTCAGCCCCGCAGCCTGCACGCGCTCTTGCGCGAGTCTGAGTTGCGCCTCCGAAATGGTAATGCCCGTGACCCGGCAGCCGGTCTGGCGGACCGCTTCGATCGCGAATCCGCCCCAGCCGCAACCGATCTCCAGCACGTGGTGCTCCGGCCCGATTCCGGCCAGCTCCACGACCCGTCGGATCTTGGCAACCTGCGCGTCGGCCAGCGTCTGGTCCGGCCGCTCGAAAACTGCGCAGGAATACAGCAGGGTTTCTGTGTCCAACCACAGGCGGTAGAAGTCGTTACCCAGGTCGTAGTGCGCGCGAATGTTGCGGCGGCTCCCCCGCGGCGTATTGCGCCGGCGGGCGTGGAGGATGCGGTTGGCAAGGCGGCCGAAGACGCCTGGGTTCAACGCCGCGGCGTCCAGCGCAGCCATGTTCTTCACCAGAAGCGCAATCAGCGCCGTCAGATCGTCCACCGTCCACTCGCCGGCCGTGAACGACTCCCCGAACCCAATATCGCCGTCGAGCACGAGACGCGGGAAGAAACGGTAATTCCAAACCCGCAGCGTGGACGCGGCCGGCGCCGCCGTATCCCCGAACGTCCACGCCGCGCCGTCGGGAAGCAGGACGACGAGCCGTCCTGCTCTTAGCCCGGAGAGCAGCCGCCGCACCGCTCGCATGCACCACAGTTCAATGCGCGTCGGCGGCGGAATCGCGATCGTCATGGGATGCGAGGGGTTGGGTTTGCGGTGGATGGGCAACTTGCGCCGGTAGTGCAGCAGGCACGCCTGCCAGGCGATCCGCGGCAGGTTGGACACGATGCGCAACGGATGCAGAAAGACGTTGGTGCGTAGCGTTCGAGAGTCGAGCGGCACCGCGTCGCCCCACAGTGCCGCCGTGAGGATTTTCCCGCCGTCGCGGATCAGGTCGATCGTCATCCGCATGCTGGGCCCGAGATTCGATAGGCTGAACTCGTAATGGCCGCGCATGTCGTTAAAGGGCGAGACATGGAACTGCTTGTCGTGCCGGAACTGCAGGGGGAAGCGGGCCGGGTCGCCCTCCGGCTCGCGCAGGATATAGAGATGGCGCTCACCGAAGGTGTTGTTGACCTCCGCGACGATGCAGCGCACCGATCCATCCGCCCGGTAGCAGTAGTGGAAACTCACGGGGTTGAACACGTGGCCGAACATGCGCGGCATGGTCAGCAGTTCCACACGTGCGATGCCGTCGTCGCAGCCCGCATCCCGCAGAAACCGCATCAGCCGCTCCCGGATGGTCCCTTCGCCGCGCAGGTAGTCCCGGTCGTGCAGGGATACCAGCGCCCGGCGGTTGTAGCCGAACCCCCGGACCTCGCGGTCGAGTCGCGGCAACTCATCAAGGTCGAAGGCGAACGTGAAGACGGGGTGCCGAAAGCGGTGTGGCGCCGGCGCATACCGGGCATGCATGGCGTTGGCGATGTACAGGCGCGATTTCACAGGTCTAGCCCGAAGCCTCGAACAAGCTCTACCGCGGAGCGAACGGCGTCCTCATGGAACCCGTATCCGAAGTAGCTTCCGCAATACCACGTGCGGCGCTTTCCGTTCAGCGAGGGCAGTTCCGCCTGGGCCGCGAGCGCTTCCCGCGAATACGTCGGATGGTGGTAGTCTGTGCGCATGACGACGCGGTTCGCCGCCAACGGGGCGTGACGGTTGAGGGACACGAACAGCGGCGTGCTCGTCTGCAGCCCCTGCAGGCGGTTCATCCAATACGACAGAGCGGCCGGCCCCGCCGGGTCGCTGCCGCGCTCCCGGGCATAGTTCCAGGAAGACCAGATCCGGCGCAGCGGCGGCATCGCGGATGCGTCTGTGTGCAACACCGTGTCATTGGCTTGATACACCCAGGCGCCCAGCAGGCGGCGTTCCGTGTCGGATGGGTCCGCCAGCATGCCCAGCGCTTCATCGGCGTGGGCGGCGATGACCACTCCGTCGAACTCGCCGGCCGCGCCCGCCGCCGTGGCCAGGGCGACGCGGTCCTCGAAGCGGCGGACGGATGCGATGGGTGCGCATAAGCGCACCTCGCCCCTGAAATCCGCGAGCATGCGTTTGACGTAACTGTGACTGCCGCCCACAACGGTCCGCCATTGCGGCCGCTGATTGACCGTCAATAAGCCGTGGTTACGAAAGAACTGCAGGAACGCTTCCGCCGGGAACTCCATCATACGGTCGTCGGGAGTGGACCAGATGGCCGCCGCCATCGGGACAAGGTGGTGTCGGACAAACCATTCCGAGTACCGTCCGCGCTGCAGATAATCGCCGAGAGTCTGCTCCCGCAGCCCGCCGGCGGCAAGGTCGCGCTCCGCCTCCCGGAAGAACCGGAAAACCTCGCGCACCATCCGGATGAAAGCCGGGCGCAGCAGGTTGCGCCGCTGGGCGAAGAGGCCGTTCAGTCCGCTGCCCGAGTACTGCAGTCCCGTGACTTCGTCCCAGTAGCTGAACGACATTTCGCTGTCGCGAAGTTGGACGCCCAGTTGTTCGAGCAGCCGTGTCAGAAGCGGGTAGTTGCAGTGGTTCATGACGATGAACCCCGTGTCTACGGGCGTGCCTTTGTCCGGGCCATCGGGGAGGATCACTGTATGCGTGTGACCGCCGGCGTAGTCGTTTTTCTCGAAGAGCGTGATGCGGTGTCGGCGCTGCAGGATATAGGCGGCGGTGAGCCCCGCCACACCCGCGCCGACCACGGCGATCTTGGATGGGGCCGGAAACATAACAGGAAGTCTATCAAAAGCGGGTGGCCGATTCAAGAAAGGCTTGGTTTCTCTCGTCTGATGCGGTATGGTTCCCTCGAAATAAGTGCTGGTAAAGTGGTGGACGCAGGAGGGCGGTCATGTGGAAGTTGCTGGCTATCGGACTGGCGATGTGGTGGATTGGCGCGGGTGTTTGCGAGAGCGGAAAGGCGGCCATGACAAATATATACGACTTCACGATGCGGGATATCGACGGAAAGGCAGTGAGCCTGGCGGCCTTCAAGGGCAAGGTGCTGCTGATGGTCAACGTGGCCAGCAAGTGCGGTTTCACGGGACAGTACGCGGGGCTGGAAAAACTCTACAGCACCTACACGAACCGCGGCTTCGTCGTGCTCGGCTTTCCGGCAAACGATTTTCTTGGTCAGGAGCCGGGGACAGAGGCCGAGATCAAGAGCTTCTGCACGCTGACCTATGGCGTGACCTTCCCGATGTTCGCGAAGATCTCGGTCAAGGGCAAGGGCATACATCCCCTCTATGAATACCTGACCGCGAAGGAGACCAACCCGAAGTTCGGCGGTGCGATTTCATGGAACTTCAACAAGTTTCTGATCGGACGGGACGGCGCGATTGTGGGGCGGTTCGGCAGCCGCACCAAGCCCGATGACAAGGAACTCGTCGAGGCGGTGGAGCAGGCGCTTCAGGCAAAAGATTGAGACGATTTCTCAGAGGGGACCACGGCTACCGACCTTGGGCATCGCGGCGTCCCACTGAGGGGCAGCACCATGACGTGGGCGGGCATGATACTTGAGGCGCGATGCAGTCGCGAGACACCAATGCGCCTTGAATCGCGAGGCCTGAATGACATCGGGTTCTGGATTGATTCTGGTTACTGGCGCAACCGGCTACGTGGGCGGTCGACTCGTCCCCCGCCTGCTCGCGGCCGGCTATCGCGTGCGCTGCCTGGTCCGCGATCCGGCTCGCCTGAAGGGGCGCGCCTGGCTCTCGCAGGTGGAATTCGCGCAGGGCGACATGCTGCAGCCCGAGACGCTGGTCGCAGCCATGCGCGGGGTGCGTGCCCTGTACTACCTCGTGCACAGCCTGGGCGGCGGCAGCGACTTCGCGTCACGGGACCTGATGGCGGCACGCAACTGCGCGGCAGCCGCCCGAGCATCCGGCGTGGAGCGCATCATCTACCTCGGTGGACTGGGCGACCCGCACGCGAATCTGTCGCCGCACCTGCGTTCGCGGCAAGAAACGGGAGCCGCCCTTCGCGAGGCCGGTGTGCCGGTCACCGAATTCCGTGCCGCCGTTATCGTCGGCTCGGGCAGCCTATCATTTGAGCTGGTGCGCTATTTGACCGAGCGGTTGCCTGTCATGATCTGCCCCCGATGGGTGTTCACGCGCACGCAGCCGATCGCCATCCACAATGTGCTCGACTACCTCGTCGCTACCCTCGACGCTCCCGAAAGCGGAGGCTGTATCGTGGAGATCGGCGGACGGGACGTTCTCACCTACGCGGAAATGATGATCGGGTATGCTAAGGCACGGGGGCTAAAGCGGTGGCTGATCCCGGTGCCGGTGCTCACGCCAAGGCTGTCGTCCTACTGGGTGCATCTGGTCACCCCAATCCCCGCCGTGATTGCCCAACCGTTGATCAAGAGCTTGGGTAACGAGGTCGTTGTGCGTGACGACACAGCCCAGCGGCTCTTTCCGTCCGTCGAGTTGGCAGACTATACGACGGCTGTCCGAATGGCGCTGGAGAAAATGGACACGCACGGGGTGGAGACATCTTGGAGCGACGCCCTGACCTCCAGTCAGGGGTGCAGGACGCCCCTCGCGCTCATCGTCCGCGAGGGCATGATTATTGAGCGCAGGCAGTGCGTGGTGGACGCAGCGTCCGAGGCTGTGTACGCAAGTTTTGCGCGCTTGGGAGGCACACATGGATGGCTATACATGAATGGGGCGTGGAAACTTCGCGCTGCCGTCGATCGGCTCTGCGGAGGAGTTGGCATGCGGCGCGGCAGGCGGGATCCGGATCAATTGAGAGTCGGCGATGCGTTGGATTTCTGGCGCGTGGAAGCCGTGGAACCGGGGAGCCTCGTGCGTTTACGCGCCGAGATGCGCATCCCGGGCCGGGCTTGGCTTGAGTTTCGTACCACGACTGAGCCCAACAGCCAGGCTTTGCTCACCCAGACGGCCTTCTTCGAACCCAAAGGACTACTGGGCCTCGCCTACTGGTATATGCTCTACCCCCTGCACATCCTGATCTTCCGGGGCCTCATCCGGCAAATAACCAGGCGTGCAATCAGGATTGCCTCCCGATGTTGACCGAAGCACACGGGCTTTGAAACCCGCCGGTTTATACGCACACTGCGGCACGGATGTCTCATCCTGGCGGTCGCACCGGCGGCGGGCCAAAGAGCCGGGATCGAGGCCGGGTGGAGCACGAACCTCGGGACCACGCCGTGGGATTTCTTTGACCTGGCGTCCAGGCGGATTGTTGGGAAACCAACCCGGGGTGTGGGTTTGATCCGGTCCACACCGGGAAACCCTCGGGGTCACGAGTGTCGCGCAGAAGAATCTCCCGAAATTCGTGCGACGGCAGAGAAGCACATCCAGAACAGAACCGGGCAACGGCGCGTGCCCCGCCGACTTCAAGAAGCTGGTTTTCGTTTTGAGTTCGGTGACTTGGATCAAGCGCTCCGAGGTCTGCTTGGGTCGGGCTGACAGCGGTCACTTCTCGTTGCGCAGCTTGCGGAATCCGAGTGTCACCTCGCCCAACCGGAAGCCCCATTTGCTCATGGTGGCTCGGTTGAGCATGACTTCATCGTCCATCAGGAACATCCAGTCGTCGAACTTCACGTTGTATACGTTCTTCCCGACCGGCAGAGCCAGCGTGTAGCGCCAGTTCAAGGCGTTGCCGAAGGCCTCGCCCTGCGCGACACCCACGACGTCATCCGCCGTTCCGGTGTAGTGGTTGGCGTCCAGCTTGGTGATCGTCCAGACGCGCCGCTGCGTGGAGCCATCGGAATAAACGAAATCCTCTTCCAACCGGCCGACGTTGTTGCTCCACGTGCCGACCATCTTCACGTGAAATCGCTTCACCACCTCGCCTTTCCGGTTCTGGAACATGCCCCACGCTTCCAGCGGGCCATCCATGTAGCGGCTCAGGTCCAGCGCTGGCTTCTCCTTCTCGTATTGCCGCGGCGAGACTGACGCGCATCCCCCGCAGACCAAACCCGCACTGATAAGACACAAGAATCTTCTCATCGGTTCATCCTCCGTTCTCATTCTACTTCACACCTAGCCCGGATTATTCATGAACGCTACGCATTCATTCATAATCCGCCTGATGGGCGGCCCTCAGGTCGCCCATCCGGCTTCGACGCGG
>JAPLSZ010000333.1 GCA_026398385.1 Kiritimatiellota bacterium | reverse complement strand
TCGTCATTGTTTCAAGGCCAACGTCAGCGTTGATGCGATGAGGAAGCCGCGCCTGGCGCGGGTTCCGAAGTCGCATCCGACACTTGGTTCGGCTTCTCCTTTGGACCGTCGTAGAATCTCGTCCACCATCGATTGTCCCTTTCAGACTTGAACAGGAACACCTTCAGCCCCAAATCTGACTTAGGCGGCGCTAATAAATAACCTTTACATCTGACGGCGCGGATCCTATGGTCTTGGCATGCAAACACAAGACCGGGATCTGCGCACGAAGCTGTGCGGCATCTGGAGTTTGCTGGACGAGAGGGCACGGCGACTGGTGGCGGCAAACGAAGCGCAGGCGCTGGGGTATGGCGGTGTGTGCGCGGTACAACGGGCGTGTGGGATGTCCCGCGTGACGATCATGAAGGGACAGCGCGAGATTGCTGAGGGGGTTCCGCTGCCGGAGGGGCGTATTCGAAGGGCGGGTGCCGGGCGCAAGCCGATTACGGAACGCGATCCGGGTTTGTTGTCGGCCTTGGATCGCTTGATCGAACCGGGAACGCGCGGCGATCCGGAAACGCCGTTGCGCTGGATCTGCAAGAGCACGCGAACGCTGGCACAGGAGTTGACCCGGGAACGTCATGCGATCTGCGCGGTGAAGGTAGGCCAACTGCTCCATGATCAACACTTCAGCTTGCAGAGCAACCGCAAGACCGAGGAAGGGGACGACCATCCCGACCGTGACGCGCAGTTCCGCTACATCAATGAACAGGTGCGGATCGCGTTGCGGCAAGGTACACCCGTGATTTCCGTGGATACCAAGAAGAAGGAGTTGATCGGCAATTACGTCAACGCCGGCCGGCAGTGGCGCACGGCAAAGGCGCCGCTGAAGGTCAACGGACACGATTTCCCAAGCCCAGAGGTTCCCCGCGCCTACCCCTATGGCATCTACGACATCGGGCGCAACACGGGGTTCGTCAATGTGGGAACCGACCATGATACCGGGGCCTTTGCTGTCGCTTCGATCCGGGGGTGGTGGCGCGCAGAAGGGCGCGCGTTGTATCCGCAAGCCGTCCGGCTTGTCATCACCGCCGACGGGGGCGGCAGCAACGGTTACCGTTTGCGACTGTGGAAGGTCGCGCTGCAGAGACTCGCCGACGACACCGACCTGTCCGTCTCCGTGAGCCACTTTCCTCCAGGCACGAGCAAATGGAACAAAGTCGAACATCGCCTCTTCTCGTTCATCTCCTCCAACTGGCGCGGCGAGCCGTTGCGCGACTACGAGACTATCGTAAACCTGATTGCGCGCACTACCACGGCCGCCGGACTGAAAGTCACCTGCCGCCTGGATCGGCGAAAGTATGCGACGGGGCATCGAATCTCCAACGAGGAGATGACCAGCATCCGCCTGGTTCCCGCTTCCTTCCATGGTGAATGGAACTACACGATTCATCCCGCAGGCAGACGCAAGTTGTAAACTTTATTTATGAGCGCCGCCTTAGTACGACGCCGTTGATCGGCGAATGGATCACGGCCTTGTCCATGTCCGAGCGATTGACGTCGAGCGTGGCCTGCGCCTGGGATACAACTGCCCGGCAACTGGCAAGACCGGCGCGCGCACGGGCCACAACCGCTTCCTGCGCGTCCAACTCGTACTGGGACGGCACCTTGCCGGCGCTGAGGTCGTGCGCCTGTTTCAGCCGTGTCAGTTGCGCATCCGCCTCCTTCAGAGTCGCCTCGGCGTCGAGGACCTTGGCGCGTGCGGACTCCAGCGCGGATTCGGACTGCTGCACCTGGGCCGCCAGCTTGGAGGTGTCGATTCGCGCCAGCACTTGCCCGACCTTGACGCGGTCATT
>JAPLSZ010000275.1 GCA_026398385.1 Kiritimatiellota bacterium | reverse complement strand
GTCACGAAGGACCAGATACTCGACGACGTGTGGCACCAGCGTTTCGTCGCGGAGTCCGTCCTGAGCCGGTCGGTTGCGGACCTTCGGCAACTGCTCGACGACGACGCCGAGCAGCCGCGTGTAATCGAGACGATCCCTAAGCGGGGATATCGCCTGGTGGCGGCCGTTGCTTCGCGCGGCGAACTAGATAGCTCAGGCTCATGATTCAATCATCCTCCTTTTATGCGCATAAAGAAACGCAGCCGTTTTTGGGAGAACATTTTTGACTCAACACGAATAGTCTGCCTAAAAAACCAGCGGCAGCGCCAGCATTATCGTTGGCGCCTTGGAAAGCTGAGTTCACCCAGCCGTATTGCGTGTTGGTCCAGCCGATGCTGATATCCAGCATGGGCTTGAGCAGCGCGAGAATCTGCCGGTCCATGTAGTTGATCGTCGTCGCGAAGAAGATCAACGCGCAGATGATCCAACGAAAATGGCCGGTGGGCGTGGAGGGTTTGTTTGGCATGAGGTGCTGGCCGCCGGCTAATTCGTCTGACGCTTCCGATTCTGGCGCGGGCGGGCAGGGATCGCCACGCCCGGCAAATTCAAGTAGCGCTCCGCATTCGCGCCACAAACATTGCGGATCAGCGGCCCCAGTAGTTGGTCATCGTCCGGTAACGCGCCGTTTTCCACGTCGCGCCCGATCAGGTTGCACAACACACGGCGGAAATATTCGTGGCGCGGATAGCTCATCAGCGAGCGTGAATCGGTCACCATGCCCACAAAGCGTGAGAGCAGGCCCAGATTGGACAACGCGTTCAATTGCTGCTCCATGCCGTCTTGCTGATCCAAAAACCACCAGCCGGAGCCGTATTGGATTTTGCCTGGGATCGTGCCGTCCTGGAAATTTCCAATCATGCTGGCAAAGACGTAATTGTCCGCCGGATTCAAATTATAAATGATCGTCTTGGGCAACGCGTGTTCCTGGTCCAACCGGTCAAGATAGGCGGCCAGCGGGGCCGCCTGCGGGGCATCGCCGATGGAATCGAAGCCGGTGTCCGGGCCGACTTGTTGAAGCCGGCGGGTGTTGTTGCTGCGCAAGGCGCCGAGGTGCAACTGCTTGGTCCAGCCGCGCCGGGCATCGAGCTGGCCGAAGAACAGCATCATGAACGACGCAAATTGACCCTGCTCCGCCGCGGAAACCGCGCCGCCCTGGCGCGCCTTGTCAAAAATTCCAGCGGCGACTTTCTCGGAACAAAAATCCGCAAAGCAATGGCTCAAGCCGTGATCGGACAGCCGGCAGCCGTGCGCATGAAAATAAGCGTGCCGCTGTTCCAGCGCCGCGCGGAACGCGGCGAAGCTGTGCACCTCCATGTTGCTGGCGGCGGCGAGTTGCGCCACCCAGAGGTTGAACCCGGCGGGCTGGTTGACCAGCAGCGCCTTATCCGGCCGGAAGGTCGGCAGCATCCGGGTCGGATGGCCGGACCGGGCGAATGCGCGGTGATGCTCCAGGCTGTCCACCGGATCGTCCGTGGTGCAGACCACCGCGACCTTGAACTTCTTCAGGATGCCCTGCGGCGTGAGTTCCGGCGTGGCGAGTTGCGCGTTGGCGGCCCGCCAGATGCGCGCGGCGCTGTGCGCGTTGAGCAATTCGCTGATGCCGAAGTAGCGCTGCAATTCGAGATGCGTCCAGTGATAAAGCGGATTGCGGAGCGTGTGCGGCACGGTCGCCGCCCACGCCTGGAATTTTTCGAACGGCAAGGCCGCGCCGGTGCAAAACCGCTCGGCTACGCCGTTGGCGCGCATCGCCCGCCACTTGTAATGATCGCCGGCCAGCCAGATTTCAAAAAGATTGCGGAACGGCTGGTTCGCGGCGACGACCTGTGGCGCAAGATGACAGTGATAGTCGAAGATCGGCGGCGCCGTGGCCAACGTGTGATAGAGCCGCCGCGCCGCCTTGGTGTGCAGCAAAAAATCTTTGCGGATGAATTTACTCAAAACGCGCCATTTTCCGTGCCGCCGGGGTGTTGGAACCATGCATGCGGCGATTATTACCTGACGGCTGGGCCTGTCAAGCCTTTGCGCCGCGGTTAGCGACGCCCCTAGGAATCATCATGTGACGGAGACCTTCCGGCTGTCTGGATAGCCCCTTTACTCTAGCAATGATCTGAATCATTATGAGAAAAGCAATAGATCGAAGGGGATATGCGGCTCCCGACTTTTCGAGCGGGCGGGGCGGATTACGCGACGGAAGAGGGTGCACGCGGCGGCGCGACGGGCGCGGGGGGATCCCGGGGGCGCTCTTGCAGCGCCTCATCCAGCCAGGCCAGCAATTGCTCGCGGGAGGCGCAGCGGCCTTCCAACTGCGCCTCGTAGGCGCGCCGGCGCCAGCGGCCCAACTCGGGGCCGGGCGGCAGTCCGCGCGCGAGCAAGTCGTGGCCGGTAATCCATGGCTGGGGCAGCACCGGCTCGTTGTGCAACTCATCCTGGAACTTCAGCAGGAATTCGTAGTTGCTCAGATCGCCGTGGCTGGCCAGGCAATCCAGCCGGTGCAATTCCAATTCCACCGGAAACGTGGGCGCGCCGACCAATTGCCGGAGCGTGGCCCGCCGCATCTTCGCCACCTCTTTGAAGCGCATGTGGTTCTTGATGCAGTAGGTGATCGCCGCAATCTCGTCGGCCGGCATCTTGAGCCGGCGCAGGATGAGCGCCGCCATCCGCGCGCCTTCTTCGTCATGACAGTTGAAGCGCAGGCGCTCGCTGCCGTCCGGCTCGCGCGACACCGCGACGGTGGGCGGCTTGCCCACATCGTGCAGCAAAACGGCCCAGGCCAGCGTCCGGCTGGCGGGCGGCGTCAGCCCGTCGAGCATCAGCACGGTGTGCTCGAAGACGTCGCCTTCGGGATGGAACTGCGGCGGTTGGGCCTGCCCGACGAGCGCGGCGACCTCCGGCAGGATGACGGCCAGCAGCCCGGTTGCGTGCAGCAGACGCAGGCCCCGGCCGGCGCGCGGCGCGGTGGTCAGCAGCCGGGTCAGCTCCTGCTGGATCCGCTCCGCGCTGATGTGGGCGAGGCGCGGCGCCAGTTCCTGCAGCGCCGCGCGCGTCGAGGCCTCCAGCTCGAATTCCAGGGTGGCGGCAAAACGGACGGCCCGCAGCAACCGGAGATAGTCCTCGCTGAACCGTTGATGCGGAGCGCCGATGGTGCGGATGATTTTCCGCTCCAGATCGGCGCGGCCGCCGACGTAATCCATGATGGCGCCGGACGCGGGGTCGAGAAACAGGCCGTTGATGGTGAAGTCCCGCCGGCGCGCATCCTCCTCCGGCCCACTGAAGACCACGGCGTCGGGCCGGCGGCCGTCGCCGTGCGCGGAATCGCGGCGAAATGTCGCCACTTCGCAGGCGCGCCCCGCAGTGACCACCTGCATCACGCCGAACGCCTGGCCGGTGGCCACCGTGCGCGGAAACAGGCGGGCGACCTCCTCCGGCGGCGCGTTGGTGGCGATGTCGTAATCCTTGGGCGCGCGGCCCATGAGCTGGTCGCGCACGCAGCCGCCGGCCAGGCAGGCGCTAAAGCCGGCCTGCTGCAGCGTGCGGAGGATACAGAGCGCATCCTGGCGCAATTGATCCAACGTGACCGTTTCCATTCGGGCTTACCTCCGACAGGCGGCCAACGGCTTCAGCGCCGGGACACCTTGCCGATGCCCTGACAGGTGGTGCACAGCACATTACCCTGTCCCTGGCAGGCGGGGCAGGTGTCGTCGCGGTATTTGCCGGAGCCTTTGCAGCGGATGCAATCCATGAGGCCGCCGCCGCGGCACTTGACGCACTCGGGATTCTGGCCGGTGCCGCTGCAGGCCTTGCACACCAGCGCGGTCTTGCCCATGCAGGTGTTGCAGGACAGGGAGGCTTTGCCGCGGCAGATCTTGCAAACGACGCGTCCGGTGGCCTGACAGGTGGTGCAATAGATGCTGATCATGGTGGTGCCGCCGCGGGCGCCCTGGTTCGTCTTCTTCGGCGAACCTGAGCCGCCGCAATCGGGGCACGTGGTCGTACCCATGAGGCAATCCCCGCTGGAGCACTTTATGTAGCCGGCGCCTTCGCATTTGGCGCAGGCCATGATCCCCATGCCCGCGCAGTTCAGGCAGGCGCTGCCCAAGGCACGAAGCACGGCCACCCGGTTGCTCAAGGTCAGGTTGGCAGCGAGTTCGGGGGGCAGCCAGACCCCGGTCACCGGGGTCCAGTTGTGATCCTGCTGGAGGGCGTCGTAGTCGCGCGCCACCTGCGCGCGCTGATGATTCAGGATGTCCGGCATACGCATGGCCGGCAAAAGGCCGCTGCCCCCGCAGCGCAGGCAAAGCTGGCTGTTCGAGTTGATGGTCTGTATACGGCCGTCGCTCATTTTTATCTTGGTCTCGCGCCGGCCGGTGCCATCACAGGCCGGACACTTGACCTGGGTACTGCGCAGGACGACCTCCAATTGCCCGAGGGCCTTCATGAGATCGGCTTCGCGCACGGGCCTGGTTTCGCCGGCCAGCGTGTTCAGCGCGGCGGCGTTGCGGGCATAGAACCACGCCAGCCAGATCCGGTTCTGGGGGGCGGCCGCCTTGGCGAGGTTGAATTCCTCCTCGGCGGCACTGGCCCACGGCGCCCGGGTCGTCACGGGCGTCGCGACGGGCTCGTTGGTGATGATCGTGAGCGGGGCAAGGGCGGCGCCGCAATGGCTGCACTTCGTCGCGTCTTCCGCCTGTTCATAGCCGCATTTGGAGCAGGACCGCAGCGCGGCCTGGATGACGTTGACGGCCGCCAGCAGGACGGCCAGCAGCAACAAAAATATTTTCCGTTTCACGGCACAACTCCCGCGTCCAACGCTCATGGATGCCACCAACGCGTAAAGAGATACCCCCTCCGTCCGCGGATATCAACCGGATTTTCCGCGGGGGGATTGGCTGTCTGTAGACGCGGCCGCTGGCCGCGTTGG
>JAPLSZ010000120.1:389-8939 GCA_026398385.1 Kiritimatiellota bacterium | reverse complement strand
CCGCGAAGGCTGGGCCGGCGTGCTGGCCTTCGTCGTCGGCGCGCTGCCGCTGCTGGCGTATAATGTCATCCACCATGGCGCGACGTTCAAGGACGTGGGCCAGACCACCTCCTGGCAGGGCTCCTGGGAACTGCTGCGCGCCGCGTTCCAGGGCACGTTGCATTTCCTGGTCGGCGCCAAGGTCATGCTGTATGGCGACAGCGTGCACTTCGTCAGCCTGCCCCTGCTGCTGGCCGGCGCCGTGGGGCTGATCTGGCTGGCCGCCCTGCTCTGGGCGCTGCTCAGCCGGCTGCCGATGTTTCTGCGGCTGGCGCGGCTGTCGCTGGCGCAGGCCGACGGCGTCGTGCTTCTCGCCGCGGCCGCCGGCGCCGCGCTGTTCCTGTTTTGCCGCAGTTCGCGCTCGGGTTGGAAGGATGTGCGCTACCTGCTGCCGATCATGTCCGCCCTGCCGGTCCTGCTGGCCATCGGCCTCGACCAGATCCGCGCCCGGTCCAGGATCGTCTTTGGCCTCATGCTGGCCGTGCTGCTCGCGGGCCAGGCCTGGGGCAACGTCGCGCTCGCCCGCGCCTGGCTGGATCCGAAGGTGGTCGCGGTGGACCTCGAACTGCCCGACACCCGCCCGCTGCACGGTTTTCTGGCTGCGCACGGCATCACCCGCGCCTACGCGCACTATTGGATCGCCTACCGCTGCACCTACGAGGCCGCCGAAAAAATCATCGTGGGCGAGCCTTACAACGAGCGCTTCCCGCGGCGCGCCAACGACGTGAAGTACAAGCCGGAACTCGAGGCCGCCACCCACGTCGCCTACATCACCCACCCCACCCTGCGCTTTTTCCAGGGCGATTTCGATGCGCTCCTGAAAAACATCGGCGGCGGCTTCAAAAAGGCCGCGGTCGGCGATTTCTTCGTCTACCACAGCTTTGTGTCGCCCTACGGGGCCGGCCCGTTGCGCGCACTGCCGCGCGCCGGCTGGCAGGCGACCGCCAGCCACCGGCTGGAGCACGCGGCCCGCGCGCTGGATGGCCAGCCGGACACGCTCTGGGAAAGCGGCGCGCCGCAGCAGCCGGGCATGACCTTCACCGTGGATCTCGGCGCCCCGCAGACCTTCTGCCAGGTACGCGTGGATCTCGGCAGCAATGTCACCGATACGCCCGCCGGATTCCGCGTCGAAACCTCCGATGACGACGCGGCGTGGCGCACCGTGCAGGATTCCAGCGCGCAAGGCACACTGCTTTTCTGGGAAAACAGCCAGCCGCGCTTCAACGTCTACGGCGATCACTTTACCGTCGCCTTCGCGCCCACACGCGCGCGCTGGGTGCGCATCGCGCTGACCGGGCAGAATCAGCGCGCTTGGTGGAGCATCGCCGAATTGCGGCTGTTCGCGCCGGCTGAGGGCGCGGCCGGCGGACCGCCCTGACCGGGGACCAACCAAGCTGTTAGGAGCAATGAAAAGTTTTGCCAAATCGGCTTTGTTCAAAACGCCCGTCCTGGCGCTCGTCGTCCTGCTGGCCGCCGCGGCGCCGGCCGACCTGGTTCGACTGAAGAACGGCAACGCGCTGGAGGGCGTGGTCAAGTCCGAGAGCGCCACGGAGGTCGTGCTGGAAATCGGGTTCGGCACGATGACGCTGCCGAAGGCCAGCGTGGCCGCCATTGAGCGCGCCGGGGCGCAGCCCGCCCAGGCCTTGCAGAAAACCTGGCAGCAGCAGAACATCCTGCACGAGCGTTATGCGCCCCATGGTCTGGCCGATGTGCAGCAGGAACTGCTGAAGCTTCAAGGCCAGCATGGCGCGGCCCTGCAAACCCATCGCCGGATGACGGAACTGCAGCAAAAGATGCGCCAGGAAGAACAGGAGCTGCGGCAGGGGCAGGACCAGGAGATCGCGCTCAACAAGCAATTGAGCCGCTCGCCGGGCTCCAGCCGCGGCGCGGTCAAAGCCTACAACGATGGCGTGGCCCGGTTGCACGGCCTGCATGCCCGCATCCTGGAGCTGTATAAAAACACCGAGAAGCACCAATCCGACATGGCGCAAGGCCAGCGCGAGCTCGCGGCGTATACCGCCGCGGTGTTCGCCTTCGCGGAACGCGTCCAGGGCCGGAAACGGCAGGGCGCCGGCGCCGACGAGCCCCAGGCCGTGGCGGCCTTCTTTGCCGCGGTGGACGCCCAACTCGCCGCCTATCGGTCAGAAATCCAGCAAGTCCGCATTCCCTACCAGCGCGATAAAAGCCGGATGGAGGTCACCGCCACGCTGAACGGCGCCGTCGAGGGCCGGTTCGTGGTCGATACCGGCGCCAGCGCCATGTGCATTTCGGAGGCCCTGGCGCAGAAATTGAATCTCACGCGCAACGCCACGGAAGTCCAAACATCCCTGGCCGACGGGTCCACGCGCAAGGCGCGCGCCGTCCTGCTGAATTCCGTGGAAATCGAAGGCGTGCGCGTGGCGCGCGTCATGACGCTGATCATGCCCCGGGGCCCGGCGCCGGGCGTGGACGGCCTGCTGGGCATGAGCTTTCTGAGCGGCTGCAACCTCCGGATGGATCCCGCCTCCGGCGAACTGCGCTTGCAGCGGTTTGCGCCGCCGTAAAGGCATGCCGCAACGTAATGTTGCATGTCGATTCTGCTGAAAAAGCTCCCGAGCTTTTTCAGCAGAATCACTTATGGCGACGTGACCCTGATTTCAGCAGTTGCAGATTGGTCTGGGCGGGCTGGTAGCCGGGGTTCCATTCCAGTTCCTCCCGCAGTAGTTTTTCCGCATCTCCCCGCACGCCGGCCTGTGCCAACAATATGGCCAAGGCGGTGCGCGGGCCGGGTTCATAGGGTGCTTCCTGAATGGCGCGGCCATACGCCGCGGCGGCGGCGCGCATCTGGCCGAGCCGTTCGTGAACGTCGGCCAGGCAATACCAGGCGTTGCCATTGGTGCGGCACCATTCCACGGCCCGTTCGTAGGCTTCCGCCGCTTCGGGCCATAGACCGCGCGCAACAAAATAAGCGCCCCGCGCCTCATGCAGCAGGAACCAGGCTTCGCGCTCCAGGCGGTGCGGCCGGGCCGGGCAACGCCGGAACAGCCCCGGATAGTCTTGGCGAAGGCGGCGCTCCGCCGCGCGCACCTCGTCATCGGTGACGGGCCGGTCGCGGACTTCAAAGAGCAGGCCGGCGGGCAGCAGCCACCGCGCGCTCGCGGAATAGCTCGGCGAAAACGCCGTGAAGAGCCGGCCCGCCGCGGCGCGCTCCGGCGTCAGCGCCGGAATATGGAGCGGCTGTTGCCCGGGCAGCATGACGTTGCGCAAGTGCGCCACCTTCTTTTCCTGACTCCAGCCGGAGATCATCTCGCGTTGCGTCGGAGGGGTATCGCAGGCGACCCAGCGGGTGGCGGGCGCGGCGCCGAGGTACGTGTTGTAGCTCAGCATAAACAGGAGGTTGTCGGAACCCACCAGGATGAGGGCCTCGCGCGGTAGAGGCGCGAGCACCGCCCGAATAAATTCATCGGGGGCGCTGAAATGACGAAGGGAGGCGCGGCGGGCCGCGCAGGCCGCCGACGCGAGGAGCGCCAGCAGCAGTGCGCACGGGAGTACGGAGGCCAACCGCGGGCGGGCGCCAGCCAGCCAGGCCAGGCCACCGGCCACACCCATGCCCGCCGACACGGCCAGGGCAGCGTACAACGGCAGGTGCCAGTCCATGAGGCCATATTGCCGGATATAGTTGATATCGATCTGGTCCTGCCTCATGTGCGCCAGCAGCAGGCCCGCCATGTACGGGATGGTCGCTGCCGCCAGCCAGAAAAGCCACAAACTATGACGACGGAACAGCACGATCACACCGGCGATCGCCAGCACGACACCAAGCACGCCCAATTGACCGATCACGTCATAGGAGGCGATCCATTCGCTCATAAAACCGCGCGGGGCCGCGGCCAGCGGCCGTAGGGTCCATTGCTGACGGGTCACCGCCCACACAAAACGCTCGAACGTGGCAACATGCCCCCAATCCATCAGGGGATTAGTCCGGGCACGCAGCGGCACCCAGAGAAAAATCAGCGCGCCCAACCCGAAACCCGCCGCGCAGGCCGCACCATTGCCGAATAAGTCGCGCCATAACTTATCCCGCCGCGCGCCGGCGATGACGCCCCCGGCGGCCAGCAACCCCAGGGAAAGCTGGCTCAGGTGGTTGCCGGCCGCAAGGCCCCAGAGCAGCCCCAGCACCAGCAGCCAGGGCCAGGCGGCGGCACGGGTTACGGCAGGGGCCGGATCCGGTGCGAGGCGTAGGATGACCAGCCACAGCGCGGCCAGCAGCGCCGTCAGGAGCGTGTACTGTTCCGTGGTCGTGGCCTGTTCGAGAAATGCCGGGGAAGACAGCAACAGCAGCGCCGGCGTCAACCCCGCCAGGGCCATGGCCCAGACGGGCAGCGCCGGAAACCGCCGCCTGGTCCAGGCCTGGACCAGGCCACTCAGCAGGCCGAGCGTCACGGCCCCGCCGAGCGCGGAAAAAAGATTCGTGCCGCGGGCCGGATCGGCAAAATGGCCCAGCCGGAGGAAAGCGCTGGCGAGTAGGGTCCAGGTCGGCGCGCCGGGGGGATGGGGAATGCCGGCGGAAGCCGCCGCCAGCGCAAATTCGCCGCTGTCGTGAAACGTGACGGAGGGCGCGGCGAGAAACCAGAGGACCAGCAACGCGGCCAGAAAAACCGCCCCGCCGAGCACGACCGGCGACAAGCGCTGAACGCGGGTGGTCATGGCCGCGCCTCGCGGACGGCCACTAAGCAAGCGCTTTGACGCACCCGCCGGGGCGCGCCGCTTTCCATGCCGCCGGACTTCGCCGTCATACTACGCATGCAACCATAACCCCTTTCAGGCGGCATTTATTAGCGCCCAGTAGTTCTTGGCCTGAAATTCAAACGCCCACTTTTCTTCAGAGTACAGTTGCTGATTGTTGCTTGGTTTAAGATTCCTGATTGTTTCCGCAAGATTTTCCAGGGAATAAAAAATCGAATTATTCGCAAAATCGTCGTACAGTTTGAAACTGTCTTCCATCAACAGCATTTTCTTGTATCCGAAGGCGATGAGGTAAGCGCCGGAAATCTGTTTACGGTATAATTCAAAAGACACATGGCCGGAATGTATAAGCGGCATGATATAATCGCACTTTTCTATATAAGAATGAAACAGTCCGGCTGCCAAAAACCCGTCCCATAAAATGAAATTATCCTTTAAACCCAGCGCGGCAATGCGGCCTTTTACATAAGCGCCGTCACCGTATTCATGCTCGCTACGGCCTAGCAGTATAAATTTAATATCCTTGCCGGGAGTTTGTTTTTCAAAGCATCTCAGCAAACCTGCGTAATCTCTCCGTTTTAATTCCACCTGGCCAGGAATGCCGATCCAAATTTCATCGTTGTTTTTAGCCAGCGGCATGGTTTTGCAATGCGGGAAATAGATGGGATACATAATCCCGATTTTGAGTTTAGCATTACTGCGGCCAGCGACATTTTGCAGCAAATAATTATTCAGCATGAAATATTTTTTTATTCTTAGCGAGATCAATGTTTGACTAAAGCTTTTCCCCAATTTGTGCGAATCATGCAAGACCCCGATAAATTCCATGCAGGGCGGAAAGGGCAGCAGCAGCAAATGCTTTACATAATTTCCTTCCGCGGTATTGAATATTACTTTCGTAAATTGTTCCGTTAATAAATATCTCCTTAACTTGCACAAGTCGGATAATTTCAATCGGTTCTTAACAAAATGTTTATGATCTACCAGGTCGTAATCATTAACTATTTCTTTTAACCCCTCTGAGCATATCAAGGTTACATGCGTATGCGGCACGGATTTTAAAAACCTGATTTGAGCGTACAAACATATGTCGTGCGAGTTACCGATTTCTATTAATGCTATCTTCATGGAAGGCCTTAACCCCCGCGGCCTCAATACTCCAGCTTCGACGTGCTGGTGAGCCGCCGGCGGAAAACCCAGTAGCTCCACGACTGATAGGCCAGCACCAGCGGCAGCAGCGTCAGCGTGATGATGGTCATCACCTTGAGCGTGTACGGCGAGGAGCTGGCATTGTGGATGGTCAGGTTCCACTGCGGGCTAAGGGAGGACGGCATCACGTTGGGATACAGCGCGCCAAAGACGGCGGCTGTCAACAGCCCGATCGCCGCGGTCGTCAGCGCGAACGCGACGCCGGGCCGCTTCCGGGCCAGCGCGCCGGACGCCGCCAGCGCCGCCACAGCCGCGCCCGCCGGCGCCCAGCCGGCGGCGCCGGCGGTCACCAGGTTGATTTCGCCGCAGGCCACCGCCAGCCACGCGGCGGCCGCCAGCACGGCGGGCAGCCCGAGGCCGCGCGCCACGGCCGTCGCGCGCTGTCGCAGGGCGCCGTCGGTGCGCAGCGCGAGAAACAACGCGCCGTGCAGCAGGAACAGCAGCGCCAAGGTCAGGCCCATGAGCAGCGCGCCGGGATGGAGCAGATTCCAGAAGCCGCCGACATAGTTCATCTGCGCGTCAATCGGCACGCCGCGCAGCAGATTGCCGATGGCCACGCCAAAGAGCAGCGCGGGCAGCAGGCTGCCCAGGGCAATCAGCCCGTCCCACGCCGCGCGCCACGCCGGTGACGGGAGCTTGCTGCGGAACTCGATGCCGACGGCGCGCAGGATCATACCGACCAGGATCAGCAGCAGCGGCAGGTAGAAGCCGCTGAAGAACGTGGCATACCAGTTCGGGAAGGCGGCAAACATCGCGCCGCCGGCGGTGATCAGCCAGACCTCGTTGCCGTCCCAGAAGGGACCGATGGCATTGATCATCGTGCGGCGTTCGCGGTCGTCGCGGCCTAGAAAGGGCAGCAGCATGCCAACGCCGAAGTCGAAACCATCCAGCACAAAAAAGCCGGCGAACAGGACCGCGATGAGCACGAACCAAAGGGTGTTCAAGTCCATAGTCAAATATCCCACCAACCCGCCTCAGCCAGCCAAGGTTCCATCACCCTAAAATCCGAATGTCGAATCACGAAATCCGAAACAAATTCGAAATTCAAATGGCTCAAAGGATGAAAACAACGGTCGCTCGCCCCGCCGTTATCGCGGCGCTCCAGGGTTGGCCGGCGCTTGGTTTTGGATTTTCCCTTTTTGTCATTCAATATTGTTTCGGGTTTCGGATTTCCATCGCCGCCGGTCCGCGCACGGCGAATTTCCGCAGCAGAATCACCGCCACCACCAGCAGCGCGCCGTACAGCAGGGTATACACCAGCAACGAGGCCAGCACCGTGCCGGGCGGCGTCACGCGCGAGACGCCGTCCGCCGTCTTCATCAGACCGTACACGGACCACGGCTGGCGGCCGACCTCGGTCACCATCCAGCCGGTGCTGTTGGCCAGCATGGGCAGCGCCAGCGCCGCCACCAGCGCGCGCCAGAGCCACGGCGGCAGCGCGGGCACGCGCCCGCCGCGCCCGGCCCACACGGCGAGCAGGGCCAGCAACAGCATCAGCCCGCCCGCGCCAACCATCGCGCGAAACGACCAGAAGGTGAGCCGGACCGGCGGGATGTAATCGCCCGGCCCGTACTTTTCCACACTGTCCGCCTGCAGTTCCCGGAGGCCTGGCACCGCGCCGTCCGCCCGGTTGTAGGCCAGCAGGCTCAGCGCGACCGGCACGCGCAGCGACCAGGTGTTGGTCTGGCGCTGCTCGTCGATCGCCGCGGCGAGCGAGAGCCCCGCCGGATCCTCCGTCCGCCACAGCGCCTCGATGGCGGCGAGTTTCATCGGCTGACTGCGGGCCAGCCACTGACCCTGGACGTGGCCCAGCCCCGCCACGCCGAGGCTGCCGGCCAGCGCACCCCACGCCGCGAGCCGGAACGAACGCCGGAACAGCTCCCGGTGCTCCGGCCGGCCGCGCCCGAGCTGCCACGCGCTGAGGCTCAGCACAAAAAAGCTGCCCGTGGCCACGCTGGCCAGGGTCACGTGCCCGAACTGGAGCGGCAGGTGCGGGTTCAGCACCAGGGCGGCGAAGCTGGTCAATTCCGCCCGGCCGTGGCGCAGAACGTAGCCCACCGGATGCTGCATCCAGGCGTTTGCGGCGATGATCCAGAAAGCCGACAGGTTCGAGCCCAGCACCACCAGCCACAGGACCGCCGCATGCGCCCGTTTCGAAAGCCGCTCCCAGCCGAAGATCCAGACGCCCAGCAACGTGGATTCAAGGAAAAAGGCCGCCAGCGCCTCCACCGCCAGCGGCGCGCCGAACACGTCGCCCACAAACCGCGCGTACCCCGGCCAATTCATGCCGAACTGGAATTCCAGCACGAGGCCCGTCGCCACGCCCATCGCGAATGAGATCAAAAACAACCGGCCCCAGAACAGCGTCATCCGCTTGTACAGCTCGTCGCCCGTGCGGACGTAGGCCGTTTCCATCAGCGCCAGCAACAGCGCCAGCCCGATGCTCAGCGGGACGAACAGGAAATGATAGAGCGTCGTGAAGGCAAACTGCAGACGGGCGAGCAATAAGGTGTTCATCATCAGATTACCGGCCCAAACTATAGCGCTTATCCGGCAAAAAAACAACACGCCGGCGAT
>JAPLSZ010000120.1:0-376 GCA_026398385.1 Kiritimatiellota bacterium | reverse complement strand
ACAACACGCCGGCGATAAAACGTCAGGGCTCCGGCTGGACGTTGGAGACTTATTAATCGTCTCATAATAGACTGGACGAAAGCGCCGGCTGTAGAATCGACGTCTCGTCGCTTTTTCACGCGGCCGGAGGCCGCGTCTACAGGGTTGCCAGTCGAGCTTATTATGAGACAACTAGCCCGGCTTATTCATGAAGCATGAACAAGCCGCCCTGCGGGCTTCGACTCCGGCCCGTAAAACCGGGCCTACGCTCAGGACTAGCCCTGAGCCGTTCGACAGGCTCACGGTCCCAGGCCCGCAGCGGTGAGGCCAAGGTCCCGAGCTTGTCGAGGGACAAGGTGCGAAGCACCGCGCCGAAGCCTGATGGGCGACCTGAGGG
>JAPLSZ010000375.1 GCA_026398385.1 Kiritimatiellota bacterium | reverse complement strand
TGGGGCGCTAGCGGTGCCCTGTACCTGCAAACCGCTTTAGCAGGAGGGAATGCCCGGGCGCGGCGGTGGCGGCGGCAACGGGAAGGCGTGGCAGCAGCGTCGAGGGCCGGGTCCCATGCGACGGAGACTGGCGAACCCCGTCAGGACCGGAAGGTAGCAGCGGTAAGACAGCATCTCCGGGCGCCGTGGGGCGCCTGGTCTGAGTCGCGCCGCGCCGGACTCTGCCGCGGCCACCGACAACCCCGGGGTGCGCGGCGTGAAGCAGGTCAGCCGTGGAACATTAGTTAGGATATGGGGGCGCGGCCAGAGCGGGGACGGCGCACGGCGCCCTGGTCCCGGCGTCCCTTGGTGAGGATGGTTCATGGCATACGAAGTCCTGGCGCGCAAGTGGCGGCCGCAACAATTTGACGACGTGGTGGGCCAAGGGCATGTGACCCAGACCCTGAAGAACGCGATCGCCACCAACCGCGTGGCGCACGCCTACATCTTCGTCGGCCCGCGCGGCACGGGCAAGACCACGACCGCGCGCATCCTGGCCAAGGCGCTCAACTGCGCGAAAGGGCCCACCCCCCAGCCGTGCGACCGCTGCGACTCCTGCAAGGAAATCATGGCCGGCGCCAGCCTCGACGTGATCGAGATCGACGGCGCCAGTAATAACAGCGTGGACCAGGTCCGCGACCTGCGCGACAGCGCGCGCTACGCGCCGGCCCGCAGCAGGTACAAGATTTATATCATTGATGAAGTGCACATGCTCTCCAACGCCGCGTTCAATGCGCTGTTGAAGACGCTCGAAGAGCCGCCGCCGCACGTCAAATTCCTCTTCGCCACCACCGAGCCGCAGAAGGTGCTGACCACCATCCTCTCGCGCTGCCAGCGGTTCGATCTGCGCCGCATCGCGCCGCGCGAAATCATCGCGCGCCTGGCGCACATCGCCCAGGCGGAGCAGATCGCCATCGCGCCGGACGCGCTCCTGGCCATCGCCCGCGGCGCGGAAGGCGGCCTGCGCGACGCGATCAGCGCGCTGGACCAGCTGGTCGCCTTCCGCGGCCGGACCATCGCCGAAGCCGACGTGCTGTCCGTCTTCGGCCTGGTCGCCCGGCAGACGCTGGAAGCCCTCGCCGGGGCGCTGCGCCAGGGCGACATCGCCGCGGCCATCCGCCGGGGCGCCGAGCTCGGCGCGCACGGCAAGGACCTGCAGCGCGTGGTGGTCGAGCTGCTGGGCCATTTCCGCGACCTGCTGGTGTGCCGGTATGCCGGCGCGGAAGCGGAACAGGGCAACCTCACCGCCGAACAGCTCCAGCAGTTGCGCGCCCAGGCGGCCGGGCTGGAGCCCGACCGCCTGCTGCGGATCATCGAACTGCTCACGGAGGCCGACGGCCGCCTACGCCATGCGCTCAGCCGCCGCACGCTGCTGGAGATCGCGCTGGTCCGCTGTTGCCGGGCCGCGCAGGTCGCGTCCCTGGACGATATTCTCCGCGCCGTCGAACAAGCCCGCACCGAAGGCGGCGGAGACACCGGGCCCGCGGGGACACCCGCCGGCACATCGTCGCCCACGGGCGC
>JAPLSZ010000346.1 GCA_026398385.1 Kiritimatiellota bacterium | reverse complement strand
ACGGTTTCTCGAAGCCAAAGTGGAGATCGAGGCGATGGAAAAGGCCACCGGAAGGGACGTGTGGGCGCAGTTCCTTGACGCCGCGCTGTGCTACCAGGCGGACTCGTATGAGACAGAATCCCGCTTCGCGGAGATTCTTTCCAAGATCAGCGCCGACTGGTCCGCCATGAACGATCGCCGCAACCCGAAATATATGGAGAGCGCCTTGGCTTACCGGCCGGGCCGCCTGCTGCCCTCCGACGCGCCGAGGAATCTGTCCTTCAAGGATTTCTCCCCGAACTGGGAGGCGGTGCGCGATCTTCCGCCCGAGACAGCGCCGTCACAGATACAGGCCCTGATTGGCGAATCCCTGGAGCAGGGACGATTCATAGCCGACGACAACACGGCCGCGACGGCCTGGCTGTGGCCGCTAATGGACCGGCATCTGCTGTCGCAGAAACCCGAAGCGCTGCTTCCGCTGCGCCGGGTGCAGCAAGCCGAGCTTCAGAAAACGGGCGCCGGCGGCTCGGCCGGTTCCGGCGAGTTCGGCGGCCCGATCACGCTCTTTCGCCGGTATCCGTGGACCGACGCCGGGCAGCGGCAGTTGATGGAATACGCCAGGCAGGAATTGTTGAACGGCCGCGCCGGCCTGGCGCTGAGATCCTTCCGTGATGTCCTGTCGCACGCCTCGGACCCGGCCCTCCGCTCCCAGGCGCGGACGTGTCTCTGGCTGGCGATTGCCCAGCAGGACAACCGCGACGAATTCGACGCGGCCTTCCGGGACGTGAACCTGGAGGAGCGCTATCCGTGGATGGGCGGAACGGAAACCGCGCGGGTCATCCGCGACCGGTTGGAGAAAAGCCTGCCCGCCGCCGCCACGCCGGAGGTAACGGCGCCGCGCCTGGGCGATCTGGACCGGCGCCTGGTCAAGATCCCCGCCCTCGCGCCCTGGCCCTTGTCCTGGCAGCAGTCCGACGGTTGGCAGCAGTACGACGGTTCGCGCTGGTTGTTCGGCGATGCGTCGATGAAGTCCTTTCCGTTCGCCCGGGTCGGGATGCAGCTCCATGACGGCGGTTTGCTGGTCAGTTCCCCCAACATGATGGCCTGGTATCGCGCGGACCATACCGAAGCGCCCGTGTGGCAGCGAACGGCGCGGTTCACTTTTTCCCATTTCAGGCGGCACCCCGGGATCTACCGTCCCCCCGTGATCGGCGACCGCATCTACACCCGCTGGGGCTACAGCGATAGTCTTTCCTCCGACGTTGCCGCGATCGACGTCCGCACGGGCCGGCAAATGTGGTCAACGGCACAGGACAACTCGTGGCGCAGCCAACCCGGGCGCTTCTCGGGCGTCCGGCATTGGCCTCTGAACGATCCCGTCTACGCCGACGGCCGTCTCTACCTGCTGGCGGTCAGGACCGTGGGCTCCCAGACGGACGGGATCCATCTTGTCTGCATGGACCCCGATACCGGGGCGAGGATCTGGACATGCCTGGTCGCCCGCGATAAGATGCAGAGTTGGGATCGCTGGCCCCCTGAGTACTGGCACGATCTGGCGCTCTATGGCAACGCGGTGACCAGTCACCAGGGCACCGTGTACTGCGCCACCGGCGCGGGTATCGTTTCCCGCGTCGACGCGCGCGACGGCAGCCTGGAATGGGCGCACCGTTATCCGCGCACCAAGTACTCGAAGGAGGGACCTGACGCGCACCCCATCTCGTGGGGGGCGCGGCCGCTGGTGGCGGGAAACCGGGTGATCTGCATGCCCCGCGACCACAACGGGGTGTTTGCCCTGGACACGGATACGGGAAGACTCGTCTGGCAAAACGCTTTCGTGCATCCGGCGGGAGCGGTCGGGATCTTCGAGGGGGCGCTGCTGGTGTACGATCATCGGACCGTCGTCTCGCTGGACCTGGCAACCGGCGCAACGCGATGGTTCCGTCCTGTGGAGGAAGGCGTTCTCGGAGACGCTCAGCGGATCGGATCGTCGATCTATGTCGGAACACCCCGCGGACTTTGCCGCCTCGACGCGCGGTCGGGTGTCGCCATTGAGCGGATGGCCTGGGGCGAGAAGGAGCGGCAGATCCTCGATTTCGCGATTCTCGACAAAGCCCTGTACGTTGTTTCGGATGAGGCCGCCCCGGCGGACGGTTTTGAAGCGGTTGCGTCCGTCAAGCCGCCCGCCGCGGGTGCTGCGGACGGGAAGATCCGGTTCCCGCTGCGGCGGGCCTGGCGGCTGGCGCGCGCCAATCCGCAACTTTACGTCCCGCCGCCGGAGGCCGGGCTGGACGGCGGCGTATTCCTGCTTTCAGACGGAGTCCTCGAACGCATTCGGCTCAGCCCTGCCCCGT
>JAPLSZ010000035.1 GCA_026398385.1 Kiritimatiellota bacterium | reverse complement strand
GACCACAGGCGACTACATGGGCATGCTGGCCACGGTGATCAACGCCCTGGCGCTGCAGTCGGCGCTGGAACGCGAAAACTTGCACACCCGGGTGATGACCTCCATCGCCATGCCGGCCGTCGCCGAGCCCTTCATCCGCCGCCGCGCGCTCCGGCATCTGGAAAAGGGCCGCATCGTGATCTTCGGCGCGGGCACGGGCAATCCGTTCTTCACCACCGACAGTGCCGCTGCGCTGCGCGCCAGCGAAATCGGCGCCGACCTGCTGATCAAGGGCACCAAGGTGGACGGCATCTACAATGCTGACCCGCTGAAGGTCCCCAACGCACGGCGCTTCAGGCAGATCTCCTACACCGACGCCATCCGCCGGCAGTTGCGGGTCATGGATACGGCGGCTTTCTCGCTCTGCCAGGAAAACGCCATCCCCATTGTCGTGCTCAATTTTTTCAAGAAAGGCGAAATCGTGCGCGCGCTGAAGGGCGAGCCGGTAGGCACGCTCGTGCGCGGCTGAGAAACTGGTCCGGGGAGGAAGCATCATGGAATCGCTCGACGATGTATTGCTCGAAGCCGACGACAAGATGGCCAAGTCGCTGGACGTGCTGAAGCAGGGGTTTGCCGGACTGCGCACGGGCAAGGCCTCGCCCAGCCTGGTGGAGAACATCACGGTGGAGTACTACGGCACACCCACCCGCCTGCGCCAGATTGCCGGCATCGCCACCCCCGAGCCGCGCCTGATCATCATCAACGCCTACGACCCCACCGCCCTGCCGGCCATCGAGAAGGCCATCCTGGCGGCCAATGTGGGCATCACCCCGATCAACGACGGACGCATGGCATCCAAAGAACATCCAGAAGTTAAGAAGTCCGGCCGCGAACCCCTTTCGCCAGCCAAACGCAAGCGGCTGGAGAAGGTCTTCGACGTCGCCGTTAAGAAAGTGGCGGTGGCGGCCACGTCCCACGACTTCGACTATCTGACGGACTTGCTTACCCAGTGCGTGATCGGCGAGCCCGGCAACATCAACTACGTTCGGGCGTATGTCGAGAACCTGCAAAAGAAGTACACCGACGACTTCATCAGGAAAGTGGACGAACTGCTGACGGCCAAGGAAAAAGATGTCCTGGCCGTCTGACGCGCCGGAATTTCAGCGGTCCATGTGAATCATCGGCATCTGCCGGGGATTGCTGTGGGCCTTGGATTTGGCCGCATTGCTGTTCATCGCGGAGAGCGTCGTCAAGGCGATCAACAGCCCCACGAAGACCAGCACGACCAGCGTATGGGCGAGCGGACTGGGATCCTTGCGCTGCACCGGCGGCTGGTGGGCCGTGAACGGCGACCCGTTCCCTGTGGTTTGCATGGCGAGATCCCTGCGCTCCATGACATCTGCAAAATACATAGGCTCCTCCGTCTTGCTGTGTATCGTGTCCATGCAATGCATACAGCACAATATATGCCAACTTATCCGAAAATCAAATTCGGGAGGGCCACGCTCTGTCGTGGCCGTCTTTTCCGTGTTTTCTGCGCGAGGTTCTGATAATCAATGGCCCGCCGCTTAAATTTCTCATATCTGATAATCGTATAACAACTGAATAGGAAAGCTGGCGCTGCGCCCGATTTACGGTATACTGGCCGCGTGACAAGGAGCGCCATGAACATCAAGAACATGCTGGGCGTGTTCGGACATTGCGTATTGCCGGTGGCGCTTGCCATCGGCCTCATGGCCTGCCACGCCAAGGAACCGACCAGCCCGCAACCACCAGAAAGGAATGCCATGATCACCATCAAGACCTCCCAAGGCGACATTCAGGCGGAACTATTCGCGGATAAAGCGCCGGAGTCCGTGAAAAACTTTCTCCAGTATGCGAAAGACGGGCACTACAACGGCACGATTTTTCACCGGGTTATCAGCGGATTTATGATTCAGGGCGGCGGTTTT
>JAPLSZ010000026.1 GCA_026398385.1 Kiritimatiellota bacterium | reverse complement strand
TGCCTGACATTCTGAGCCTGGCGCTGGCGCAGGGCGCCGACGCCTTCCACGTGTTCGTGCTGGTCCCGGTGGCGTGCGCCGCCGAGATCGGTGACGATCAGCGCCTGTCGGGGCCGCAGATGGAGGACGCCCTCCGCTGGCTGTTCGAGCAGTCGCTGGCGCTGAAAAGCCGCCTGCACATCAAGGCGACCTGCGCGCCCCAGTATTACCGGATCATGCGGCAGGTCGCGCGCGAGCGCCAAATCGAGCTGCCCAGCGGGGGCCATGGCATGCAGGCGATGACGCGCGGCTGCCTGGCCGGCTCGGCGGTCTGCTTCATCTCCCGGATCGGCGACGTCCAGCCGTGCGGCTATCTGCCGCTGCGCGTGGGGAACGTGCGGGAGCGCAAGTTCAAGGACATCTGGGAGCAGGCGCCGGAGTTCCTGGCGCTGCGCGATACGGACCGGCTCCAGGGCAAGTGCCGCGCCTGCGGCTACCGGAAGATCTGCGAGGGCTGCCGGGCCCGCGCTTTCGCCGAGACCGCGGACTATCTGGCCGAGGATCCGGACTGCGCCTATGTGCCGGCATGAAAAGGAACACCACCAGCTTTCGGCTCGAGGAGAAAACGCTGCGGGCGATGATCGCTATCTATTGCCGCCATCAGCACCGGCCGGCTGGTGCGCTCTGTCCGGACTGTGCGGCGCTGGAACAGTATGCCCTGCAGCGGCTGGAGCGGTGTCCATACGGTGCGCAGAAGCCAACCTGCGCGGTATGCACCGTCCATTGCTATGAACCGGCCCTGCGTGCCAGGACCAGGCGCGTCATGCGTTTTGCGGGCCCGCTGCTGCTCAAACGACACCCCCTGCTGGCGCTGCGGCATCTCGCCCGGCGGCTGCGGCGTCCGCCCGTGCGGCCGCGGAGGGCGGTCGCATGATCCCCGGCTTCGATATGCGCGATGCCGGCTTGCTGCTGGCGCTGCAGCGCGGCCTGCCGCTGGACCCGCGGCCCTTCGCGCGCCTGGCGCAGGAGCTGGGGTTGACGGAAGCGGTGGTGTTGGAAAGAACCGCGTCTTTCATGCGGGATGGTTTGGTGCGCCGGTTCGGGGCGGTCTTTGATGCGCGCAGCCTCGGCTACGACAGCACCCTGTGCGCCGTGGATGTGCCGGAGGCGGACGTGGAACACGTGGCGGCGCAACTGCATCCGCATCCCGGGATCACGCACTGTTATCAGCGCTCCGGCGCGCCGGCCCTCTGGTTCACGATGACCGCGGCCGCCGCCGAGTTTGCCCGGGCCATCGCAACGGCGGCCCGCCTCACGGCGCCCTACGAGTTGTTGAATCTGCCGACCCGCCGTACGTTCAAGATCGGCGTGATCCTGGATGTGCGCCGGTCGGCCGGATCCGGGCCGGCGGTGGCCACCGGGACCAGTCGGATGACGGACCGCCGCGCATCGGAGCGGGTTTATTCCGAGCAGGACCGCGCGGTGGTGCGGCTGCTCCAGGAAGACCTGCCCCTGGTGGCCGAGCCGTTTGCGGAGGCAGCCGGGGCCTTGCAGAGGGCTCCCGGCGAACTGCTGGCGACGCTCAACGAGTGGCAGCAGCAAGGCATCCTGCGCCGGGTGGCGCTGGTGCCGTATCACCGGGAATTGGGCTTTGCCGTCAACGGCATGTGCGTCTGGAAGGTGGACCCGCAGCGTCTGGAAGCGGCCGGCCGCAGGATCGCCGCCGCGCCGGAGGTAACCCACTGTTATGAACGGGCCCTGGATCCCCGCTTCCCGTTCAACCTGTTTGCCATGCTGCATGCGGAGTCGCTCCCGGTCGCGGAAGCGGCGCGGGCCCGCCTGGCGACCGCCGCCGGACTGTCCGGCGGCCGCATGCTGCTATCCATCAGGGAATTCAAGAAAACCAGCCCGCGTTTCTTTATGGAAGAGACCTTGAAGACTGAAACCTGAGAACCCTGAACCCTGCGCGCAACCTTTCCCGGCGGAGCGGCATGATGTGGATATGAAAATAGGACTTCTACTGGTGGCCCAGGGCGGTGGGGGGGCGGGCGCCCAAGCCATCCTGAAGCGCCTGGAGGCGCGCGCCCGGCGGCGTTTTCCGGGCATGGAAATCCGCTGGGCTTATGCGTCCGAGCGGGTGCGGCGTCAGCTTGCCGCGCAAGGCCAGCCGGTGGCTGCGCCCGCCGACGCCCTGGCGGCCCTGCGGCGGGAGGGGTTCACGCGGGTGGCCGTGGCGTCGTTGCATGTCGTGGCTGGCCGGGAATACGACCGGCTCCGGGAAGCGGCCGCGGCGTTGCGCTACGGACGGCGGCCCCTGGGGGAAGTCGTGGTGAGCCGGCCGTTGCTGGGTTCAGCGGACGATCTGCGCCGCGTGGTCCGCGCTCTGCTGGCGGCGGTGCCGGCCGCGCGGAGAAAAAACGAGGCGGTGATTTTCATGGGGCATGGTCACGCGGACCATCCGGGGGCGTTGGCGTACCTGGCCGCGGCGGCGGCCTGCCAGCGCCTCGATCGGCTGGCCTTTCTGGCCACGCTCGAAAGCGAGCCGCGCCTGCGCGCGGTCCTGCCATTGTGCCGGGCGGCGGGCGTGCGGAAGGCGTACCTCCTGCCGTTCATGGCGCTGGCGGGCTATCACGTGCGCACGGATATGGCCGGGAAACGGAAGAATTCCTGGGCCCGGATACTGGCCGGGGCGGGCATCGCACCGGTGGTGGTTGACCGCGGGATGTTCGAATACCCGGCCGTGGTCACCCTCTGGCTGCAACATGTGGCCGCCGCCCTCCAGGGCCTCCGGGCAGCGGCTCCACGGACGTTGGCGGAGGCTGCCGGCCGGCGGGTAAGGCCTCAGTCGCACGGTGGTCCGGTAGGGGCGCAGTCTTGCTGCGCCCACGGGCGCAGCAAGACTGCGCCCCTACCGGGTTGAACCAACACGCCGGCGGCCGCGCGTAGTTTGACCCACCGGCCGGAAAGCGGTATACTTTATTATTATTGGCCTTGGCCTGCCGGGCAGGCAGGCGCAGCGGGGATTCGATATGCACAGCAATACGAATGGGCGAACGGTGTTTCCGGTGGGCCTGCTGCTGGAAAAGAAACCCTGCCTTCTGGTGGGCGGCGGGAAGGTGGCCCTGCACAAGCTGCAGCTCCTGCTGGACGCCAAAGCCGACATCACGGTGATTAGCCCGGCGGCGGAAGCGGAAGTCCTCCGGCTGGCCGCGGCCCACACCATTCGTTACGTTCCCCGTGAATTTACGGAGGCCGACCTGGACGGAACCTTTTTGGCCATGGCCGCCACCAATGACGACAAGGTGAACCGCCATCTTCTGCAGCTCTGCCAGGCGCGGCGCATCCTTTGCTGCTCGGCGGACCACAACTGGAACGCCGGTGATTTTATCACCCCGGCGGTCTTCCGCCTGGACGAGCTGACGGTCTCGGTGTCGTCCGGCGGGGTCTCCTGCCGGCGTTCCCGGTTGGTCAAGGAGAACCTGGCCCGGCATGTGGAGATGGTGGGCACGGCCGACCTGATCGTGATCGGAACCAGCCATCACCAGTTGCCCATTCAGCGGCGGGAGCCCTTTCACCTCCTCGGCAAACGGATGGACCAGACGGGGCAGATGCTGATGCAGGTCTGGGGCATCCATGAATTTATGCTCTTGAACACCTGCAATCGCATCGAGCTGATCGGCATCGTTTCCCGCGAAACCAGCATTGAGGATTTGCTGAAGCGGATCATGGCTTTTTTCCATTTGAAGGAGGAGGAGTATTACGTCAAACGCGGTTTCGAGGCCTTCGATCACCTGGCGCTCGTGAGCGCCGGCCTGCTCTCCCAGTCGCCCGGCGAGAATCATATTGTCGCGCAGGTCAAGGAAGCCCTGGACTATGCCGTGGAGCACGGGTGGTCCGGCCCCATGATGCGGGGCTGGATCGGCGCGGCGTTGCATATGTCCAAGGACATCCGGCAGGTCACCGGGCCGCTGCTGCAGAGTCGCGAAATCGAGGACCTATGCGTGGATTATTTGCAGGCGGAATGCCCGGGCTTCGCGGGCAAGCGGATCATGGTGCTGGGCACCGGCATGGTCGGGAGCGGCCTGATGCGCCGCTTTTTCGAGATGGGCCACGCCTGCGAGTGGTGTTACCACGTCAATAAGCCGGACCTGCCGGAAGCCTGGCAGCCGCGCGTGACGCTCTCCACCTTCAACGATCTGCCCACCCATCTGTCGAAGGCCGATATCATTGTTTGTACGGCGACCAGCCCCGGCTACATCCTGCACAAGGGCCACGCGCCTTTCCTCGATCAGGACAAAGACATCCTGATCATGGATTTGGCCATGCCGCGCAACGTGGAACCGGCTTTGGATAACCTGACCCCCGAACTCAAGGTCGTGGACCTGGACGGCTTGAAGCGCTGGTATCACCAGGAAATCCTGGACATGGCCAAGGTCTTCGAATTAAGCAAGCTGCTCGTCAGCGAACACCGCGAGCTCTATGATAAAATCATCCAAAGTTTTCAGGGTGGGAACAAGAGCGAGTAGCTTGGCGCTGCTTCAGGCCCGGAGCGTGCTGGGCCACTTCCGCGAAAAGTTTCCGGGGATCCGCTTCGCAGAGGCGCCGTTTTCATCTCCCGGCGATCGCGACCGTGTCACGGTGCTACAGACCAGTCCGCCGGATTTTTTCACGCGCGACTTGGATGAGGCGGTTATCCGGGGCGACTTGGATTGCGCGATTCACAGCGCCAAGGATCTGCCCGACCCGCTGCCGGAGGGCTTGGATTGGTGCTGGCTCCCCTGGCGCGAAGACCCGCGCGATGTGCTGGTGCTCCCGCCGGGCCGCGGTCTCGACGCGCTGCCTCCGGAGCCGCGCGTCGGCGTCAGCAGCGAACGGCGCTCCGCGTATGCCGGCCGGCGCTTCCCTGGCGCGCGTCTTCTGCCCATCCGCGGGAACATCGAGGAGCGCCTGGCCCAACTGGATGCGGGCGCCTTCGATCTGGTGGTGATGGCCGGCGCGGCGTTGAAGCGGCTCGGGTTGGAGGACCGGATCACGGCCTGGATTCCGTTGGACGAACTGCCTGTGCCGGAGGCCCAGGGCGTGCTGGGGCTGACCTTCAAGGCGGGTGATCCGCGGCTGCTGCGCTTGCGCAGCCTGTTTGTGAAGGCGGTGACCTTCGTCGGCGCCGGGGCCGGGGACGCCGGCGCCTGCACGATGGCAGGCTTGGACGCCCTGCGCCGCGCCGAGGTGTGCCTCTACGATTCCCTGATGGACCCGGCGTTGCTGGAGGCCTTGCCGGCGGCCGCCCAGCGCGTGGATGTCGGCAAACGTTGCGGGCAGCATCGCCTGAGCCAGCCGGAGATCAACGCCCTGCTGGCCGGCCTGGCGCGTAAGGGGTCCCGGGTGGTTCGGCTCAAGGGCGGCGATCCCGGCCTGTTTGGCCGGCTGGCGGAGGAAGTTGAAACCCTGGAGTGTCTGCACTTGCCGTACCGCGTCATTCCCGGCGTGAGCAGCCTCAACGCCGCGACCACCGGCACGGGCATGCTGCTCACGCGGCGCGGGCTGTCGCGCGGCTTCTGCGCCCTGACGCCCCGGCAGCAGGGCGGCGGGGCGGGACCGATTACCGGCCAGGAACGGGCCCGGCTCCCCGTGGTTTTTTTCATGGCGGCGGGCGGGGTCGGCGAGGTGGCGCAGCAGATGATCGCCGATGGCACGCCGTCGGATTGCCCCGCGGCCGTGGTGTTCAACGCCGGACGCGACGACGAGGCGATCGTCCGCGCCGGGCTGGGCGCACTCGCGGACCGCCTGAGGGCCGAGTCCGCCGCGCCGGATGATCGCCCCGGGCTGCTGATCGTAGGCGCGGTGACCCGCTTCGGCTTCCGTCAGGACGCGGGCGCGCTGGCGGGCCGGCGCATTCTGCTGACCTGCAGCCAGGATCTGCAGGATAAGGCCGCGCACGCGGTGGATGATCTCGGCGGCCGGCCGATCCGGCGCCCCCTGATCCGGCTCACGCCCAGTCCCGCGGCCTTGGAATGCGTGCGCCGCAGCGAGCAGTTTGACTGGATTGTGCTGACGTCGCCAGCGTCCGTGCGCTGTTTTGTCGAAGTCCTGGACCAGACGGACCTCGACGTGCGCAAACTGCCCAAGCTCATCGCCTGCGGCCCTGGCACTGCCCGTGAACTGCGGAAATTCCGGCTCGCGCCCGCAGCGGAGCCGGCGGCGGATTTCGGCGCGCAAGGCCTCCGGGAGACGGCCGCCCGCCTTATCACCCCCGGCGCCAAGGTGCTGCGCCTGAGGTCCGACAAAGCTGGGGGCGATCTGGCCGCGGCTTTGCGGCAACAGGGCGCCGTGGTGGAGGATTGCATCCTGTACCGAAACGAGCGTTTGCTCTATGATGCGCTGCCCGTTTTTGACGCGGTGTTTTTCGCCAGTGGATCGGCGGTCGAGGCGTTTGTGGATTTGTGGGGCCGGGCGGCGCTGCAGGGCAAGACCGTGCTGGCGATCGGGCAGCCCACGGTGGCGATTCTGACGGCCCAGGGTCTGGCCGCCGACGTGGTTAGCCCGGCCGCGACGGTGGCAGCCAGCGTGGCCGCGCTGGCCGAGTGGTATGTGAACCAGGCCATGGAGGAATTGTTATGAGCGCCTATCCCCAGGTTCGGTTGCGGCGGTTGCGGCGGACGCCGAGCCTGCGCCGTATGTTCGACGCGTCCCTGCCGGGACCGGAGAAATTCATGTGGCCGACGTTCGTCCTGCCCGGGAAGAACGGCCGCGAGCCGATCGAGGCCATGCCGGGGCAGAGCCGCCTGAGCGTGGACGTCCTGCCGGCCGAGGTCGAGCGGGTGGTCCGGATGGGCGTGGGCAGCGTGCTGCACTTTGGTTTGCCGGACGAAAAGGACAAGGACCAGACCGGCACCGCCGCGTATCACGACGACGGAGTGGTGCAGCAGGCCGTGCGCACCCTCCGGCGCGAGTTTCCGGACCTGGTGATTTTCACCGACGTGTGCCTATGCGCCTATACGCAGCACGGCCATTGCGGCCCGCTGAATGCCGCCGGGGACGTGGACAACGACCAGGCGAACATCATCCTGGCAAAGGAGGCGGTGTCCCACGCGGTGGCGGGCGCGGACGGCGTGGCGCCGAGCGCCATGATGGACGGCCAGGTGCAGGCCATCCGCGCGGCGCTGGATGCCGCGCGCCTGACCGACACGCTGCTGATGAGCTACTCCTCGAAATTCGCGTCGGCGATGTACGGTCCGTTCCGCGAGGCGGAGAAATCCGCGCCGCAGAAAGGCGACCGGAAAGGCTACCAGGCCTCGTACGGCGATCTGCATCAGGCGCTACGCGAATCGCTGCTCGACGAAGCCGAGGGGGCCGACCTCCTGATGGTCAAGCCGGTGCTGTTCTATCTCGACATCCTCGCGCGCCTGCGGGAACAAACGCAGTTGCCGCTGGCGGCGTACAACGTGAGCGGGGAATATTCCATGCTGATTGCCGCGGCCGAGCGGGGGTGGGGCGACCTGCGTGGCATGGTGCGCGAGGCCACCGCCGCCATCGCGCGGGCCGGCGCGGACATCATCATCTCCTACTGGGCCAGCCGCTACGACGAGATCTTCGGGGAGCCGTAGCCGTCCAGGACTCGAAGCAGCGTGGTGCATTTGTTGAATATTTAGACCTGTTGAACTTGAAAAGATTCTCGAACAATGGTGGCCCGCCTGCCACTGCGAAATGAGGAGTTGATGGTCTCCCGTGGGTCGGTAGCTCCGGGGGGGGGGGGGGGGGG
>JAPLSZ010000112.1 GCA_026398385.1 Kiritimatiellota bacterium | reverse complement strand
TACGTGCGGCTTGTGGACTACGGACGGGCCGTCCAGATCAACGAAAGGGTCAGCATCCTGTTCGGCACGCCCGTGTACATGGCGCCGGAAATTCACCGGCGGGACTGCAGCCTGACGCAGTCCGACATCTACAGCGCCGGCCTCGTCGGGCTGGAAATGCTCCGCGGTGACACCAGCCTGGACCCGGGCGCGGACGAGGCGGCGATGCTGAAGGCCAAGGAACAACTGCCCGGCCGGTTGGTCAACCTGTTGCCGGACTACGTGCGCCAGAACGCCCAGTTTGTCATCCTGCTGCAGCGCTTCTTGGAGCCAGATCCGCGCCGACGCTACGCCCATGCCGCCGAAGCCGAGGTGGGCAGCGAGGGGCTGCTGCTGGTGCACCGGCAGCTCGCCCAACTCGGCAAGGACGCCGAATATGGCCGCGAGCTGGAAACCTACCTGGGAAAATTGCCCTTGCCGGGCGCCGCCGACGGTTGACGGCCCGCCGGCCCGTGACCGCTGAGCGCGCTTTTTGCAAATTCAGCGTGACAAAGCAAAAAAAAACGGACAATATGCCGCTCAAACAGGAGATTACATGAACGTATTGCACATTTGCGCGAATCCGCGGCCGATTCAGGAGTCGGTCTCGAAACAACTGGCGGCCGCTTTCTTTACCCGTCTGGCGGAAAAGAATCCCGACGTCAATGTCACCAATGTCGACCTCTATCAAAACCCGCCACCCTTCCTTACCTACCCGACCTTCCGGTGCCTCTACCAGACGATGGTCGAGGAGGGTTACAAGCCCACCACCGGCGAGTACAACTCCGGCGCCTACTCTCGCACGCAAAGCGAGCAGCTCAAGCAGGCCGACGTGCTGGTGCTCACCATGCCCATGTGGACTTTTTCCATGCCGGCTATCATGAAAGCCTGGCTCGACCAGGTCTTGGTGCCCCACGTCATTTTCGAGTTCACCCCCGAGGGTGTGCAGCCCCTGCACCGGCTGAAAAGGATCGTTCTGCTCATCGCCTCGGCCGATCGCTTCAAGGAAAATGACCCGCGCGACGGGCTGACGCGCGAATTGCGCGCCATCTTCGAGTTCATCGGCGTTTCGGACATGGCCATCGCCTGGGCCGACGGCCAGAACCTGCGGCGCTACGACGATGTCCAGAGTCGCAAAGACATGGCGGTGGAAGCCGCGCAGGACATTGCGGATGAAATCGCGGAGACCGCTACCGCGGAGACCTGAACCGGCGGGTCCTAGCTCCCCGGATGCACCGCCGGGCTGCCCTGCCGGCACAACGGGCATTCCGCCGGCGGCCAGGTCGCCGGTTCCATTTGGACCAGGCTGAACACCGGCACCTGCAAGCCCGACTTGCCGCCGCTGCGGTCCACCAGCACGCAGACGGCTTCCACCACCCCGCCGCGCGCCGTGACAATATCCATCACTTCCTGGACCCGCCCCCCGCGCGTGATCACATCCTCCGCCACGACCAGATGTTCGTCGGGCTTGACTTCGAACGCCCGGCGCAGCGCCAGCCGGCCCTCAACCTTCTCCGCAAAAAATGCGCGGACGTTCAGCGCCCGGCCGATCCCGTGGCCTACCGGCAGGCCGCCGAGGGCCGGCGAAATCACGCCCTGCACCTGCAGCTTCGCGCCCAGGGCCATCCGCATCTTTTCCACCACAGCCGCGCAGAGCTGTTCTGCGATCCGCGGATACTGCAGCACCAGGGCGCACTGGAAATACTGGTCGCTGTGCAGCCCGGAGCGCAGTTCAAAATGCCCCGTCAGCAACGCCTTGGTTTCCTTGAAGATTTTAAAAACTTCGCTTGGTTCCATCGCCGCCCGTCTCCTTTTCCGCCGGCCAGATACCACCGGGGTATTTTCCCAAGGTTGGCGAAAAAAGCCAGCCCTTTCCGCCGGCCCCGGCGCCGCGCCCGGCTCCATCCGCAGATGCAGAGGGGGGCGCATGGCACTTCTGTGGGGCGGGTTCGACACGCTCACCGCAGGCGGGCGCCGAAGAGGCGCTGCTCGCGGCGTTCGGCCAAAATAACCTCAATGGCTGGGATCACCGATCCCGGCTACCGCGAAGCAAATGCGGCTTTCTGTAGCCGGGGCCGGTGACCCCGGCGAAGGCCCCCGCAGAAGTGCCATGCGCCCTGCAGAGGGCTGCCCCTGAGTTTGGGGTTGTCTTATGGCCGGATCGGGGTAGGGTAGCTGCATTCGGAGGGACCTATGCAACTCATGCGCGGATGTGTGTTGGGATTGGCCGCGTGCGGTTTCGCGTATGCCGCCGCGCCGGTGGTGCTGACGACCCGGCAGGGGGACGCCGGGCCCGTGCCGCTGTCGCTCCGGAACGAAGCGCGGGCCACAATCCAGCGCGGGCTGCGCTGGCTGGAGGCGCAGCAGCAGGCCGACGGCCATTGGTCGAACCCCGACTTTCCGGCGCTGACCGCCCTGCCGCTGTGGGCGCTGGCCCGCGGCGACTCGGCCAACCGCGCGGCCCTGGAGCGCGCCAAGCAATACCTTCTGGCCAGTGTCCACGATAACGGCGCCATCTATCGCGAGCCGGCCCAAAAGCAAAAAGGCGGCGGACTGGCCAACTACAATACGGCCCTCTGCATGGTGGCGCTGCACGCGCTGAACGATCCCCAACTCGCGCCGGTGATCCTCAAAGCGCGCGCGTATGTCGCCGGCACGCAGCATTTCGGCGCCGACGAATACCGCGGCGGCATGGGCTACGACCCGGCCAACGAACGCGCGTATGCCGACCTGTCGAATTCCTACATGGCCTACGAGGCCATGCGGCTGACGCAGAAGGTGGAGGACCAGCGGCGGAGCGGCGCAAAGAAGGTTGATCTCGATTGGCCGGCGGCCGCCGAGTTCGTCACGCGCATCCAGAATAAGCCGTCCGGCACGAATGCGACGCCGGATCCGGAGGCGGGCGGCTTCGGTTATCGGCCGGGCTACAGCATGGCCGGCACGGCGACCAACACGGCGGGCGAGGTCCGCCTGCGCTCGTACGGCAGCATGACCTACGCGGGGTTGCTGAGCTTCATTTATGCCGACGTGGACAAGAACGACCCGCGCGTGCAATCCGCCTTCAATTGGGCCATGAAGAACTGGTCGCTGAACGAGAATCCCGGCATGGGCCAGCAGGGGCTGTTCTATTTTTTCAACGTCCTGGCCAAGGCGCTGGCCGCCACCGGGCAGGCCCAACTGCCGACAACGAGCGGCGGGTCGCTGAACTGGCGGGTGGAACTGATCAAGAAGCTGGTCGGACTGCAGAAGACCGATCCTAAAACCGGCCAGGGCTACTGGCTTAATCCGGAAGGCCGCTGGTGGGAATCCGACCCCGTGCTGGTGACGTCCTATTCGTTGCTCG
>JAPLSZ010000078.1 GCA_026398385.1 Kiritimatiellota bacterium | reverse complement strand
TATCACATCGGCGGCAGCATCAAGGAGCGCGACGATCTGCTGCTGCAGACGCCCCAGAGCCTGAAGGCCTCGCTCAACCTCGACGTACGCACCGGGCAGGAGGTCATCGGCCTGGACCGCGCCCGGAAGGTCGTCCGCGTCCGCGAGCCGGCCCGGGAGCGCGAGTACGAAGAAGGCTACGACAAGCTGGTGCTGGCGCCGGGCGCCGTGCCGCTGCGGCCGGACCTGCCGGGGCTGGAGCACCCGCGCATTTTCGTCCTGCGCAACATCGAGGACATGGACCGGATCAAGGCCATGGTGGACAACGGCGCCCGGAGCGCGGTGGTCATCGGCGGCGGCTACATCGGCGTCGAAATGGCCGAGAACTTCCGCGAACGCGGGCTGGCGGTGGACCTCGTGGAGATGGTGGACCAGATCATGCCGCCGCTGGATCCGGAGATGGCCTGGGCGCTCCAGCAGCACCTGGAGCAGCACGGCGTCCGGCTGCATCTCGGCACCGCCGCCGCGGCGTTTCGCGACGCCGGCGGCCGGGTGACGGCCGAACTGAAGAACGGCGTGACGCTGACCGCGGATTTCGTACTGTTGTCCGCCGGCGTGCGGCCGGACACCACCCTGGCCAAAGCCGCCGGGCTGGAACTCGGCCTCCGCGGCGGCATCCGGGTGGATGCGCACCTGCGCACGTCCGATCCGGACATCTACGCCGCCGGCGATGCCGTCGAGGTGCTTAACACGACGCTGCCCGACGCCTGGCTGATTCCGCTCGCCGGGCCAGCGAACCGCCAGGGCCGGATCGTCGCCGAAAACATCTGCGGCCGCGCCACGACCTACGGCGCCACGCAGGGCACCGCCATCGTCAAGGTCTTTGCCATGACCGGCGGCGGCACCGGCGCCACGGAGAAACAGCTCAAGCGGGCCAGCATGCCGTACCGGAAGATCTACATCCATCCCTCCGGCCACGCGGGCTATTACCCGGGCACGGCGCCGATGCATATCAAGCTGCTCTTCACGCCGGATGCCGGCCGGATCCTCGGCGCGCAGGTGGTCGGCTTCGATGGCGTGGACAAGCGCCTGGACATCTTTGCGACCGCCCTGCGCGCGGGACTGACCGTGCGCGACCTGGAGAACCTGGAACTGGCCTACGCCCCGCCCTTCGGTTCGGCCAAGGATCCGGTGAACATGGCCGGCTTTGTCGCCAGCAACGCGCTGCTCGGCGATCTGCAACTCTGGTATGCCGAGGATTATCCCCGGCAGACCGACGGCGGCGTGGTGCTCGATGTCCGCAGTCCGGGTGAATTCGACCTGTGGCACATCCCCGGCGCGCTGAACATTCCGCTGGGCAAACTGCGCACGCGCCTCGGCGAACTGCCCAGGGAGAAAAACATCTTCATCTATTGCAAGGTCGGTTTCCGCAGCTATCTCGCCTACCGTCTCCTGCGGCAACGCGGCTTCGTCGCCTGCACCCTCGCCGGCGGCGCCAACACCTTCCGCGCCTGGCACAATGATCAGGTGGGCGCCGAACCGCCCGAGACGCCCTTTCTCGCGTACGCCGAGGAACAGATGGCGGCGAAGGCCGCCAGCAGCGGTCGGCCATCAGCGGTCAGCGATCAGCCAACAGGAAAGCAGGTCCGGCTCGACTGCACCGGCGCGCAATGCCCCGGCCCGATCCTACGGCTCAAAGAGACGATGGCCGGGCTCGCGGTGGGCGACGAGATCGTCATGACCGTCACCGATCCCGGCTTCTTCAGCGACGCCCCGGCCTGGTGCCGGAGCCAGGGGCATACGCTGGTCAGCCTCCGCCAGGACGGCCCGCGCATCGAAGCGCACATCCGCAAAGCCGCGCCCGCCGCGGCGCCGGCGGGCGCGGCCGCCCCGGCGCGGACCGACAAAACCATGATTGTCTTCTCCGGCGACCTCGATCGCGCCATCGCCGCGTTCATCATCGCCAACGGCGCGGCGGCGATGGGCAACCGGGTGACCATGTTCTTCACCTTCTGGGGCCTTAACATCCTGCGCAAGCGGTCCGCGCCACGGGTGCCCAAGGCGCTGCTCGAACGGCTGTTCGGATGGATGATGCCGCGCGGCCCGGCGGCGCTGAAGCTCTCCCAGCTCAACATGCTCGGCGCCGGCACCGCCATGATGAAGATGGTGATGCGCCAGAAAAACGTCGAAACCCTGCCCAAGCTGATCGCCTCGGCGCAGACGGCCGGCGTCCACCTCATCGCCTGCACCATGACCATGGACGTGATGGGGCTGAAACGGGAAGAGCTGCTCGACGGCCTGAACTACGGCGGTGTCGCCGCCATGCTCGGCGCCGCCGATCAATCCAACGCCACGCTGTTCATCTAGGCCGGCACCATACAATTCTCCACAGCCCGGCGCAGCCGCAACCAAAACAAAGTAAATTTGGAACTCAGGGAAGCAGGAAATGAAAACCATTCCCGCCGTTTTCCTAATTGAATAAACCGATTATGCGGAACGGCGGCGGTGGCGGATCACCGCCAACACCCCCAAAGCCATCAACGACAGCGTGGCTGGTTCGGGGACCACGGCAATCATGGTGTCATAGGGAGGGGTGAATGGACCCGTGACGTAGGGGCGGCGGCGTCATGGGTGGCCGAACAGCAGTAGGGCGCCGAGCCCGAATACGGTCAGATCCACGACCGCATGACTCAGATAGCCCGGCCAGATGGATTGATAGCGCATGTACAGGAACGACCAGACGGCCCCGCCGAGAAAGACCCCCAAGGAGCAGACCAGCGCCAGGGAAAGACGGCCATAAGCCTGAAGAGCGATGAAGTGATGCAGCGAAAAGAACGCCGCCGTCAGCATGACCGCCGTGGCCGGCCCGACCAGGGTTGCGCACTGCCGGTAGACGAACCAGCGCCAGACGTATTCTTCCAACACGGAGTTGACGAGAATCCAGTAGACGGCACCACCCAGGTAGACGGGCCAGGCACCCAACCCGATCGCGCGCAGCTTACCGATGAACAACGCGCGGTCGAACAAGCCCTGTCCGAAAGCGAAGAAACCCCAAAGGATCAGCAGGCTGAGCCCTGCGCCGGACGCCAGTCCGGCCAGGCATCCGCCCTGCCGGGCGGGGGTAATGCTCAAACGACCACGCTCCACGAGCTTCAGCCAGACCACCGGAAAGGCGAACAGCCACAGCTTGCTGGCCGCAAAGATCACTTTCCCGAGCAAGGCGCCGGGGAACAACACCATGGCCGCCAGAACACCGATGCTCGGCGCCGGCACCAACCCGACGAGCGCCCCGATGGCCCGCCATCTGTTCCTGTTATTCATGTTCGGATGGAAAACAGAATTGTTGAATGAACAGCAGGCCCATGGATGCAAGCCCCAGCGTCTGATTAGAGACCTCTCACCATTCAAGAATATTCAACACGCCTTGCCATGGCCAGGCATCAGCCGTCGGCACCAAATTCTTCCGCACCGGATTCTGTCGTACGTACTCCCACTTCTCGCGGTAATGCTCGCCATTGCGTCTCTGGGTATCCCAAGCGTCCGGTTGCCATTTCCAGCCCACCCCATGCGGCTCGCGTGGACGCTCGCCCTCCAGAGCCCCCATTTTCAGGCGAGTTGGAGGGCGAGCGTCCCCACGAGCCGCGTCTTCTTGGAGTCGGATTGTGAGCCGCCGCTTCAGATACGCCGTCCAAGGCTTCACCCCTATTCTCGGTTCACGCGCAGGCCGACAAAACAGGTGCACATGGTCAGGCATGATCAAATAAAACCCAACACTCCATGCGTCGGCATCGCCACATCCGGCAACGAATGCCTTATGGACAGAAGCGTTCGCCAAACAAGCGTTGCGCGGCTGAATGGCAAGAGTCACGAAAAGGATGATGGGCGAATCGTGCCGTTCGATAGGCGGCATGTGAGCGGGGTGTTTGCGTTGGGGCAGAGGGTACTCCAACCATGGTGACAACAGGAACCCTGGAGGGCGAGCGTCCCCGCGAGCCGTCATGCCCCCTTCTGGATTCTGATGCATCTCATCATCCGATCCCGTGCGCTCTACGGCGCGGGGGTGCGATACCGTCCGCAGAGGTCGTTCCAGCGCACGAGCACCACGTCGCGGAAGTTACGCCAGGAATCAAGGACCAGATGGATCTTCGTCCCGCGCCCGTAGCTCCAATGCACCGGGACTTCCCGGATATGGTAGCCCAGCTTGCGGCCGACGAACAAAACCTCGACGTCGAACGCCGTCATCATCCCGCCGCGCACGCGCGGTGCGTGGTCGCCGTAGAGCTGGAGCCGTGTAAAAACATCCCGCGTCACATCGTCCCGGAAAGCCTTGAAGCCGCATTGGGTATCATGGATGCCGTGGACGGCCAGCAACCGCACGATCCAATTGAAGGCGCGACCCATCACGCGCCGCAGCAACGGGGCACGCACCCGCTGCAGGTCTGCACCGCCGCCCATCCGCGAACCGATGACAATATCATATCCCCGCTCGAACCAGGGCAGCAACAGCTCGATGTCCTCGATCGGCGCCGACAGATCGGCGTCGGTAAAGAGCACCGTGCGGCCACGCGCGGCCAGCATCCCCGCGCGGACGGCATACCCCTTGCCGCGATGATCGTTGCGGATGACACGCACCGCGGGGTGCGTTTGGGCGAAGGCCTCCGCCACGCGGACCGTCCCGTCCCGCGAACCATCGTCCACCACGAGCACCTCGCCCGGCTCCGGCCGGGCCTGCGCGAGATAGGCGCAGACGCGCGCCAGTGTCTGCGGCAGGCGCGCCTCTTCGTTATACGCGGGGATGACCACCGACAACCAGGGGCGCTGGAGCTCTGCGGTGATAACCGGTACTCCCTAGCGTTTCTTCTCCCAGCCCTGCTCATCCACGATTTTCTTGAGTTCCACTTTCGGGCCGAAGCTGTCGGGGATGCATTTGAAGCGGGCCAGATAATTGAAGGCGCTGTGGACGTGCTTCACCTCGTCCTTTTTGGAGTCCAATTGATTCGCCGGCAATTGCCGCAGCGCCGCGGCGTACGCGCCGGCCATCTGCTCCACCTGCTGGAGGGTGGCCGCATCCTGCTCGTACACCAGTGCTTCCATGAGCTTCAGCAGTTCGGACCGCGGGTGGGCGGGGTCGCGCCGGGTGGCGTCGGCGCGCACAGCGACGGCGATTTCGCGGCGCTTGGTCAGGGTCGCTTCAGTCGTCAGGCAGCCGTCCGTGCCGCCTTCGATGGCGCGCGGCGGCAGGGCGCGATACCAGATGTTGCGATAGCGCACGGGATTGCCGTGGTCCTGCAGCTTGAGCGGGCCCGCCTCGGGGAAGGGGCCGGGCTTGGTGCGCTTCATGTGGCCGGTCGCGCCTTCGAGCGGGGTGTGGTCCTGCACCAGCACGCCATTGAGGAAAACGGTGACGTAGCCCGGGTCCACCACCGCGCCCTGCCGGTAGATGGGGCGGCGGAAGACGATGTCGTACACCTGCCACTGACCGGGCGCGCGCAGGGCGTTGGCCAGCGGCGGCTGGACGCCATAGACCGAGCCGGCGAAGCCGTCGGCATAGGTGGGGTTGTCGTAGTTGTCCAGGACCTGCACTTCCAGGATACCCATCAGAAAGACGCCGCTGTTGCCGCGTCCCTGGCTTTCGCCCTGGGGCAGCGTGGGCGCAGCCCACTCGACGTGCAACTGGCAGTCGCCGATGGAAGCCCTGCTGCGGACGTAGCCGGACTTCGGCACGCACTCCAACGCGCCATCCTTGACAATCCAGCGGGTCGGCACATTCTTCTCCGGCTTGTCGGCTTCCCAGTTCGCCAGCGCGGCCGCCGTGCCGTCGAACAACACCACCGCGTCCGCCGGCGACCGGCCCGGCTGCTCCGGGGAACTGAAGGTGCCGGGTGTGACCAGCTTCGGCTGCGGCCGATTCTGGTCGTGCACGGCCCAGGGATGGTGTTCATCCGGCGCATCCCCGTAGAACGCCGCGCCGGTGGATGCCGCCGGCGCCGCCGCGCACAACCCGAGCGCCAACAGTGGAATGAGAGCTGATATTATTTTCATGATGCCCCTTACGCTTAGCGCCCAAGGCCCCGCCTGGAGCCGGGCACATTCTATCAGGACAGGTGGGGATGTCAAACAAGCAGGCTTGCCAGGGTAATGGGTCAGGTAGGGGCGCTTTGCGCTTGCGGATTCAACGTCGGGAGGTTAAGATGACTACGCCACCGGTTTAAGGATGCGCTGGCCTGGGGGGTTGCCCGTGGACGGAAGCGGTTCCACATCCGCAGGGCCAACGGCTCGGGCGGCCCGGCGGGCAAAATAATAATTTTACGGACTCTGCGTTATCTGGTCAGGTGTGGCGTGGCGCCCACCGGGTACGAACGAAATTTGAACAGCCGGCGCGTGGGCGCGGGCGGACGAAGTAAGGGATTTGTCCCAACATTCAGCAGGTGAAAAAATGACTACCGAACAAACGAACGAAGACCAGCCGGTCAAAACCAACTGGGACGCCACGCTGGCCTTCTGGGTGTTGCGCGTCTGGCTGGGCGTGCGGGCGATCGTCACGGGGCTCGAGAAGTATTCGACCACCGTGATCACGCAGAAACCCCTCATGGATCCAACGACCGGCATGGAGGACGCCAGCGGGGCCTTGGTGGACATCGCGCACAAGGTATATGCGCTGACGAACTACAACGCGGTGCCGCCCTCTTTGGCGAGCAAGTTCGCCACCGAGCCGCTGCTGCCCAAGCTGTTGCTGACGCCGTTCTATGCGTTGCTCGGCCCCGTGCTGATCCTGCTGGGCGTCACCCTGCTGATCGGGCTGGGCACGCGCATCTCGCTCTTTCTGCAGGGGCTGCTCTATGTGGGCCTCACGGTGGGCATGATTCTCATTCACGAGGACGGCGGCATCGCGTGGCTCGGCATTCACGTGGCGCTGATTGCGCTGGCGCTGCTGCTGGCGCGGCACAACCGGTTCGGCCTGCTCAAAAACGGATAGGATGACCCATGGCCTCGAATCATGATGAACTGAGTCGCCGCGATTTTCTCACCACCGCCGCCGCGGCGGGGGTCGGGCTGATGGTGGCGGGCTGCGCTCCGAGCGCGGACCAGACGGCGCCGGCGGCCAGGACGCCGCCCTCGAAGCGCATCCGCGTGGGGCTGGTGGGCATGGGCGCACAGGGGCAGGTGTTAATCGAGTCGCTGGTGCGCATCGAGGGCATCGAACTGGTGGCGATTGCCGACATTTGGGATTACGCCCGCAAGTATGGCCAGCGCAAGCTCAAGGCGAACAACATCATCGTCAACGCCTACGGGAACCACGAAGAGCTGCTGGCCGGCGAAAAGGATCTCCAGGCGGTGATTGTCGCCACGCCGGACATCTGGC
>JAPLSZ010000208.1 GCA_026398385.1 Kiritimatiellota bacterium | reverse complement strand
TTCGACTGCATGTGATGCTCCTTCTGGCGGGATCGCCATGCGTGCCCGATTGCACGCGTGGTCCCGCCGGGAGGACATCCTTACGCTAACGCATAAAAAAGGGGAGTTTTGCTGCCGGCGCTGCGCCGGCTTAGTTCAACACGCCGTCGCAGTTTACCTCGCGTCCCGCTCGGAAACTGAACGGCAACGTTGTCACCATTCGGCAGGTTACCATGCACATGGAGTTAAAAAGGGTCTACGACGAGAGCGGCGGCGCCGACGGGTATCGCGTGCTGGCGGAGCGCCTGTGGCCGCGCGGGGTCTCGAAGGCTGCGCTCCGGCTCGATGAATGGCGCCGTAAATTCCGTTCAGACCAGCGCTGCCGCCCGGCCGCAGCCGGACTGGCCGTCGCCATTGGGCTGATGATTTTCTGCCCGACGGATGCCGGTTGCGCGGCGGCCGCGGCGGAGCCGACGCCGGCCGCGACGAACGTGTACGCCCGATGGCCGCAGGGACCGAACCGGGAGGCGTCGTTCTTCCCGCTCGCCGTCTGGCTGCAGGATCCCCGCAACGCGCTCCGATACCAGGCCCTCGGCATCAATCTATACGTCGGCTTGTGGCAGGGCCCGACGGCCGGACAGATCGCCGAGCTGACGCGACATCGCATGCCGGTGATCTGCGAGCAGAACGCCTACGCCTTGCAGCACCTCGATGAGCGCATGATCGTCGGCTGGATGCACGGGGATGAGCCGGACAACGCCCAGCCGCTGCCCGGCGGCAAGGGCTACGGCCCGCCGATCCCGCCGGAAACAATCCTCCGGGACTACCGGAGAATCCAGGCCCACGATTCGAGCCGGCCCGTGATGCTGAACCTCGGGCAGGGCGTGGCTTGGGACGACTGGTACGGACGGGGCGTGCGCACCCGGCATCCGGAAGATTACCGGGAATATGTCCGGGGCGGCGATATTGTTTCCTTCGACATCTACCCGGCCGTGCACGAGCAGCCCGCCGTGGCCGGGAAGCTCTGGTATGTGGCGCGGGGCGTCGAGCGGTTGCGGACCTGGGCGGGTAATGACCGGATCGTGTGGAACTGCATTGAATGCACGCGCATCGGCAACACGAAGACCCGGCCCACGCCGCAACAGGTGAGGGCCGAGGTGTGGATGGCGCTCATTCACGGCTCGCAGGGGATCATTTACTTCTGCCACCAGTTCCAGCCCCGGTTCATCGAGGCCGGACTGCTGGCCGACGAGGAGCTGGCCCGCGCCGTGGGCGCGATCAACAAGGAGATACAGGGCCTGGCGGCCGTCATCAACAGCCCTGCACTCCCCCAGGCCGCGACCGTCATAGCCAGCCCGGCCGAGGTCGCCCCCGACCTGGGCAAGCTGCTCAGCCCGCGCGGGATTGCCCTGGCGGCGAAGAAGCACCACGGGGCGACCTACCTGTTCGCCGTCCGGATGGAAGCCAGTCCGGCTCAAGGGATCTTCCAGATGGCGGGGATGACCGGCGAAGCCACCATCCGCGTGATCGGCGAGGACCGTACCATCCGGGCGCGCGACGGCCGGTTCGTGGATGACTTCGCACCGTATGCCGTCCACCTCTATCAGTGCGACGGGGTTGGCACGGGGCTCCTCTCCTTTGTGCCGGAGATGGGACTCTTGCCGGGCATGGACACGCCCGAATACGCGCACCGCTGGACCGACGCCGACAAGGCCCGCTGGGGCGAAGACATCCGCCGCGCGACGGCTCGCTGGAAGGAGCAAATCCCCGGGATCAAGGAACAGCTCACGGCCGAGCGCGTCAAGTCGCTCTCGAACTGGGCCAAGCCGCAGATGGAGGGCTATAAGAGCGTCCCCGCCTTGAACGGCGTCGAGTTGCGGCCGGTGGGCACCGATGCGCAACGCGGGAAGCTGGTGCTGGAGGGCACGCTCGAGACGCTGCCGACCCACAGCCCGCTGGTCACGCGGTGGCTGAAGGTCTTCCTGCTCTACGACGTGCCCACCCAGTCGCTCACGCGCATCACGATTACGATCCGCGGCGAGGTGTTGGAATGACAATGAGTTTGACAGGTCCATCCATAAGGTAATAATCGCCACATGAAAACGTACGGCATCCAGGCGGCATGAAAAATGGCGCTCCCCCGCGAACGCGCCCAAGCAATTTCTCATTTGCAACCACCGCGTCTTCCACCACACGTTCGGCCATGACGCCAAGGCTCTGGATAATCCAGCCTGCCAGAAACTCATCCAGCGCGGCTGCGTGTGGGCCGCGACCGGCGCGGTCCAATAACTGAACTCATCGCAAGGGCAGGGTTCAGCGTTCGGGGTTCAGGATTTGGATGCAATCGTTTAATCTCCCGTTTGTTGGGATTGCTGAACCCTGAGACCCTGAATCCTGTTTCCCGGCACTTGCCAGGGTTCTGCACTTGCCTCAGGATTTTATCATTGAGCCCGCCGGCCATCCGGCCTATCGTTCGCCCTTGCCTGATCGGTGACGGTGGAACTCTAATGGAAAGGGAGATGGTGCCTGCCATGAAGCATACAATGCGCGGTTTGAGCCTGGTGTTGGCGTGCCTGGGCGTATCGCTGTCCGCGGTGGCCGATGTACGGCTGCCGAAGGTGTTCAGCGACCATGCAGTCCTGCAGCGCGACGTGAAGTTGATCGTGTGGGGCTGGGCGGACCCGGGCGAGCGCGTGACCGTCAAGATCTCCAAGCGCAGCGGACAGGTGGCCGCCGACCAGGACGGCAAATGGAAGGTCGTCCTGTCGCCGCTCAAGGCGGGCGGTCCGTTCGAGTTGGTGGTGGCGGGCAAGACCACGAATACGGTCAAGGACGTCCTGATTGGCGATGTCTGGATCTGCTCCGGACAGTCGAACATGGAATTCGGCCTGGGGGGCGCCGACAATGCGCAGGCCGCGATCCAGGCGGCGACGAATACCACCATCCGCTTGCTGCACATCACGGCCGGCCAGTTGGCGGCGCCGGCGACTGACATCCCGAATGTCTGGACCGTCTGCAGTCCACAGACGATCTCAGGATTTTCGGCGGTAGGTTACTTCTTCGGGAAGGCGATTCAAGGCGCGACCGGCGTTCCGATCGGGCTCATCGAAAGTGCCTGGGGCGGCACAGCCATCGAACTGTGGATGCCGCCCGCCGCCTGGCAGCAGAACGCGGAGCTGGCCAAACGGCCGGTCCCCGGCGATTTGAGCCGCATCTACAACGGGCGTATCGCACCGCTGGCGCCGTACGGCGTGAAGGGGGCCATCTGGTACCAGGGCGAAGCGAATGGCGGCGATGATGACATCTATTTCCACAAGATGAGCGCGCTCATCAACGGCTGGCGTCAGACCTGGGGCGAATTGTCCGAGAAGCGGGCCAGGGCCGGCGTCGTTCCGCAGCATGACCTGTCCTTTTACTTTGTCCAACTGGCGAACTTTCAGGGACCCAACCAGAATCCGGAAGGCGGCGACGGTTGGGCCAAGATCCGCATGGCCCAGTTCAAGAGCCTGCAGATTCCCAAGACGGGCATGGCCGTCGCCATCGACGTTGGCGCGGCCAACGATATTCATCCCCGCAACAAGGAGGACGTCGGCACCCGGCTCGCGCGGTGGGCGCTGGGCAATGACTATGACCAATCCAGGATTGTCTGCAGCGGCCCGCTGTACAAGGGCCTGAAGGTGGAAGGCGACAAGCTCCGTCTCGCGTTCGACTATGTCGGCCAGGGACTGATGGTCGGCCGCCAGGCAGGCCATGGCCCGGCCGTGGAGGTCAAGGACGGTAAACTCCAGCGATTCGCGATCTGCGGCGCCGACCGGAAGTGGGCCTGGGCCGACGCGGTCATCGCCGGCAAGACCGTGCTCGTCTCCAGCACGAATGTCGTGCAGCCGGTCGCCGTGCGGTACGCGTATTCCATGAATCCGGAAGGCTGCAATCTGTACAACAAGGACGGCCTCCCGGCCTCGCCGTTCCGCACGGACAACTGGTAAGGGCGGGACCGCCTCGTCCCGCCGTCTTCATCCAATGTGGGCGGTCAGGGTGGCGGCGGCGCGCCGCGGGCGGTGCCGTGACGGTAGAACGGCAGCGTGACCGCCGTGGCCGGCAGCTCGCCGCCGCGCGTCAGGATCGTCAGCCGCTGGCCGGGTTGCGCGGCATCCACGGCCACATAGGCCAGCGCCACCGCCACACCGAGGCTGGGGGCGAAGGAGCCGCTGGTGACCACGCCCACCGCGCGGCCGTTCCAGGCTACGGGATCGTGCGCTCGCGCCGCGCGCCGGGCGTCGAGCTGCAACCCCACCAACCACTGGCGGGGTTGCGCCAGTTCCGCCGCGACCGCCGGCCGGCCGATGAAATCCTTGGCCATATTGATATACCGGCCGCGGCTGGCGCCGGCCGGGGTTTGCTCCGCGGATAGTTCGTGTCCGTACAGCGGGTAGCCCATCTCCAAGCGCAGCGTGTCGCGCGCGCCCAGCCCGGCGGGCCGGATGGCGCTGCGTTGCAGGAGGCGGTCCCAGAACGCGCGCATGGCCGACGCCGGACCATACAGCTCGTAGCCGAACTCGCCGGTGTAGCCCGTGCGGCTGAGCAGGCACGGCACGCCGTCGAGCCGGAGTTCGATAAAGCGGAAATAGCCCAGCTCCGGCAACCGCAGGTCGAAGGCCTTTTCCATTTCCACGCGGGCGGTGGGGCCCTGGATGTCCAGCTTGCCGGTGTCGGCGGAAAGATCCGTGAATTGCGTGGTCGGGGCGATATGCTGCCGGATCCAGGCCGCATCCTGCGGGGTTGTGCCGGCGTTGACCACCAGCCAGAACCGGTCCGGGCCCAGCCGGTAACACGTGAGATCATCGCGCACGCCGCCATCGTCGCGCAGCAGATAGCCGTAGCGGCACTGGCCGACAGCCAGCGTGGCGACCGGCTGGGTCAATAGCCGTTCCAAGTCAGCCAGGGCCGTTGGGCCACGCGCCTCGAACTCGCCCATGTGGCAGATGTCGAAGACCGAGGCCGCCTGCCGCGTGCGGGTGTGTTCCGCCAGAATGCCGTCATATTGGATGGGCATGTCCCAGCCGGCGAACGGCGCCATCCGCGCGCCCAGCGCCGCATGCGCCCCGAAAAGTGGTGTTTGCATGGGGCCTTTTTAGCGTACCCGCTCCGAAAAAACCATCCTTTCCCAGACCGGGGCGCAGGGCCCTTCTGCGGGGGCATTCGCCGGGGTCATCGACCCCGGTTACAGGAGGCCGCCTTGGCTGCGCTGTAGCCGGGATCGGTGATCCCGGCTCTTGAGGTTATTTTGGCCGAGCGTCGCGAGCAGCGCCTCTTCGGCGCCCGCCGGCACTGAGCTTGTCGAAGTGCCTGCACTGAGCTTGATGAAGGCCCTGAGCCTATCGAATGGGTCGAACCCGCCCCGCAGAACGGCCATGCGGACCGACCGGCGACCGGATAATTTGAAACTTGCAACGGACCGCGGTTCGCCGCAAAATCACTGCCGTTAGGCGGTAACATGACGCGAGGTCCTGTGCAACCATTGGCGCGCAAAGAATTTCTGCCGTTTTCGCAGCCCACCCTGGAGGCTGACGATATTCAAGGCGTGGTGGAGGTGCTCCAGTCGGGCTGGATCACCACCGGGCCGAAGAGTCAGGCTTTTGAAAAGGCGTTTGCGGACTACGTCGGCGCGCCGCACGCCTGCGCGCTGACCTCCGCCACGGCCGGGATGCACTGTGTTTTGCTCGCGCTGGGCCTCCAGCCGGGCGACGAGGTCATCACCAGTTCCATGACGTGGGTGTCCACGGTGAACATGATCGAGATCGCCGGCGCGCGGCCGGTGTTCGTGGACATTGACCCGCGGACGCTGATGATCTCCGCGGCCGACGCGGCGCGCGCGATCACGCCGCGGACCAAGGCGCTAATCCCCATCCACTTCGCGGGCGCGCCGGTGGATCTCGACCCGTTCCGCGCGCTGGCCGCCCAACACCACCTGCGGCTGATCGAGGACGCCGCGCACGCGGCGGGCACGGAATATAAGGGCCAGCGCATCGGAAGCCCGGGCACGAGCATCTTCAGCTTTCATCCGATCAAGAACATGACCACCGCCGAGGGCGGCATGGTCTGCACGGACGACGCGGCGTTGTTCGACCGCGTCAAGCGGCTCAAGTTTCATGGGCTGGCGAAGGATGCGTGGGACCGCTACGCGAAGAAGGGCGCGGCGGCGCCGATGGAAGTGGTCGAGCCGGGCTTCAAATACAACTTCACCGATTTGCAGGCGTCGCTCGGCCTGACGCAACTGGCCAAACTCGACGCGTTCAACGCGCGGCGCGCGGAGCTGGCCCAGCTCTACGACGAGCTGTTCCGGGAGGTGCCGGAAATTTCCACCACCCGGCCGCCGGCGTGGCCGCACAAGCATACGCGGCACCTCTTCATCCTGTTTCTCGACATTGACCGCGTTGGGATGACCCGCGACGAATTCCTGGCGGCGCTCAAGGAACGCAACATCGGCACGGGGGTCCACTTCAAGGCCGCGCATCTGCACGACTACTACCAGCGCACGGGCCGGTATCCGCGCGGCTCTCTGCCGCACACCGAGTGGGCGTCGGACCGGCTGTTCTCGATCCCCCTGTTCCCGAAGATGACCGACGACGACGTCCGCGACGTGGTCGCGGGGATCAAGGACGTGCTCGCCACACAGGGCGGACGCGCCCAGGCACGTCCCGCCAATGCGGGGATCGAAACTGGAGGGCCACGCTCCGTCGTGGCCGATTCAACGCGGAGGCGCAAGGCATGAAAGCGAACCCGACGGCTTCCATCGTCATCCCCGTCTACAACGAGGAGGAGAACCTCCCCGAGCTGCTGACGCGCACGCTCCAGGCCTGCCGCAGCCTCGGCGCGCCGTTCGAAATCATCCTGGTGGACGACGGCAGCCGCGACCGCTCGCCGGACCTGCTCGGCGCGGCGGCGGAGCAGCATCCCGGCGAGATCGTGGCCGTCCTGCTCAACCGCAACTACGGCCAGCACGCGGCCGTCATGGCCGGCTTTGCCCACGTCCGCGGCGACGTCATCATCACGCTGGACGCGGATCTGCAGAATCCGCCGGAGGAGATCCCGAACCTGTATCGCAAGCTGACGGCGGAGGACCTCGACGTGGTCGCCGGCGTGCGCGTGCCGCGCTGCGATTCGATCTTCCGCCGGCTGTCGTCCTGGCTGGTCAACCGCCTGACCGCCCAGGTGACCGGCGTGCGCATGCACGATTACGGCTGCATGCTGCGGGCCTATTCGGCCCGCGTGCTCCACGCCATGCTCCAGTGCACGGAGCAAAGCACCTTTATTCCGGTCCTGGCCAATACCTTTGCCAAGCGCACGGCGGAGCTCGAGGTCCAGCACGCGGCGCGCGCGCGCGGCGAATCGAAATACGGCCTCTGGCAGTTGATCAACCTGCAGTTCGATCTGCTCACCAGCATGACCACCATGCCGCTGCGGCTGCTGTCGCTGCTCGGCGCGGTGATCTCACTGTTTGGCCTGGGTCTGGGCCTGCTGCTGGTGATCCTGCGCCTGATTGAGGGGCCGGAGTGGGCCGCGCAGGGCGTGTTCACGCTGTTTGCGATCCTGTTCATCTTTATCGGCGCCCAGTTTGTCGGCATGGGGCTGATGGGCGAATACATCGGGCGGATTTACCGCGACGTCCGCGCCCGCCCGCGTTACCTGGTCCACGAAGTGAAAGGAGCAAGCCGCCTGGCGGCGCCATGAAAGCCATCGTTCTAGCCTACCACAACATCGGCTGCGCCGGCCTCGAGGCCGTGCTGCGCAGCGGCCTCGAAGTCGTCGCGGTCTTTACGCACAAAGACGATCCCAACGAGAACATCTGGTTCCGGTCCGTGGCGGAACTGGCCGCCGCTCACGGACTGCCGGTCTACGCGCCGGAGGACCTCAACCATCCGCTCTGGGTCGAGAAGATCAAGGCGCTCGCGCCGGACTTCCTCTTCTCGTTCTACTACCGCAATATGGTCAAGCCGGCCGTGCTCGAGATTCCGGCCAAGGGCGCGCTCAACCTGCACGGCTCGCTGCTGCCGAAGTACCGCGGCCGCTGCCCGGCCAACTGGGTGCTCGTTAACGGCGAGACGGAAACCGGCGTCACGCTGCACTACATGACGCCGCATCCCGACGACGGCGACATCGTCGCCCAGCGCAAGATCCGCATCGCCGCGGCCGACACCGCCGCGACGCTGTTCGGGAAAATGGTTCTTGTGACCACCGCGCTGCTCGACCAGGCGCTGCCGCGGCTCATCAAGGGCAAGGCACCGCGCAAGCCGCAAGATCACAGCCAGGCGACCTATTTCGGCGGGCGCACGCCGGCCGACGGCCTGCTGGATTGGACGAAGAGCGCCGCGGAAATCCGCAACCTCGTCCGCGCCGTGACCAAGCCCTATCCGGGCGCGTTCACGCACCTGGGCGATCGCAAGCTGATCGTGTGGTCGGCTTCACTGGCCAAGCTGGCGGGCAAAGCCAAGCCCGGCATGGTCCTCTCCGCCAGCCCGCTCACTGTCGCCTGCGGCCGGGACGCGCTGCGACTGGATCTGGTGCAGCCGGAAGGCGGCGTCTGCCTCGGCGGCGCGCAGGCCTGCCAGGAACTCGGCCTCGTCGCCAAGATGCGGCTCGGCCCGTCGAGCGTCTCGCGCCTGAAGATCGTGCCGCCGACGCGGGTCTTGATTCTTGGCGTCAACGGCTTCATCGGCAACGCGCTTACCGAGCGCCTGCTCGCCGCAAAGGGCCGCTACGAAGTCCACGGCATGGACCTGCAGAACGACAAGATCGGCCGCCTGCTCAACCGGCCCGGCTTCCATTTCTCCGAGGGCGATATCTCGATCCACCGCGAGTGGATCGAGTTCCACGTCCGCAAGTGCGACGTAGTTCTGCCGCTGGTGGCCATCGCCACGCCCAAGGAATATGTCCGCAACCCGCTGCGCGTGTTCGAACTCGACTTCGAGGAAAACTTGCGCATTGTCCGCTACTGCGCGCGCTACGGCCGCCGGATCATCTTCCCGTCCACCTCCGAGGTGTACGGCATGAGCACCGACCACGAGTTCGACGAGGACAAGTCGCCGCTGATCGTCGGGCCGATCCGCATGCAGCGCTGGATCTATTCCTGCTCGAAGCAACTGCTCGACCGGGTCATCTGGGCCTACGGCCAGAAGCAGGGCCTGCCCTTCACGCTGTTCCGCCCGTTCAACTGGGTTGGCCCGCGGCTCGACAGTCTGGACAGCGCGCGCATCGGCAGCAGCCGCGCGATCACGCAGCTCATCCTGAACCTGGTCGAGGGCACGCCCATCCGCCTGGTGGACGGCGGCAACCAGAAGCGCTGCTTCACCGACATCGCCGACGGCGTCGAGGGCCTCTACCGCATCATCGCGAACGAAGGCAACCGCTGCAACGGCGAGATCTTCAACATCGGCAACCCCGACAACGAGGCCAGCATCAAGGAGCTGGCCGAAATGCTCGTGGCGCAGTTCGACCGCCATCCGCTGCGCGGCAAGTTCCCGCCCTTCGCCGGCTACCAGGTCGTCGAGAGCGGCGAATACTACGGCAAGGGCGGCTACCAGGACGTCGAGCACCGCAAGCCGTCCATCAAGAAGGCCAAGAAGGTCCTCGACTGGACGCCGACCGTCAAGATGGAGCAGTCCATCGCCACCACGCTCGACTTCTTCCTCCAGGAAATCGCCGAGCGCGAAGGCTGGAAGAAATAGATTTCAACAAAAAGCACGGAGCCATATACAATCTGATAAGAAGTGGAGGTTAGTAATGGGGAAACACAAACCACTGGACCTCCATCCAGTCAAGCACACTGCGTGCAAGAAATGCAAAAGTGTCTTTCGCCGGGATCACATGGCGGAGGGTGGATGTAACAAGGTC
>JAPLSZ010000218.1 GCA_026398385.1 Kiritimatiellota bacterium | reverse complement strand
GGGTTAGGGGCGTCGCTGGCGATAAGATCATACTGTAGGCCGGGTCTCCGACCCGGCGATAGGCGACGCCCGCGGGTTCGACCCATTCGACAAGCTCAGGGATTTCATCACGCTCACCGCAGGCGGGCGCAGCAAGCCTGCGCCCCTACATCACTGACCCATTACGGTTTTGGGAAAGTTAGTATCCACTATAAGCTGGATCGGGACATACGCTCTGCTTAAGATGGCCCGTGGTTTAATCCATTGGATCTGGAAAGGAGCGCGGGATGAAAAACGGATGGAAAATGGCGATCATGGCGCTGGCCTTGCTCGGGGGGAGCGTCAACGCGCGGGCTGGCGAGCAGTGGCAGAAAATTGGCGAGTTGAGCCAGGGCGGCAAGCTGGCCGTTGACCGGCAGGCTTCCGTCTGCCGCCTGGTGTGTCTCGAAGGCGTGACCATCGTGAATACCCTGGTGGTCTTTAACGGCGATACCAAGCGCGGGATACCCGTCCGGGCGAAGCTCAAAAAGGGCGAGGAGCGGGAAGTGCCGCTGGGTAATAATGTCAAGATTACCCACGTGGGCATGAGCCTCAATTCCAATGCCACTGGCCGGCTGGCGGTGTACGTAAAGTGACGGCCGGATAGCGCGGGTCAAGGGGCGTACTGGCCGCGCAGGACGCTTAAGGCGAAGAGGGCGGCGGTGTCCACGCGCAGGGTCAGGGGGCCGAAGCTGACCGGCACGGCGCCGGCGGCCTGCGCAGCCGCCAACTCGGCGGGTGTCAGGTCGCCCTCCGGCCCGATCAGCACGCCGATGCGGGCCGGGGCGCGCGCCGCCGCCAGCGCGGCGCGCAGCGGCTGGGCGTCCGCGGCGAGGGAGCCCACGATCCAAAAGTCGGGGCGGGCCGGCCCGGCGGTCAGGGTCTGGAAGAGATCAGCCAGCGTCGGGTACACGGCCAGGATTGGCAGCCACGCGGCGCCGCATTGCCGCGCGGCGTTGAGCGCGAGCAGGCGCCAACGCATGAGTTTGCCGGGGAGGCGGTCGGCTTTCAACCGGACCACCGACCGTTCGGCGGGCGCCATGGAAATCGTCGTCACCCCCAATTCAACGGCCTTCGGGATGATCGTATCCATGACCTGTTCCCGCGGCAGCGCCTGGAGCAGGTGGAGTTCGACGGCCGGTCGCGGATGGTGCGCGGATTGGAGCAGCCGCAACGCGGAACCGTCGGCGGCCAGCTCCGCCAGGCCGGTGCGGCCGGCGCCGTCAAAGACCTCGACGCGTTCGCCCGGCGGCACGCGCAGAACGCGGACCAGATGGTGCAACTCGTCGGCGGCCGGCGTCAGGGTCGCCCCGCGCCACGCGGCCGGCGTGACGAAGCACCGCCGGTGATCACGCTCCGCTTTCATGGGCCCATGGCTTTTTTGTGCTCCAGGAACTCGGCGAACTGGATCTTCAGTTGCCGGAGTTGCGGGTAGTTGTGCTCCGCGCAAGCGGCGCCAAAAGCGGTCAGCAGATCACGCTGGCTGCCGCTGAGTTTGGCGGGCACCTCGACGTTCACGCGGACGTGATGGTCGCCGTCGCGAACCCCGCGGATGCCGGTCAGGCCCTGGCCGCGGAGACGGAAGACGGCGCCGCTCGCGGTGCCCGCCGGGATCTTTAAGGTCTGGTAGCCATGGATCGTCGGCACCTCGATTTCGCCGCCGAGCGCGGCGACGTCCAGCGGGATCGGCCAATCGCAGAGCACGTCCTCGTCGCGCCGCTGGAACAGCGCGTGCGGCTTGACGTGGATGACGATGTAGAGGTCGCCCGCCGGCCCGCCGCGGAGGCCGCCTTCGCCCCGGCCCGCCAAGCGCAGGCGCGAGCCGGTCTCGACGCCCGCCGGAATTTTCAGCGCCAGTTTCTGGCGGCTCTTCACGCGGCCATCGCCGCGGCAGGCGCGGCACGGCCGGGCGATCACGGCGCCCGCGCCGCCGCAGTCCGGACAGGTCTGCCGCAACTGGATGAAGCCGGTATCGCGGATCAGCATCCCGTGGCCGTTGCAGCGCCGGCATTTCTCCGCGCCGCTGCCGGCCTCGGCGCCGGAGCCCTGGCAGGCGGCGCAGGCGCCCAGAATGTTCAGTTCGATTTCGCGCTCCGAGCCGAAGACCGCCTCCTCGAAATCAATCTCCAGGTCGAACCGCAGGTCCGTGCCGTGCGCGGTGGTTTCTTCGCCCCCGCCGAAAAAGTTGTCGAAAATACTGCCGCCGCCGCCGAAGGCGCCCATGAACGTGCGCAGCGCCTCCTCCAGATCAATGCCGCCGCCGGCCCCGCCGCGCCCCGCGCCCGGCTGGAACGCGGCCATGCCGTACTGGTCGAACAGTTGACGCTTCGGCGGGTCGCTCAAGACCTCGTAGGCCTCGGTGATCTCCTTGAAGCGTTCCTCCGCCTCGATGCTGTCCGGATTGCGGTCGGGATGATACTGCAGCGCCAGCTTGCGGTAGGCCTTCTTGAGGTCGTCGTCCGACGCCGACCGGTCCACGCCCAGCACCTCGTAAAAATCCCGTTTGGCGGCGGCCATCAGTCGGCGCTCTCTTCCGGCAGCGCGGCGGGGACCTTGCTCTTCGGCGGCGGGGCGCCGGCGCGCGGGCCGGGTTCGGCCGCCGGCAGCGGGCCGCTGGAGACGATCACCTGCGCGGGCCGCAGCAGCTTCGCGCCGAGCCGGTAGCCGCGCCGGACCTCGGTGATGACCATGTCCGCCGGGTATTCCTCCGAGGGCACGCTGGTGATGGCCTCGTGTTCGTGCGGATTAAACAGTTGGCTCTCCACCGCGAGAGGCGTCAGGCCCGCCTGCTTGAGCGACTCGCCGAGTTGCTGGTAAATCAGCCGGAAGCCGTCCACCAGGGTGGCGTCGCCCCCGTGCGTCTGCGCGTTGCGCAAACCGAGTTCGAAATGGTCCAGCGCCGGCAGCAGCGCCAGGATCAACTGCTCGGCCGCCTGCTGTTGTTCCTCGGCGCGCTCGCGGGCCACGCGCTTGCGGTAGTTGTCGAAATCGGCCTGCAACCGCAGCAGCCGGTCCTTCAGGACCTCCTGCGGCGAGTTGGCCTGCCCTGAGCTTGTCGAAGTGATCGAATCCGCCGCTTCCGTGGGCGGCGCGCCGGCCTCGGCCGGGGCGGGCGCCGTAGCCGGCTTCGGCTCGGGTTCCCTGGCAGACTTGTGATTGACGCTT
>JAPLSZ010000334.1 GCA_026398385.1 Kiritimatiellota bacterium | reverse complement strand
TTTTTGAGGCAAAAAATCATTCAGAAAATCTGTGGAAGAACATCCTGTTCCGCATCCGTGAAAATCCGTGCTCATCCGTGGCTAAAATTCTTCCCCGCCTCCGCTCGGCGCCTTCCCCCATCCGCGAAATCCGCGCAATCCGTAGCGAAAACGCTGCCGCGTTCTCTGCGTTCTCTCGCGGTGAATCTGCAGGAATTTCGACGGCGGAAGTTTATCCACCCGGCTTCGTCAGACTACGCCGGGGCACGCCCGGCTTCGTCAGACTACGCCGGGGCACGCCCGGCTTCGTCAGACTACGCCGGGCACGCAGATTTATGGGATTTACACAGATTGAAGGCCGACAGCACCCCGCAGCGGATGTTTCACACGAAGGCACGAAGAGCACGAAGACCTTCATGAATTTTTGCCGCAAAAGATCACAAAGAGCGCATAGACAGGATTAACCATTCGACAAGGCTCATGGCAGGCACAGATTCTACAGGATTGAAAGCTGTCGCCAGGCCAGCCGATCCGTCCGCTTCCTATTTTTAAAATCTTTTTACAAAAGTTAACAAAGATAACGAAGTTGCTAAAATTGTGTTCCGCCGACCTTCGTTGCCTTCGTTAACTTCTGTTAAAATCAGATAAAATCCTGTTCATTCATCCCGACCTTCCCGACTCTCCCAGAGGTTGGGATCGGGATCCTGTCAAAACGCTTCTTCGCGCCCTGGCGGCTTCGCGCGAAACCTCCGGCCCACGGCGCGATTTGCTGTTTTTAGGACTTCGAGGTTTTGTTGGAAGTCAGTGCGCGGTTGGGTCCGGCGGTCCCTGGAAGAGAAAGTCCTTCCAAGACAACGCCGGCAGGCCCAGCTGGCGGGCCGTGGCTTCGCGACCGGGGTCGCAGAGAACCAACGGGGCGAAGTCCGGGTAACGGCGCTGAAACTCCAGCAAGCCGGCGAGGTCACGGCTGGTGAAAGCCCCCGTTTTGACCTCCACCGCCAGCCGGCCCCAGGTGCCTTCACTGATAAAATCAACCTCGTGCGGATCTTCCCGCCAGTACCAGAGGCGCTGCCCGGCATTCCACGCCAGGGCGATACAGGCGTTCTCCACCCAGCGGCCCCAGCGTTCCGGTTCGGCGGTGGGCTTGGGCGGCGCGCCGCCGCCGGTGTCGAGCAGGCCGTTGTTCAAGACCACCAGTTTCGGCGGTGCCGCGCGCTGTCGCACGACGTGGCGCGAGTATTTTGCGATGGCCGCCACCAGATAGCCGTCTTCGAGCAGGCGCAGATAATGCGCCACCGTGGCCAGCGAACCCGATTCGGACAACGCCCCTTGGATTTTTTGCAGGGACAGGATCTGCGCGGGGTGGCCGACGGAAATGGCGAAGACCTGGCGGAGCATGGCCGGCTTGCGCACAGCTTCCGCGAGGGCCAGGTCGCGCCCAATGGCCGGTTCGATGATGCTGTCCAGGAGGTAGCGTCGGAAGCGCCGGTCGTCGTGGCGCAACGCCATCGCGCCGGGATAGCCGCCGTGCGTGACGGTCAAGCCGGCAGCGTCCGCGGGGCGGATGTGCAGCCGGTCGGCCAACTCGGCCGCCGGCCAGTGCAGCAGGCGCAAACGCTCGAAACGGCCGGCCATGGTCTCTTGGGAACCCTTGCCGAGCAACAGGGCCGACGAGCCCGTGACGACGACGTGCAGGGGCAGGTGTTCGCGCTGCAGCCGGTCGGCCGCGTGCTTCAGCAGCCGGTTCCAGTCCGGCAACCCGTGCGCCTCGTCCAGGAGCAGGACGGCGCCGCCCGCGCCGGCGGCCTGTTCGCGGGCGCGTTGCCACTGGCGTTCCCACCATCCGGGCAGCGCCGCTTCCGGTGCGTCGGCGGCCAGGTAGAGCGTCTTCCCGGGCCACCGCGCCTCGATTTCGCCCAGCAGCGTGGTTTTGCCCACTTGGCGCGGTCCGGTCAGCAACTGTACGCGGCCGGGCGCGGGCTCCTGCAGCCGGCGGATCAGCTCCGCCAGCACGGCGCCGTAGGCGTGTTCGAAGAGGGGCTTTTTCATAGTGCGATAATTATCTCATTATATCGAAATGTCAAGCTCAACGCTGAAAAAGCCGCCGGAATTTTCGCCGCATGAATTTTTGCGGCAAAAATTCATATCATCCGCTGCGCGGATGCGGATGGGCGGAGGGGGCTGCAAGGCAGCCGGAGATCAGAGATCCGTTGCAGGAAATCTATCCACAGATTTATGGGATTTACACAGATTGCATGGCAGCGGGAAACTTTCTGAGTTCCGAAAATCTGTGTCCATCTGTGAAAATCTGCGTGCCCCGGCATAGTCTGACGAAGCCGGGCGTGCCCTGGCG
>JAPLSZ010000222.1 GCA_026398385.1 Kiritimatiellota bacterium | reverse complement strand
TCCCTCTGACTTGTCAAGGGAGAAACTATCAGAAATTGCCGCCCAAAAATGAAATCGAAAACGGTCATGACATCTATTTCAGCCTTATTCTATGCGGTCAGGATCAACATTCGCCAAAATTAAACCGGACAGCAGTGATATTATATAAATGCGAGTCGGACACCACGGATCGAAAATGGCGCCTTCGCGCGGTCCCTCGGAAGGCCGGCACAAAGGGAAACCAAGGCGCGGCGTCTTGCTCGCGCCTGTTCGGGTTATCAACCTGCGAGTTCTGTGAGTTCTGTGTTGCTTCTTGCGCCGTTCCATGTCATTGATTGAACCAAGTAATCCATGATTTTCGTGGCAACAACAACCTTCGAAAGGAAAACCCATCCCGATGAAAAGACGCACATTCCTCAAGACAGCGGCTGCGGCAGCTTTCGCGTTTCAAGTCGTGCCACGGCACGTGTTGGGCGGCCCGAATAACACTCCGCCCAGCCGCAAGCTGAATCTCGCGGTGATCGGCTGCGGCGGCCAGGGCGGCAGCGACCTAGGCAACATGGCCGACGAGAACATCGTGGCGCTGTGCGACGTGGACGAACGGCGCGCGGCCGACAACTTCAAACGGTTCCCGCAGGCCAAGCGTTTCAAGGATTTCCGCAAGATGTTCGATGCCATGAGCGACCAGATAGATTGCGTGCTCGTCGGCACTCCGGACCACACGCACGCCATCGCCGCCATGGCGGCGATGAAGCGCGGCAAGCATGTTTTTTGCGAGAAGCCCCTCGCGCATTCCGTGGCGGAATTGCGCGCGATGCGAAAAGAGGCGCGGGATCGGAAGCTCATCACCCAGGTCGGCAATCAGGGCCACTCCTACGATACGATCCGCATCTTTTGCGAGTGGATCTGGGACGGCGCGATCGGCAACGTGACCGAAATCCATGCCGGCTGCTGCGGGATGCGCGATACCTATTGCCAGATCAACAAGCTGGAGCAGGTCCGCACGGAGCGGCCGGCCGTGCCGGCCGAATTGGATTGGGAACTCTGGCAGGGTCCTGTGGCCCGTCGTCCCTACCACCCGGCCTACCTGCCGTGGGGCTGGCGCGGCTGGCTGCCGTACGGCGGCGGCGCGTTTGGCGACTGGGTGTGCCACGTGGTTGATCCCGTCTTCTGGGCGCTGGACCTCGACATGCCCACCAGCGTCCAGGCCGAAATCGAAGGCTATGATCCCAAGAAAGACGTGGATTGCTATCCCGCCGGCTGCAAGGTCACGTTTGAGTTCCCCGCCAAGGGCCAGCGCGGCCCGGTCAAGCTGATCTGGTTCGACGGGGTGAAGCCCATCCCGCGCCCGGAAGAACTGGATGCAGGCCAAAACGTGGTGGAAACCGGCGCGGTAGTGATCGGCGACCGCGGCAAGATCATGTACGGCTCGCATGGCGCGGGCGGCGTGCGCATCATCCCCGAAGCGCAGATGAAGGCCTATAAACGGCCGGAGCAGAAAATCGAGCGCTGCCGGATGGGGCACTATAAGGAATGGCTCAACGCGGTGCGTGACGGTAAACAGTCCAACTCGCCGTTTGAGTACGGCGGGCGCCTGAGCGAGATCGGCCTGTTGGGCGTTGCTGCGATCCGCGCGGGCAGTCAGAAACTGCTGTATGATGCCAAGGCGATGCGCTTTACCAACAGTAAGGAAGCCACCCTGCTTCTCAATCCACCCTACCACAACGGCTGGCGTCTGGCCTGACCGCAGGCCGGCAGCGCTGCCGGGCGCCTACGGCGCTCAAATCCGAACGCGTAAATATAAAGGCGGCCCCGCTTCGACATCGGGTCCGCCCGCTCGACCTTATCAGCCGATAATTACGGCGGTACGTGTAGCCCGCCTTGGTCGCAGGTCGGAGCGGATCAAGATATTACGCAAGTATTCCTGGAGCAGCTACCTCGCGTTAGGGCTGGGCGAAGGATGGGAGCGGGCGCGGCGGCATGACCTGAGTCGGGCGGTGGTGTCGGCGATGCTGTGCAAGCATGGTGGATTGCTGCAACGCGACGTGGCCCCGATTTTAGGCGTGACCGCTGGGGTTGCGGTAAGTTGTCAGTTAGCGCGGCTTGATGATGCCCTGAAGACGGATTGCGCGTGCGCGCGTCGGGCAGATCGTCGTAGCGCGGCTCGGAGACCATGCCACCGGCCGGCGGGCCGCGTGCCGGCGGTTCTTCCTACAGGTTCAAATGTCGCAAAATGGCGGTTATGTCAACCGGGGCTTTGATCACCGCAATCTTGGCCATCTCCCGGACGCACTGCGGACAGAGCAGCGGGTCAACCTCTGCTACTCTGCGCAGTCAGCGAAGGCTGCCTTCGCTACGAAGCACGAGCCAGACCCGCTTAATCAATTCCCGCCACGTCTCGGAGGCCACGGGGCGCAGCTCGGGCGTCGTGGTTAATTCATCCGGTTGCCGCCCGCCCGGGCCGGGGGCACGGTGGGGCGCCCGCGTTTCGGTATGGAAGGCGGTGAGGTCTGGCACCACGGCGGTGGTGGTGCGGCGAAACGCCATCGACACGCCGGGCAAATCTGTGAGACGCTTCCGCTCGAACGATGAGCGCCAAACGGAAGACATGCAGAGCATGTGTTGGATCGGCATGCCGGTACCTGAGCAGTAACCCATGCAAGAACAAACCTGCGGGTGCCGTAGGGCACGGCATGTCGAATCGCACCTATCGCAGGGGCGCGGGGTTGTGGTGGGCGGGAGTGCTGTGGGTCGTTCTGTCAGCCGGAACCATGGCGGTCGAAACGGGAGACAAAATTCCCTGGATCGAGGCCTTGGCCAGCAATCCGGATGCCGCCGGATTCCAGCGTGATTTTCCGATCGAGTGGGACTGGCTGCGGCAGGATTGCGGCGTGGAGGGCGCGCGGGGTCTCGCGGCGGGAGACCCGGGGAAGGTCGGCCGCGAGGTGGTGCGCCGGGTGTTGGATGAACTGCCTGACACCGCCAAGGAACTGAAGTCCGCGTACGAGAGGATGTTGCAGCAGAACCTGCCCGCTAGCGATACCCGCTGGCTGCTGCTCTACGCCCATGCCTGCGAGGCGCGTCGGGCCAAGCGTCTGGCAGGCGTGGCGGGAAAAACGGCGTGCATCGCGTTTGTCAAACGCCAGCACTTCCGGCTGTCTTTTTTTGGCTACACGGAGGGCCAGTCCGACGCGCAGAACGAGCGGTACTTCCTGCCGGGGTCCGCGCTGTGTTTGTTGACTTTTGAAGGGACCCGGGGGCGGGTCGAGGAGTTGCTCGCGGACAAGGGCGGCGTGGTGCGCGACCCGGCGGTCTCGTGGGATGGCAAACGGCTCGCGTTCGCATGGAAAAAATCGCTCAATGAGGACGACTATCACCTTTATGAGCTCGACATCAAGAGTCGCAAGATCCGACAGGTGACAAGCGGGCTCGGGGTGGCCGATTACGAGCCGGCATATCTGCCCAACGGGGATTTCATCTTCGCCTCGACCCGTTGTGTTCAAACCGTGGATTGCTGGTGGACGGAGGTCAGCAACCTCTACACGTGCGATCCGGAGGGGAGCCGCATCCTGCGCCTCGGATTTGACCAGGTCCACACCCTCTATCCACAGGTGCTGGGTGACGGTCGGGTGACCTATACCCGGTGGGACTACAACGACCGCGGGCAGGTGTTTCCGCAACCGCTGTTCCAGATGAACCCGGACGGCACCGGCCAAACCGAGTTCTATGGTAACAACTCATGGTTTCCAACCACCATCGCCCACGCCCGCGGCATCCCGGGCACCTCGAAGGTGTTGGCGATCCTGTGCGGCCATCACACCCCCCAGACCGGCAAGCTCGCGGTGATCGATCCGACGCGCGGGCGGCAGGAAAACCAGGGCGTGCAACTGGTGGCGCCACAACGTGAAACCCCGGCCGAACGAATCGATGGTTACGGGCAAAACGGCGAGTTGTTCTGTTATCCATTTCCGTTAGCCGAAAACGACTGGCTCGTGTCCTACGCGCCGGACGGCTGGGCGGACGCCAAGTCTGGCATTTACTGGATGGACATCGACGGGCGGCGCGAGTGGCTCACGGCGGACGTCGCGCTGCCCTGCCTGCAGCCGGTGCCGGTGGCCGCGCGGACACCGCCGCCGGCACGCAAGAGCACCGTGGATTACCGCAAGGACTCCGGCACCTACTACATGCAGGATATCTATCAGGGACCCGGGCTCGCGGGGATTGCGAGGGGAACCATCAAGAAACTGCGGGTTGTTGCGCTGGAATTCAGGTCCGCCGGGATCCGGTCTAACGGAAGCGCCGGGCCCGCCGGCGGGGCGCTGGTCAGCACTCCGGTGGCGATCGGCAACGGCGCATGGGATGTGAAACGGGTGCTCGGCGAGACCCCGGTGCATGCCGACGGATCTGCGTCTTTCATCGTGCCGGCCCGCATGCCGGTTTACTTTCAGGCGCTGGACGGGCGCGGCCGGACGGTGCAGACGATGCGCAGTTGGAGTACCTTGCAACCGGGCGAAAATGCTTCGTGTGTGGGCTGCCACGAATCCAAAAACAGTGCGCCGCCGGGGCAGGGTTATCGCTCCACGCTGGCGATGAAACGGCCACCGCTCAAACTTGAACCGTTTTACGGTCCTGCCCGCGGGTTTAGTTTCGTGAAGGAAGTCCAGCCCGTTCTGGATCGCCAGTGCATCCGTTGTCATCGCGAGCGCGAACCGGTGCTGGCGATGGCGCAGGGCCAGGACAAGACGTTGCTCGATCAATCGCCGGAAGTGCGCAGCCACGGACGGGAGCACGCGTTCAGCCTGCTAGGTGACAAAGTGCGTGATGAGGCGGCGGGGCGTGACTGGTGCGATGCCTATCTGGTGCTCACCCAGTCGAAACGCGAAGGGAAAAACGGGCCCTTCCGCGGGCAGCCGGAAGGACGCATGGTGCGATGGATCAGCTCGCAGTCGGTGCCTTCCCTGCTGCCGCCGGAATCCGCCGGTGCCATCAAGAGCGGGTTGTTGGAACTGCTCGAAAAGGGTCATTACGACGTCCGCTTGTCACGCGAGGAATATGAGAAAATCGCCTGCTGGATCGATCTGTTAGTGCCGTTTTGCGGTGACTACACCGAGTCTAACGCGTGGAACCCCGAGGAGATGAAGAAATACCTTCGCTACGACAAGAAGCGCAAGTCCCTGGACGAAATGGATCGGGAGGCCGTCAAGGCCATGAGCGTCGGGCGCTGAGCGGGCCGATTGATGAGTAACTTTCGCAAATAAGAATCTGCTTTGGCGCGCCCGCCGCGGGAGCGCCGTTTTCCGAGCCGCCTGGGTGCCGTACATGTTCATGCGGCGATTATCACCTGGCCGAGGGGCCGGTCAATCCCATAATCCAGCCTATAATCCAGACCGAAAGCGCGCTTCGGCTCGCACATTCTGCGGCTATTCGCGGCGAAAGGATAGACCCCGCCGTGACGTTACACGGAATTCAGTCCCGACCTCGGAGAGTCCTGGTGGATCCGCATCCGCGGCGCTGCTTTATCCCGCACCATCAGCCACCCGCGCGGCCCGTTTCGCTACATCCTGCTCGCCGCCAGACACCGGCTTTCCCCAAGCTTATTGCCGGTTAGCATTCACTCGCCGCGCGGATTGCGCGACGTTGGCGGCATGGAGACCTTCTGGCAACTGGACACGCAGCAGGTGGCGGCGCGGTTGCAGACCGATGTGCACCGGGGTTTGACCGCGGCCGAGGCCCGGCGGCGGCTGACGGCGACCGGGCCCAATCAGTTGCAGGAAAAAAAGGGCGCCGGACCCTGGGTGCTGTTTTTTGACCAGTTCAAGAATCTCATCATCTGGGTGCTGATCGGCGCGGCGCTGGTCTCCGGCTTCCTGCGGGAATGGGTGGATGCGGGGACCATCATCGGCATCGTGCTGCTCAATGCGGTGCTGGGCTTCGTCCAGGAGCACCGGGCGGAAAAAGCGCTGGCGGCGCTGCGGCGCATGGCCAGTCCGACCGCGCGTGTGCTCCGCGACGGCGCGCCGCAGGCGCTCCCGTCCGCGGACCTCGTACCCGGCGATCTGCTGGAGTTGGAGGCGGGCGACCACGTGCCGGCCGACGCGCGGGTGGTGTCGCATACCGCCAACTTCGCCGTGCAGGAAGCCAGCCTGACCGGCGAGTCGGAGCCGGTGTCGAAGACCGAGCAGGCGCTCACCGGCGCGACGCTGCCGTTGGGCGACCGGAAGAACCTGCTGTTCATGGGCACGGCGGTCGTGTCCGGCAAGGCGCGCGCGTTGGTTACCGCCACCGCCATGGCCACGGAATTAGGCCGGATTGCCGGCCTGCTCCAAGGTGTGACGGAGGGGCCCACGCCGCTGCAGGAGAAACTGAATGCCTTCGGAGCGTGGCTGGTCAAGATCTGCTTTGCGCTGGTGGCGCTTGTGTTCCTGCTGCAATGGTGGCGCGCCGGCTGGCGGCTGGACCGCCTGAGCGAAATCTTCCTGACCGCGGTCAGCCTGGCCGTGGCGGCGATACCGGAGGGGCTGCCGGCGGTGGTGACCATCGCGCTGGCGCTGGGCGTGCAGCGCATGGTTCGGCGCCACGCGCTGATCCGCAAGCTGCCCTCGGTGGAGACGCTCGGCTGCGCCACGGTGATCTGCTCGGACAAGACCGGCACGCTGACTAAAAATGAGATGACCGTGCAGGCCGTGCAGGCCGGCGGCCGCCGGTTCACCGTCACGGGCATCGGGTATGCGCCGCAAGGCGAATTCCTTGAGAACGGCCAACCGGTGCAGCCGGCGGAGGTGGGCGCGCTGCGCGCGGCCTTGACCTGCGGGGCGCTGTGCAACGCCGCCGCGTTGCGCGAGGAGGCCGGCGTCTATACCATTGTCGGCGATCCCACCGAAGGCGCGCTGCTGACCGCCGCGGCCAAGGCGGGGTATGCCCGGCGCAACCTGGAAAAAGAATTTCCGCTGGTGGCGGAAATCCCCTTTGATTCCGAGCGCAAGCTGATGACCATGGTCCGGCACAGCCCGAACGGCGTCCTGGCGGCCTACGTCAAGGGCGCGCCGGACGTCCTGCTGGCGCGCTGCACCGCCATCCTCGATGGGCCCACCACCCGACCCATGACCGCGGCCGACCGCGCGGCGCTGCTGCAGGCCAATGCGGACTTCGCCGATCAGGCGCTGCGCGTACTGGCCGTGGCGCGCCGGGAGCTGCCGTCACCCCCGGCGGCGGAGGCTCACGGAAAAACGTGGACCGCCGAGACGGTCGAACACAATCTGACGTTTCTCGGACTGGTAGCGATGATGGATCCGCCGCGCGAAGAGGCGCGGCAGGCCATCGCCACCTGTCGGACCGCCGGCGTGCGCGTGGTGATGATCACCGGCGATCACAAAAACACTGCCATGGCCGTCGGCCGCGCGCTGGGTATGCTTCGCGAGGGTGACCGGGCGCTGACCGGCGAGGAGTTGGACCGGCTGGACGAGACGGCCTTGGCGGCGCAGGTCGAGCAGGTGCCGGTCTATGCGCGCGTCGCGCCGGAGCACAAGCTGCGGATCGTCCGCGCCTGGCGCCGCAAGGGCCAGATCGTCGCCATGACCGGCGACGGCGTCAACGACGCGCCGGCGGTCAAGGAAGCCGATATCGGCGTGGCGATGGGCATCACCGGAACGGACGTGACCAAGGAAGTCGCGGACATGATCGTCACGGACGACAATTTCGCCTCCATTGTCGCCGCGGTGGAAGAGGGCCGCGGCATTTACGACAACATTCTGAAATTCATGCACTACCTGTTGTCGTGCAACATCGGGGAGATCCTGGTGATGTTGCTCGCCTCGCTCGTCGGGTTGCCCATGCCGCTGTTGCCCATCCACATCCTGTGGGTTAACCTGGTCACCGACGGCCTGCCCGCGCTGGCGCTGGGGGTGGACCCGGTGGATCCCGGCGTGATGACCCGGCCGCCGCGCAATCCCGCCGAGCCGGTGGTAAACCGGCGCCGCGGCGTGTTGATGCTGCTGCAAGGCGCCTTTATCGCGGCCTGCACGCTGACGGCTTTCTGCCTGGTGAACTACGTGGAAAACGAGGGCCTGGTGCGGGCACGCACGGCAGCTTTTGCCGTGTTGTCGTGCTCGCAACTCTTCCACGCGTTCAACTGCCGGAGCCAGACCCGCTCCCTGTTTGCCCTCGGCCTCTTCTCCAACCCGAAGCTGCTGCTGGCGACGGGGATCTCGTTCCTGTTGCAGATCGTGGTGATTACGATCCCCTTCCTGGACATCATCTTCAAGACCGAGCCCTTGAGCGCCGTGGACTGGTTACTGGTCCTGGCGCTCTCTTCGCTGCCGCTGTGGGCCATGGAGGCGGTCAAATGGTTTCTGCGCCGGCGCTCCGCCACCTGATTTTCCACGTCTTGGAGCATCCGGCCGGTTTCCCGCCCCGTGAAAGCCGCCTGTAATTATTTACAAACATTTGAAACAAAACTCTTTACACGAATCGGCTTCTAATGCCGGACCGGTTCTTGTATATTCAGATCCGGTTACCCATGAATTTGATCCAAGCCTACGAACGGGTGAAGATATTCCTGCTGGGCCGCGACCGCAATCCGCTGGACAAGCAGGTCTTTCACCAGCTCTCGCTGGTGGCTTTCCTGGCGTGGGTCGGTCTGGGCGCCGACGGTCTGTCCTCGGTCTGCTACGGCCCGGAAGAAGCCTTCCGCGCACTGGGGGGGCACGGCTATCTGGGTGTGCTGATCGGCTTCGCCACGGCCGTGACCATCTTCATCATCGGCCTCAGCTATTCGCAGGTCATCGAGTTGTTTCCCTCCGGCGGCGGCGGCTACGTGGCGGCCAGCAAGCTGCTTTCGCCCTTTGCCGGCGTAGTATCCGGCTGTGCGCTGCTGATAGACTATGTACTGACCATTGCCATTTCCATCGCCAGCGGCGCCGACGCCCTTTTTAGTTTTCTGCCGGCCGACTGGCTTTCAGGGAAAATGAGCGTGGTGGTGGTGTGCGTGACGGTGCTTACCGTGCTCAACCTGCGCGGGGTGAAGGAATCCGTTGCGCCGCTGGTGCCGCTCTTTCTGCTGTTCGTGCTCACCCATGTTTTCGCCATCTTCTATGCTTTTTATCTGCGGGGCGACCAGCTCGGCGCGCTGACGCACCAGGCCGTGGCGGACGTCGGACAGTTGCGCGGGCAAATCGGCACCGCCGGTCTGCTGCTCCTGCTGCTGCACGCCTACAGCATGGGCGCCGGCACCTATACCGGACTGGAAGCCGTCAGTAATGCCCTGCCGATTCTGCGCGAGCCGAAAGTACACACCGCCCGTGTCACCATGCGGTACATGATGATTTCGCTGGCCTTCATTGCCTTGGGACTGCTCACGGCCTATTTTCTGTGCGGTGTGACGCCGGCGTCGGGTAAGACACTTAATGCCGTGCTGATGGAACGGCTGACCGCGACCTGGGCCTCCACGCCGGCGCGGGCGTTCATCTTCGTCACCCTGTTCACCGAAGCCGCAATCCTGTTCATTGCTGCGCAAACAGGTTTTCTGGGCGGCCCGCGGGTGCTGGCCAACATGGCGCTCGACCGCTGGGTGCCCAGCCTCTTTGCCACCCTTTCGGACCATCTGGTCACCCGCAACGGCGTGCTGCTGATGTCCTCCGCTGCGCTGGCCGTGTTGTGGTTTACCGGCGGCAATGTGCGGGTGCTGGTGGTGCTTTATTCCATCAACGTGTTCATCACTTTTGCCCTCTCGCAATTGGGTATGTTGCGACACTGGTGGCAGACGCGCCGCCAGAATCCGGTATGGCGGCGCAAGCTGGCCATGAGTGCCGTCGGACTGCTGGTGACAGTTTTCATCCTCGTCACCGTCACCGTCACCAAGTTCTACGAAGGCGGCTGGATCACGCTTACCGTCACGGGCGTGCTGATCGGAATCACGTATCTCATCCGGGGCTATTACCGGGCGACCTATCGCCACCTCGAACGGCTCAACGACCTGGTGGAGGTGGCCAACGCGTCGCTGGCCGAGGCCCCGCCGGCGCCGGTGGCGACAGGGTTTTGCGACCCGAAAGACAAAACCGCCGTGCTGCTGGTCAACGGCTTCAACGGCCTCGGCCTCCATACGCTGTTCGCCATCCTGCGCCTGTTCGGCCAGACGTTCCACAACTTCATTTTCGTCCAGGTGGGCATCATTGACGTCGGTAATTTCAAGGGCACGCAGGAGGTGGAGCGCCTGCAAGGCTCCGTGACCGACGATCTGGAGCAATACGTGCGCTACGCCCGGTCCCAGGGCTTGTGCGCCGAAAGCGTCGGGTCGGTCAGCCAGGACGTGGCCGAAGAGATCGAAACCCTGGCGCCGCAGATTGTGCGTCGTTTCCCCAACGCCGTGTTTTTTGGCGGACAACTGGTTTTTCCCGAGGAAAACCTCTTCGCGCGCTGGTTCTATAATTTCATCATTTTTTCAATCCAGCGCCGGCTGCACCTGATGGGCATTCCCTTCATCGTCCTGCCCATCCGCATCAAGTAAGCCGAGCCGGCCTATCGCGCCACACGGCTGAACCCTGTCCGTGCCATGCGCGACGCATGGGGCCACAGCGGCCATCCCGTGACGAACCGCACGGAGTGCTTTGGCCCGGCTTTCCCCACAGTGACCTAACAATAAACCATCCGGCCGGATAGTTTAATGTTAGGTTCCTTTCCGCCACGCTTGTCTGTGAAACGTGGTCAGCGCAGCGGCACGCCGCCGGAGTTGCGCATATTGATGGCTTGAGATCTGCCTGATGAAATAATCGCATGCTTTCTATATAAAATGCTTGTCACTAATTGTTTAGAACGCATACGTTTGGCCATCTCAGGCTCGCCCCTGTCCGCGCCCTGCACGATGAATAAGGTCCCGGCGACCGTACCAAGACGAGCCGCACGGCGCGCTTTGGCCAGGTAGTCCCGCGCCGCCACCTAACAATAAACCATCCGGCCGGATAGTTTAATGTTAGGTTCCTTTCCGCCGCGCTTGTCTGTGAAACGTGGTCAGTACAGCGGGGTGCTGTCTTCGGCCGTAAGGCCTCAGTCACATGGTGGTTCTTAGGGGCGTCGCTGGCGATAAGGTCATACTGTGCGGATTTCGGAGCAAAGTTACCAAGCGTTTCGGAAATAAGTTACCAGTGATTTCGGAGCAAAGTGACCACTGATTTCGGTCGAAAGTTACCACTTTTTTGGGGTGGACCGAAACGGGTGGTCAGCTAAC
>JAPLSZ010000216.1 GCA_026398385.1 Kiritimatiellota bacterium | reverse complement strand
CCCTCCGACGTGCTATATGGCCCATTCTCGGGGGGCGGAAAACCGAGCTGCCGCCAAGCCTCACGCTACGGCAGCAACCACATGAATAGGGGACATTTCTAATGAGTCCAGAATGGGGACATTTCTAACGAGTCTTGACACCAGCGGCTCCGGTGTTGGGAAAATTTCGCGCAGCGTGTATATTCCCGCCATGCCCGAGCTGCCGGAAGTGGAAACCGTGGTGCGCGACCTGCGCGCGGCCGGCCTCGCCGGCCGCCGGATCCGCCGCGTGGCGGTGCGGCATCCGGACGTCATCGCCGGCGCCACGCCGCGCGCCTTCGCGCGCCGGGTGACGGGCCGCATCATCGCGGCCATCGAGCGCCGCGCCAAGTTCATCGTCTTCCGGTTCCAAGCGGGCGGGCTGCTGACGCTCCACCTGCGGATGACCGGCCACCTGCACCTGGTGCGCCGGCTGCCGCCGCGCGACCGGCACGATCACCTGCGTCTGACGCTCGATGACGGGCGCACGCTGATCTACCGCGATCCGCGGCGGTTCGGCCGCTGGCGGCTGGCGACCGACGACGACGCCCAGCTCCGCCGGCTGGGACCGGAACCGCTGGAGGGCCCGCTGACCGCCGCCGCGTTTGCGCAGCGCCTGGCGCGGCACCGGCGGCAGCTCAAGCCGCTGCTGCTGGACCAGACGTTCCTCGCCGGGTTGGGCAACATTTATGTGGACGAAGCGCTATGGGCGGCCCGGCTGCATCCCCAGCGCCTGGCCCACACGGTCCGACCAGCCGCGGCGCGGGCTTTGTGGATGGCCATCCGGCGGGTGCTGCGCGGCGCCATCCGGCACCGCGGCACGACGCTGGGACTGGGCGAAGGAAATTTTACGGCGCCGCACCACGAGCGCGGACAGTACCGGACCAGGCTACAGGCCTACGGCCGGACGGGGGCGCCGTGCCCGCGCTGCGGCGTGCCCCTGTGCAAGATCGTGGTCGCACAGCGCGGCACGCATCTCTGCCCGCGCTGCCAGGTGATGTAGGTTGATTGTAGGGGTGCAGGCTTGCTGCACCCGCCTTCATGCACTCAACGCTGATCGGGCGCCGCCAGCCTGCGCCCCTACCAAGACAGCGGTCTACTTCGGCGCCGCGGTTTTCTGGCCGCGCCAGGCAAAGAGCAGCATCAGTCCGCCAAACACCACCAGCACCACGCCCCAGACCAGGTTGATGTTGATGTCCAGCGAGCGATGATACAGGCCGGCGTCCGACCCGGTGATCAACCCGTACACGATCAGGATGGCGCCCACGAGCGCGAACATGAGTCCGATTGGCCAGCGAATATCCAACATACGCTTGCTCCTTATTCTTAGAAGAACATCCAGTTCAGCACAACGCAGCCCGCGAGCAGGATCACGCCCAGTACCGCCGGACGCAGGATCCAGGGGCCTTCCTCAGCTTTCAGCTTGGGCGTCAGCGAGTACACCAGGCCCTTGAGCTCCTCGTCGGTCTTGGTCCGCGCCGTCGCCAGCGAGATGCCGGCGGTGAGCAGGAAGCAGGCCATGAACGCGAAGCTCGCCAGCCAGAAGTTCTGGGCCATGTCGCTGGGGAAAACCTGCAGCACGGTGAGGTAGCCGCCCTTGATGCCGGGGACGTTGCCGGCCGCGGAAGTCAGGGCGTGGAAGAGCGCCGAGGTCAGCGTGCCGCCCAGCAAACCCAGGAAGGCGCCGGTGCCTGTGGCGCGCTTCCAGAACATACCCAGCAGGAACGTGGCGAACAGCGGCGCGTTGACGAAGCCGAAGACGAGCTGGATGATGTCCATCGCGTTGGACCAGTGACTGACCAGGTAGGCGCAGACGATGCTCAGCAGGATGCCCGCAATGGTCACGGCGCGCCCCATCCACATATAGTGCTCATCGCTCTTGTTCTTGGCGATATAGGCCTGGTAGAGGTCGTAGGTCCAGACCGCATTGAACGCCGTGACGTTGCCGGCCATGCCGGACATGAACGAGGCCAGCAGCGCCGTCAACGCCAGGCCCAGCATGCCCGGGGGGCAGTATTTCTTCACCAGGGAGAGGATCACGCCGTCGTAGTCGTTGTCCGCCACGGCGTCCTGCACGCGCGTCTTGATCTGCTCGTCCGTCAACGTCTTGCTGGCGGCGACCAGCGCGGTGAGCTTGGCGTCGTTCATCTTCAGGCCCACGGTCTGCTTGATGGCGGCGAGGGCGGCGACGGGGTCCGCCGGCGCGGTCTTGACCGCCTGCACGGCGGCGGGGATGTTCTTGATCGGCAGCGGCGGCAGCCGGTAGCCATCCTTGGCCGTGAAGGCCAGCGCGGCGGCGAGCATGCCGGGCAGGATCACGAGCACGGGTAAGATCATTTTCGGCACGGCGGCGATCAGCGGCGTGCGCCGCGCGGCGCCCATGTTGCGGGCGGCCATGGCGCGCTGGACCACCAGGAAATTCGTGCACCAGTAGCCGAAGGAGAGCACGAACCCGAGGCCGAAGACCATGGCGAAGATATCCACGCCCATCGGGTTGCTGGTCGGGCCGGCCAGCAGGGGCTGCCAGGCGCTGGTCCAGGCATTCGTCTGGAAAGCCTTGGTATTCAAATCCACCGCCATCGGATGCTGCGCCACCTGGCCGAGCGTCGCGGTCAGCTTGTCCCAGCCGCCCACGTCCTTGAGGCCGAGATAAACCACCGGCGCGAAGCCGAGCACGATCATGAAAAACTGCAGCACCTCGGTATAGATCGCCGAGGTCAGCCCGCCCTTGAGCACGTACACCAGCACGACGGCCGAGGTGATCCAGAGGCTGACGTTGTAATCCCAGCCGAGCAACTGGTGGAGCAGCTTGGCCAGCGCGTTCATGGAGACGCCCGAGGCGAACAGCGTCATGACGGCGAAGGAGATGGAGTTGAGGCAGCGCACGCGCTCGTCGAAGCGCATCTTCAGGTATTCCGGCACCGAGCGCGCCTTGGAACCGTAGTAGAACGGCATCATGAACACGGCCAGAAACACCATCGCCGGGATCGCGCCCACCCAATAGAAGTGGGCGGTGGCAATGCCGTATTTCGCGCCGCTGGCGGCCATGCCCACCAGCTCCAGCGCGCCCAGGTTGGCGGAGATGAACGCCAGCCCCGTCACCCACGTCGGAATGCTGCGGCCGGACATGAAAAAGTCCGACGAGGTCTTCATGTAGCGCTTCAGCGCGAACCCGATGCCCAGGACGAACACGACGTAGATCGCCAGGATGATGTAATCCAACACGTGCAGGTTGACCAGTTGCATACCGGAACTCCTTATCTTGTTGCCGACCGAAAAGCGCGGTCACGATAGGCGCTTTGCGACGCCACGCCAAGCAAAAAATTTCCGCGGCTTACAGCCCCGGCAGAACCTTGACGCCCTCGACCACGCGGCAGACGTGCACCGCGTACTTTCCGGCGTAGTCGGGGCGGCTGCGTGGATAGCCCGCCGCCACGGCGGCCTGGAGCGCCGGCACGGCCTGGGCCTTCACCAGCGCACCCGCCGCACCCTTGTCGCCGCCGCCGAGCATGCGCTCGCCCAGCACGCCGGGCACACTGCGGACGAGGTCGCACATGGTTTCCAGCTCGGGGCCGGAAATCCTGTAGTCGTCGCGCAGGCCGAGGCCGTCCTCGCGGAAGATGCGGCCCACCGTCTCCACATCGCCCTTTTTCCAGGCCTTGAGCATCCGGTAAAAGCGCTGCTGGGCGAAGTAGATGTACTTCAGCCGCTCGCACAGCGCGGGATGCGTCGGACCGAAGCGATCCATGATCTTCTTGTACAACCGCTCGTCCCGCACGTCGGCCAGGCACTGGAGGCCGAATTCCTGGCCGGCCAGCGCGGCCAGTTCGTCGCATTCCGCGCGGCGGATTTTATAGGTGGATTTTTCGAGGCCCGGCCGGACCGTGCCGGTGTCGAGGCTGACGATGCGGAAATCCATGGCGCCCCGGCCGAGGGGGACATATTTGATCGTGCGGTTCTTCGGGTTGTAGTGGGTGCCCATGCCGTCCTTGGCGAAGTAAATCATGATCTGGTCGAGCTTGCCGCAGGGCGAACCGATGTAGTCGTTCTCCACCGCCTGCGCCAGGTCCACCGCCTGCAGGCCGTCCTTGATCCGGAGGCCGTTGACCTCGAGCACGGTGAGCATGAGATTGATCGTCAACGAGGCGGAGCGCGACATGCCGCCGCCGGGGATGTTGCCCCACAGCACCGCGTCAAAGCCCTTCGTCATCTGGAAACCCGCGCGCTGGAGGACGAAGTCCACGCCGTACGGGAACCGCGCCCAGGTGTCGGCGACCTCCGCCGACTTCGGCGGCGGGACCCGGCCGAGTTGGAACTCGACGACGCCGTCCTGGGCGAAATTGCCGCTGAACAGGCGGATGCGGTCGGTGCCGTTGGACTGGTAGGCCATCCAGATGAAGCGGTCCGTGCCGACGCCGAAGAGCTCGGTGCCATTGTAATCGCCATGCTCCACGCCCAGGCAGAAGCGCGACGACGTGCGCCGGATTTTCCCGCCGGCCACCGCGAGACCGGTTTGTCGCGCAAGCCGGGCGAGTTCTTTACGGGCCTGTTGATCCATCGTCGCTTTCATGCAGCCTCCCCCCGTGATGTTTTATTGTCCCCACCCCCGCCGGCCTGTCGCCGGCGCAGAGCCGGGAACTCACGGACTACCCTAGGGTTTCCACGAGCGGCCGCCAAGGAAAAAAACACGGTGCGCCGATTCGTTATTGACCTGCAAGCCGGTTCTAATCCATATTTATTGCTTGGACGCATACATGAACCTGAACAAGGTGCTGACTCCAGCGACGATTGTGATGGGGCTGAAAAGCACCACCAAGATCGCCGTGATCGAAGAGATGGTAGACACGCTGGTGGCCGCCGGTCTGATCAAGGACCGCCAGGCGGCGCTCCAGGCGATCATCGAACGCGAGCGGAAAATGTCCACCGGCATGCAGAACGGTCTCGCCATCCCCCACGGCAAGACCAACGCGGTGGACAACCTCGTCGCGCTCGTCGGCCTCAAGCCGGAGGGCCTGGACTTTGAATCGCTGGACGGCCAGCCCGCGCACATCTTCGTCATGACCTTGTCGCCCGAGAGCCGCACTGGCCCCCACATCCAGTTCCTGGCCGAAGTCAGCCGGCAACTCAGCGACCCGCAGATCCGCGAACGGCTGTTGCACGCCGCCACGGCGGTCGAGGTCATCCAGCTTCTCACCGGCGACGAGTGACAGCGCAGCGGCGAAGGACAGCACCAGACGCCAAGCGGACTTCTTCCTCTGCGTCTTCCGTCTTAACTTCGCGCCGGCCTCGCAGCGTTCTGCTTTACACGGCTACCGCTTTTTCGCTGCCTCCGGCACGAGCACGGTGAGCGCCTTGGGCAGGACGCGGATGGCGACGTCGGCCTCACGGGTGGCGACGAGTTCGCCATCCACCTGGATCGGCGCGGGCCGGGCGCGGTGCACGTCGAGCTGGCGAAACCGGCGCGAGAGCACCCCGGGATGCTGGTCCAGCGTGCCGTCGTACAGCCGGTTGAAACTGGCCAGCAGGCGGTTAAAATCCTGGCCCGCAATGACGACGAGTTCCAGCAGGCCGTCGTCGGCCTGGGCCTGCGGGGCGATTTTCGCGCCGCCGCCGTACTCGGTGAGGTTGGCGATGGTGAAGAGCATCGGGTCGGGGAAGCGCAACGTCTCCGAGCCGTCGAACAGGACCTCGAACGGCTGGCGCTCGTAGGCGAAGTACTCGATGGCGCCGGCCAGAAAATAGGGCACCAGGCCGCGGATGGGCGATTTCTCGAACGAGCACACCAGCGCCGCATCCCAGGCCAGACCGCAGGTGACGAAAAAAGGCCGGCCGTTGGCCGTGCCGACATCGATGTTCTGGCGCCGTGCGGAGGCCAGCGCGCGGGCGGCCCGGTCCAGATTCAGGGGAATGTTGAAGTGCCGCGCAAAACCGTTGCCGCTGCCGGTCGGCAGGACGCCCAAGGCCAGGGCGCTGCCCAGCAGCTCCGGGCCGACGCTGTTGACCAAGCCGTCCCCGCCGGCAATCAGCAGGGTTTCCGTGCCGTTATGCCGCGCGCGCTCGATCTGGCGGCGGCTGTCGTCGGGGCTCATGCTGGAGTGAAAGGTCAGTTCGTTCCCCGGCTGGTCCCAGTATCGGCGCACTGCGCGGGTGATGGCGCCGGCCGACTTCCCCAAGCCGGCGCGGGCGCTCATCAACACGAGGATCTTGTGCACCCCGCGGCTCATGAGGCTCCGGCAGCGGATCCCGCCGGCCCGTTCAACAACGCGCTGACGGCGGTGATGGTCTCCGGCGCGGTGGTGTACTGGATGGACGGGATGCCGAATTCCACGGCGCTCTCGACGTTTTCCGGCCGGTCGTCAATAAAGAGGCAGGTTTCGGGCCGGAGCCCGAACTTGGCGAGCGCCTTTTCGTAGAAGGCGCGGTTGGGTTTGACCGCGCCCAGATTGCAGGAGACAGCATCGCCCTTGAAAAAATTGAGCGCCGGAAACCGCTCATAGATCCAGGGGAAGTGCATGTCGCCGGCGTTGCTGCAGAGGTAGGTGTCGTAGCGCTGCGCGAGCTCGCGGGCGAAGGCGAGCATCGGCTGATTTTCCGAAAAGATGTCCAGCCAGATGTCGCGGAATTGGTGAAACGCGCCGTGGAACCCGGTGAGCGCCACGAACCGGTTGAAGAATTCCGGGGCGCTGATCGCGCCGCGCTCGTACTCGGCCATGCTCGGATCACGCGCCAGCAGCCCGAAAAACTGCCGGCTGTTCACGCGGCGCTGCGGATCGCACAGCGGCAATATATTTTTCAGCCCCTCGGCGTAGTTGAGATTCAACAGCACGCCGCCGAGGTCGAACAGTATATTGGAAACAGGTTGCGCCATGCGCGTTATGTACGGAAAAGCCCGCTGCAACGCAAGCGCGATAAGACTGCAGGCCGGGGCTCCGCCCCGGCGATAGGCCCCGCCTACGGATTCGGCACGCTCACCGCAGGCGGGTT
>JAPLSZ010000066.1 GCA_026398385.1 Kiritimatiellota bacterium | reverse complement strand
CGGCACCGCGTAACCGCAGGCCAGCGAAGCGAGCAAAACGGCCTTATGCGCCGTGTCGTGGCCGTCAATATCCAGGCTGGGTTCCGCCTCGGCATAACCGGCCGCCTGCGCCGCCCGCAGCGCGGCGTCAAAAGGCGCCTGCTCCTGCTCCATGCGGGTCAGGATGTAGTTGCAGGTGCCGTTGAGGATGCCGTAGATGCTGCCGATGTGGTTGGCCACCAAGCCCTCGCGCAGCGCCTTGATGATGGGGATACCGCCACCGACGCTGGCCTCGAAATAGACCGGCGTCTGCCGTGCCTCGGCCGCCTGGAAGATTTCTGCGCCATGCTCCGCCAGCAGCGCCTTATTGGCCGTCACCACCGGCTTGCCCAACGCCAGCGCCTCGCGGACCAGTTGCCGGGCCACGCCGCAACCGCCGATCAACTCCACGATCACATTCACGGCCGGATCGCGGACCACCGCCGCCGCGTCGCGCGTCAGCAAGGACCGGTCCACCGCCACGCCGCGATCGCGCTCGAGATCCAGATCGGCGATGCTGCGCAGCCGGAACTGGACGCCCAGTCGCGCCGCCAACAGTGCGCCGTTGCGTTGCAATCCTTCCACCACCCCGGCGCCTACCGTGCCGAACCCCAGCAAGCCGATGCCTAATTCCTTCATGAGTCAGCCCATCCGTTTAAGGAAAGATAGAATAAACCACTGCGGATACAAGCAAAACCAGCTCGGCGGCCCAAGTCCGGACGGTCGGGTCTTTACTGGCGCGCAACCATGAGCAGGACGAGGACCGTCAGGCCGTAGAGCGCGAGATCCACCAGCAGGGGCAGATCGGTCAGCAGGATCTGTTCCGGCCGGTCCCCGCGTTCGTGGCGATAAACGAGATCCAGGTAACGGAAGAGTCCGAAGATGACAAAGGGTACGGTCAGCACCAGGCGGTCCGTGCCGAATTTGGCGACCGTGTCGGGCCAGAGCGTGTACAGCGCATAGCAGACCAGCGTGGCGGAACTGACGATGGCAATGAGCTGGTCGAGCACCCGCTCGTCGTACTGCAGCAAGCTAGGCCGCGTGGGGGCCATGCTCAGCCGGCCCAAAACCACCTTTTCGTGGCGGCGCTTGCAGAGCGCCAGGAACAGCGCGAGCAGCATGGCGCACAACAACAGCCAGTGCGAGATGGCGACATGAATCGCCACGGCGCCGGCGAGCGCGCGCAGGACGAAGCCCGCGGCAATCACGAACAAGTCCACCATCGCCACCCGTTTCAGCCCCAGCGAATACGCCAACTGCATGACGACATAGCCGCCGGTGATCCAGAGCAGATCGCGCGCCAGCCACCCGCTCCAGACCAGGCCCGCCACGAGCAGCGCCGCCGCCAGGACCAGCGCCGGCGGCACGCCGAGCTCGCCGGCGGCCATGGGTCGACGCTGCTTGACGGGATGGACGCGATCCAGCTCGAGATCCCGCGCGTCGTTGATCAAATACACGCCGCTGGAGATCAGGCAGAAGGCCAGCATAGCCTGGAACACCGTGCCGAACAGGCGCCAGTCCACCTGCTGCTGGCGGTCGCCCAGGGCAAAAATAAAGGCGGCGAAGATGATGAGGTTCTTGGTCCACTGCTTGATCCGCAGCGCACGCAGCAGCGGAAAGGGTTGGGACGCTGTCATGCCACGCCTCCGGCGGCCGACACGCTGCGCGGATGCACGCCGCGCGGGCGGCGGCGGCCGCGCGCGCGCAGCAGCAGCTTCCACACCATCCAGCGCGCCTCGCGAACAATCTGCGCATTCATTTTCGACTGCCCTTCAAAACATTTGAAGCCGCCCGTGGGGTCCATGACCGGCAACCCCGTGATCCACTGGGTATATAGCGCGGCGCCCTTGCTGAGCAGCAGGCGGCTCATGGGCCAGTTCATGACCCGGACGCCGCCGACATAACGCGAGCCCAGCGCGAGGTCGGCCGTTTGCGCCGCGGCCAGCAGGTGCGGGAGATCGGCAGGATCGTGGGAAAAATCGGCGTCCATTTCGCAGATCCATTCGTACGGCTGCGCCAACGCCCACTTGAAACCGGCAAGATAGGCGCGGCCGAGACCCTGCTTCTTCGGCCGGTGCAGGACGTGTACCCGCGCATCCGCCGCGGCCAGGCCGTCCAGAATCTGACCGGTATCGTCCGGCGAGTTGTCGTCCACGAACAGCAGATCGGCCGCGGGACAGGACTGCTCGACCGCTTGGACCAGGTTGCGGACGTTGTCCTTCTCGTTATAGGTGGGTATCACCACCAAGACGGAATTCATGGATTCAATGTAGACGAAAGACGGCACAGCGGCAAGTCGCGGATTGCAGCCCGGGGGTTTTCGGGTATACTATGACGTCGCTCGGCTCATGAAACTCACCATTCGAAACTATGGCGATCCGATCCTGCGTCAACAGGCCTGGCCGGTGGCGAAGGTGGACGAGGAACTGCGCCAACTGGCGCGGGATATGATTGCCACGATGCGGGCGCGGCAGGGCGTCGGCCTGGCGGCCTGCCAGATTGGGCGCCGCGAGGCCCTGTGCACCATCGAGATCCCCGCCAGTTACGACACGGACGAAGCCACCCAGACGCGCTGGCATCCCGATCTGGTCATGCCGTGGGTGCTGTTCAATCCGGCGGCCATCCAATCGTCGGAGGCGGAGGCGATCAGCGAGGAAGGCTGTCTGAGCTTCCCGGACATCGTCGCGCCCATCTCCCGGCCCGTCGAAATCACGCTGCGCTATCTGGACCTGGAGGGCCGGCCGCAGGAACGCGTCGTGCGCAAATTCCTGGCGCGCGTGGTCCAGCATGAACTCGATCACCTCGCGGGCCAACTGATCGTGGACCGGATGAGTTCCCTGAAAAAGATTGCCCTGCGCGGCCAGTTGCGCCGGCTGAAGCAGGATACCGAGGCGGAATTGGGCTGACCTGAGCCGCGGGACAGGCTGTCCGACCCTGCCCGGACGCGGGACTCGTGCTTCGTCTTGTCCTGCGAAGCTTCCGAGCGAAGCAGGAAGCGAAGGCAGCCTTCGCGGACTACGCAGAGTAGCGCTGGAAGTCCCGCCCACCGGGAAAAAACCTCAGCCACAGTTGAGGCCCCGCATCGCTCTGTGGTACCCCGGGCGGGAATTGAACCCGCGACCTCCGGATTAGGAATCCAGCACTCTGTCCATCTGAGCTACCGGGGCAATAATCAATGGTATCAATGCTTTTATAAGTTTCGTATATTTTCCACTTGCGCTCTTGGGACGTTTGTGGTACGTTTCCCGGTGACGGCAGATAAGGACATCCGCCGCCAGAAAGGGAGCGAGCCATGAGCAAGACCTATCGCCGGAAATGGTTTCATCAGGGGGCCATCATACGCCAACGGGGGCAGGTGTTTCAAGTCGAAGTAAATCACAACGGAGAACGCAAACGCTGTACTTGGCCTACGCTGGCCGAGGCCGAGACATACGCTGAACAGAAGCGCATCGAGGTTGCCAACCGTGGCACATCCGCTTTTGCGTTGAACAATTCGCAAAGGCTGCAAGCGGTCGAAGCCTTCCAGCAACTGGGCAACATTCCGCTGTCCAAGGCCGTCGCCTTTTATTTGCGACACCATCGGCCCGCCGGCGGAACGCGCACGGTGAGCGAATTGCTCGCCGACTACCTGGACGCCAAGCGCAAAGCGGGACGGCGGCCGGACACGCTGACGGACATCAAATGCCGGATCGGGAAGCTGGTCAAAAAGTTTGGCAGCCGCCCCATGCACACGTTGACCGCCGCCGAATTGACCGGCTGGCTGGACGCGAACAAGTACGAAGGCGTCAGCCGCGCCAACTACAGGCGTGCCATTATGGGGTTCTTCAACTTCGCCATGAAAAAGGGCTTGTTGGAATTGAACCCGGCCGCTGCCATTGAGAAAGTGGCGTTGGATGAAACCCTGCCGGAAATATTCACCGTGGCCGAAACCGAGCGCCTTTTGCAAGCCACGGAAAATGTTTATCCCCGTTTGGTTCCCGCCATAGCCATCGGGTTTTTCGCCGGCCTGCGGTCGGCGGAGATCGAAAAACTGGATTGGAGCGCCGTTGATATTCAGGCCAAGCTCATCACCGTCAGCCCCAAGATCGCCAAGAAGCGCCGCCAGCGTCATGTCGCCCTGTCGGACAACTTGCGGGCTTGGCTGCTGCCCTACTGTCAAACGGCTGGCCGGATATGCCCACCGTCCGCCGTCGTCGTGCGCTGGCGTCCGCGCATCATGAAACAAGCCGGCCTCGCCCAATGGCCCCACAACGGCCTGCGGCACAGCTTCGCCAGCTACCACCTCGCGCAGTTTCAGGACATTTCCAAAACCGCCTTGGAACTGGGCCACACCCGGCCTGACGTGCTGTTCAACCACTACCGCAACCTCGTCAAGCCGGCGGACGCCGCCGCCTATTGGAAAATCCTGCCCACCCGCGAGGCGCAAATCATCCAACTGCCCGCCGTGGCGTCCTAACCAACGACAAGAAACCCAAATTATTGACGCAATAATTCTGCTTGACAAAGTGCGAGATGATGGTATTGTTCTTTTGTGATAGATTTTTACACAGCATTGAAATCGCATATTCGGCAAATTCACCGGGAGCGAATCACGCTGCCGGATGGTGATACAGCATCGGTTGTTCGCGCCCTCGGAAAAACATTTGTCATGACGTTCCGCTATTTTCTCGCAACCGAACATCGTGCCCGCAAGCCAAAATTCACCATGCCGGCGGGTATCGGCGAAGTATTGCCCGTCGAAGGCCACCGCTTTGATCACTGGCTTCCTGCCGCCGATCTCCGGCGTTTGATTGCGCCGCCCGGCATACCGCTGGCGCGTATGCTCTTTGCGGTGGCGAAGTTCCGGCACGGCCCTGACCACGGTGCCCTTTTATACTTCACGCGGCTGGAGAAGCGACCTTCTACCATCTTTTGGAAAACTCGCTTTGGCAAGCAACGGAAGCTTTTAAGAATTTCTGGTGGCCAGCAAAACGCGGGACGACCAATGGGTGCAAAACAGTCCCGTCCACCCAGGCTAAACACATTCCTTTCGGCCTAATGCCGCAAGTCCGTGTTTGGCTCCCGGCGTGGCACATGCCATGTCCGGCGACACGCAGCGAAGGTTGCGTGATTGATTGCCCTTTTTGGGGCAAGGAGCCGGAACATGGAAACTCGAAAATCACCCCGTCGCAATACGGCCCTTCTGGCCGCAATGGGACGCCGCGACTTGTCGCAAGTAGCCCTTGCTGCTGTAGCGGGTCTTTCGCAGCGAACCGTAAATCAGCTCGTGGTTCAGCGCATCCGCCCCACCCAGGCGACGGCAAAAGCCATCGCCAAGGCATTGGGCTGCCCCGTCGCCACCCTGTTCACAGACTTTGCGAACCGGGGAGGACGCCGATGAAAACGAACACCCCCACCGCCATCTTGCCCGGTTATTTGCATGGCCGGACGGCCGCTTGCCAGTACCTGGGCGGAATGTCGAAACGCACGTTGGCAGTATTCATGCGCCAGAGAAAATTACCCCACATGAAACTGGGCCATAGAACGGTGTTGTTCCGCATCGCCGACCTTGACCGCGCCCTGGCGAAATTCCGCATCGAAGCGGTTGGAGGCGAATCATGATCGCCCCCACCTCACTACCAGCCAGGACGATTTCCGAGCACGCGAAGCACGTAGCCGCCGCGTCAGGAATTGCACTAGTGCAATTCTTCCCAAGTGACATCAAAATGGCTGCGGAGAACAACCTGCTTTACGGCCGGTTCACCTTGGCCAATGCCGATGACGCGGCCCTGGTCGAGTCCATGCGGAACCACGGGATTTTAACACCCTTGCAGGTATCAGCAGACACCTACCTGCTATCCGGTCACCGGCGATTGGCCGCGGCGAAGCACCTCGGGCTTAATGCCGTGCCGGTCACTATCGCGGACGATGTTGTTTTCATGGACCTGTCGCCGGATGAACGGCTGAAGGAACTGCGCCAGCGCAATCAACAACGCGAAAAAACGTTCGATGAACGTGTCGCAGAGGTCGCGGCCGACACCGACCCCGACACGGCTTACGACGATTTGATCCAATACCGGGCAGCGCGCCAACGGATTGCCCGCGACACCAACATGGAGATGGGCGCTCGCAAGCCACGTGCCGAAATCACTACCAAGGCTTTTTTGGAGGCCGTGCTCAAGATAGTGGAGGAACACCGGGACGTGTGGCTACAGAAACAGATCCGAATTCCCGGACAAACTTTCCCGCCTCACCACGCGGGCGCGGTTGGCGGGCCTCATCCCGATGGAGGCCATTTGCGACGAGACCCGCCCGGTCACGACGTGGGCGGTCTACCAGCGGCCCGAGGACTTTGTCGCCAAGCAGCAGGAGAAATTTCTTAAGAACTACTGGCGCGATCTCATGCGCGGGCAGCCGCATCACATCGAGATTTTTGTCGAAAAGGAAACCCAACGCGCTGCCGTCGAGGCAACCGCATCCCTCTTTACCATCCCGGTCACGACCGGCAGAGGATTTTGCAGCCTGCCGCCGCGTTATGCAATGGCCCAACGCTACAAGGCCAGCGGCAAGGATAAGCTGATCCTGCTGCTGCTATCCGACCACGACCCGGACGGCGTGCAGCTTGCGCGGAGCTTCGCCCGATCCATGCGCGATGACTTCGACATCACAAAGGTGCATCCGATTCGCGTTGCTCTGACCCAGGAGCAGATCGAGGACAACGACCTGCCGTCATCCATCGAGGCCAATGATTCAAGCATGAACTACACGCGATTCGTCGCGGAGCACGGGACGCGGGCCGTCGAGTTGGACGCCATGCCGCGCAAGTTGCTCCAGGCCGAATTGCGGAAGGCCATCGAGGCCGCCATTGACGTGTCCGCGTTCAAGTATGAGCAAGCACAGGAACGCCAAGACGCCGCGCATATCGCAGCCCTGCGCCGTGCATCACTGGCAGCCATGCAGCAGGGAGGCGATCAATGAACCCCGCCCCCGCATTCTGTCACCGCTGCGGACGCATGACGCCCACCGTCTTGATCCGCTTCAGGCCGGACCTGGTCGGCATTTGTTGCGCGACCTGCCGCGCCTGCCGGAAGGGCAAGCCCTACGCGAGCAAGCGGGACTTGGCGCAGTCCAACATCAAGCCTCTGACGCCGCCGCCGGCCACGGGAGAGATTTGTGACCACGCACCAACCCTATGACTGCGCCAGTGCGGAGCGGTGGGAAATTTGGGCGCGGATGAACTTGAAACCCTACCTCCGCAAGAAATGTCTCGCGTTTCTTTTGCTGGCCCTTCGCGCCGGGGAACGAGTCCAATCTGGTTTTGGTCAGCCGGTGGTCGCCAATCATAGGAAGCTTGCCGACTGGGGGCTTATCACCAAGAACTCGGTTAAGTGCCTGCTACACGAAGCTGACGGCATCGCCATCGAAGTGAAAACAGGTCAGGGCGTGATTGGCGGCGCAGCAACCCAACTCCGCCGCCTGAGTATCGCGGAAATGGAAAGCCAATCCGTCAATTATCAGTTGCGGGAGCATACACCGGACCTCGCCGAGGCCGTTGCGAAACGCCTACGCGGGCGCTCCATCCCGTGGGAAGGTGCAAGCGTCACGCCGACATTGAGCATCGCCAAGACGGGTCGCATTTACACAAAACGCCCAAACGCCCAAGGCGACGCTCATCGCTTAGGGAAGATCGCTGCCGGTCTGCCGCCGGATTGGTTCGCCATCGAAGTGGATTATCGGAGAGCAGAACCGACCGTGTTGCAACACATGCTCAAATCAGAAAACATGTTCACTGCGCAATGGCCGGAGGACATCTACCAAAGCCTCGCCTCGGTGTGCGGCATTACGCGGGACTTAGCAAAGGGTTTGCTTCTCCGCATCATGTACGCGCCGAACACGAGAGCCGCGATGCTCAACCTTGGAACCGTCTTGGAAAATCCGCTGTGGGGGAAAATTGCAAATGCTGTTGAGCAGTTGAAAAATCGTGTTTGGACGAAGGGCAAGCCGCGAAAAGGTGGACGAAGGTTCGTCACCACACTTGGCGGCACTCGCATCGAAGCGCTGAAGGGTGAACACCTGCACCGCGGCAAGACCTTGTCCTGGGCCATCCAAGGCACGGTTGCCGAAGCACTCAATGCCGCCATGAACACGCTCCTTGACTTGGAAGCATCCAAGGAATGGCGCGTGCTCTATCCCGTCCACGACTCGATCATCCTCGCAGCGCCGACGGATTGCGGGGCGGAGGTCGCAGGCATCATGCAAGAATCCGCAGCGAAGACGGGGGCCAGAATGGAGGCACAACCGAGCAGCGAAGGAGGGACGGCAGAAGGGGACACAGGACGCCGCCAGCATGGTTTGTAGGGATACCAAATATGGTACAGGATGCAGCCCTTTTGCACATCCCAAATTTGGTATGGCTTACCGTCCGCGCCTGGATCGTCGCCGGACTTGGCTGGCGCTTGGCCATAGTTGGCCGGCAACCAGCGGAAAAAATAAAATGAACACCGTGTGCCTGTTATAACGCAAAACCGCAACCCAAAAGGAAGGAAATCCATGAGCCGAAAACCGAATCCAGCGAAAATCGTGGCAAAATTGATCCACGCTGTCCTCCGTGGATTGGACGCTGAAAAAATAGCCCGTGCGCCTTTGCGCGAGCAACTGGCCGCGCTGCGGACGCTCGCCAAACTGCGTCCCAGCCTGCCCGCACTGCCTCCGCCGGAGCCGCCGCGATTCAAGTCCTATGCCGACGGGCCGGATTTGTCCCGCAAGCCGACGCTTTGAAATGCTGCCCTGCCGGCGCGGGCTTGCACCGTTTTGGTGGACTAATGGCGGGTATCGGCTGGTTATGGGAGGCAATTTTCGTAATAATAACGTCGAGCGTGAAACTCGTTTCACCCGGCATCCGCGCCAGGTGAAACGTAGTGTTCCACGCTCTAGTTAGCCCCTCTTCAGGTTGCCGATCCTCTTCTGTGTCGTCCCTGCCCAGCATTTGGCAGTTCGCCGCTTAGGGTTTCCCGCCCGTGTTATCGATTACCTTTCGCCCGATTGTGGGTAATGCAAAGCATCTGGCAGTTCTTGGCCGAACTTCCGCCGCCCTTGCTCCATGCAGCAACGTGGTCGGCGTCCATTTCGTCGAACTTATAGATCCTGCTCTTGTTTGCGCCGTGTCCAACTGCGCAAAGGGGGCAGTTGGACTTCCCCTTGGGCTGGTCTGCTTGCGTCTGCTTGGCGTATGTCGCCCGCTTGACCGGTGTGTCGAAGACCCGAACCTCCAATAACTTCGTATTGAGCGAGCCGCCCAATAGAAACTCGAAGATCCCCTTTCTGTTAGTCACGCAGTCATCGGCGGCGAACTTCTTCACACCGTCCGACATTTCCTTCGGATCGTTGTACTTCCCGTGGTACTCCTCGTATAGCCTGCCCCACTCCAAACCCTTCATTTCTGGGAGAACGTCGACAAATACGGTTGATACCCAGTCGATCACGCTGTTGTAGTAGGTCTTCAGCTCATTGATATTGTTGTCCTTGCGATGAGCGCTCATGTAGCCGCCGATATCGCCTTTGCTCACCCAGTCCAGCGCCCGCTCCAAGAACTCCTGCCGGTTTGCACTACCCTTGATGTACGCGCTCCACTTCTGGATGTTCGAGTTCTGGCTGTTGCTGAACTCCGCCTTCGCAAGGGTCACGAACGGACCTGAGTAGATAGCATTCAAGAGTTCTTGGTCATTGAGTGGCACACCTGCGATGTTGATAGTCTCAAACCACTTCTTACTGATCCCAACAACTCATCCGCCGGACGCGATGGTTTCCCCCGTATCGTTCGACACATTGGTTGAACACGTGTCGGGGCAGGTAGTCCGCAAGCTGAGCGAAAACCGTTCTCCCTCTGACTTGTCAAGGGAGAAACTATCAGAAATTGCCGCCCAAAAATGAAATCGAAAACGGTCATGACATCTATTTCAGCCTTATTCTATGCGGTCAGGATCAACATTCGCCAAAATTAAACCGGACAGCAGTGATATCTATTATAATATGCTGCGCCAAACCATCTGCTTGCCAATCAGTTGCAATCCATTTATCGGCAACCATTTGAAGCGTTAAATGCCGCGCCCGCTTGACCGCGCCCCATAATGAACCGCCCCGCAACGCGGTCAAGCCGTAAATCGCTCTGCCCTTGCCCGCCACGCTTGCACCCCGGCAGACGTGGAGGCCAGCCAACCCCGCCACGCGCCCGCCTACGTCGCGCCACGCGCGCCAGCGCTGCCCTACGCCGCCGGATCGCCCGGCGCGCCTGTTGATACCTTCCCCGCCGACGCGCCGCCCTGGGGGCCGTCTTGGCCGCGTAGGATGCCCGCCAAGGCCACTGGGCTGGGCGGTCACGCTACGATGCCCGGTGGCGCGGTTTGTTACGTCAGGATAAAGGGCCACGGCGCGGAACTGCTGCCGGACGTGTCAGGACAAGGGCCAGCGCACCGCCGCCGCCAAAGGCCATGAAACAGCATTGCCGGCATTCTGGCGGGCTGGGGTGGCATACGCCCACCTTGCTCTTTCGCCGGGGCGGTGCCAGAATGTCGGCAGCGTAAAAACAAAGGGGGACGCATGACAACGGAAGAACGCTTGGAAAAAGTGGAACGGGCTTTGACCGCCGCGCAACGCCGCAACCGCTGGACGCTGGGGGCTGGCGCCATGCTGCTGTTAAGCTGCCTGGCCATAGCCGCAACACCGGGGGATAACAAAACAATCCGCGCCCAGCAATTTGAGGTCTTGGATGAACAAGGGCGAACCCGCGCCTGGCTGGGCATGGGCAAGGCCGGGCCGGGGCTGACCCTGTTAGACGCGAGCGGCAAGGGCCGTGTCGCGTTGGGCGTGATCCCGGACGGGTCGGGGCTGAGCCTGTTCGACGAGAACGGTAAGCCCAGCGCCATGCTGGTCGCGAACAAGGATGGGCCGGCGTTGAGACTAGCCGATGGGAACGGCAAGGACCGCGTCATGCTGTCTCTGCACGAGGACGCGCCTGTTCTGGGACTGTACGACGTGAACGGTACTAGACGCGCTCAGATGGGTGCATTTAAGGCTGGGCCGGGGGTGTTTCTCTACGACATGAACGGAAAGAATCGCGCCTTAATGGGTGCGGCCAGTGATGGGCCGTGGATTAGCCTGCAAGACGCGAACGGCAAGACGTTTTGGAAAGCGCCATAACAAAGCCGATGAAATAGAGGGAAACATGACAACGGAACCAGATTCGCAGACCAAGTTTCAGGTAAGAAAGCGCGTGCCGCCGGAACAAGCCGATAGCAAGAAAATACAACGCCCGCCTGCCCGCCAACGAACGGCGATTGAGGCAGCCGGGCTTTACGAAACCCAAACCATAGTTTTTACTCTTCTAGCCTTCGTAATAACTGGCGTTATTGTTGCGACCGTTCACGTCAATGTCGGAATTTGGATGCTCATGGTTGTGTGGCTTATCTATGGTTTCTTGATGTTTATGGCACGAGACTATAAGACAACGGCAGAAGAAATCGAAGCTGCCAAGAGTCGGGATAATCCGAATCCGCCGCCGCCCTGAACCGCCGCCCTGCCTGCCGTGCAACCGTGGCCGGGGGGGAATATGCCGGGGGGGCTGTTACGCGCCGTTACGCTACGCCGCGCCGGGGGCAGACGCATACGCACACGGGGGGGAACACCCCGGCGGGGGTAGGGTAGGCCCCCTTCCCGCCTGTCCTGACCGCGCCGCCGGCCGCCTGCTGCCGCTAGACACGCTGCCCGCCGCCCTTACCCCACGTGGGCGGAACCCTGCCGGCCCGCGCCCTGCTGCAACGCTGGAATAATTGTCAAGTGAAATTCACGGGCCTGTACGCGCCCGCCCGCCTGCCGGAACCTGATCGAGCCGGGCGGGCTGGTCAATCTGGCCGGCTGAGCGGGGCCGTGGCGGATTGCCGCTGCCCGGTTGACCGGACGGCCACCCCACCCTTTTCAATTCCTGGGACGTGCTTGGGACGTGCGAAGCGGCTTTTACGAGTAATCTGCTGCCCGCATCTGCCCTAATCGTTTTCGTTCAATGATAGCAGGCTTCTACGCATATTCATTGATTGATATTGAGTTTGCTGGCTGAAAATTAAGAGGGCGAAAAAAGCGCCTTTTTGGTTTAGGAATCCAGCACTCTGTCCATCTGAGCTACCGGGGCAACGGCCACAGGACGACGCCATACCAAACGGCATCCTACAACAAGGCGGAGGGGCGTTTCAAGCCGCGATCCATGGCCGCAGGCGCACGTTCTGAACGTCGCGCGGCTGGCCGCCTGCCGGGCCTTCTGCATGCGCTTTACCGCATCGCCGACGATTCTGGCGGGGCATACGCCCGTCCGGGCCACGTCGCGCCCTGCTTGCTCTTTCGCGGGGGCGGTGCCAGAATGTCGCCAGCGTATCAACCAACGGGAACCAAACTGAAGAAGCCCGCGCCTAAAGGGCTTGATCGGCCCAGCCGCCGGGTAATAATCGCCGCATGAAATCGTACGGTACTCCGGCGGCACGGAAAACGGCGCCCCACGGCGGGCGCGCTAAAGCAACTTCTTATTGCCATGAATGTTTGTGCTTCCCTGCCGGCGGGCCGCCCAGTATAAGACTTCGCGAAGGAATCGAGCTATGATCACGAGCGCCATGGATCGGAGAGAATTTCTGAAGACTGCGGGCCTGGCGGTGGCCGCGGTGACCCTGCCCGGCCTGCGCGCGTGGGCAGCCGAACCGGCGGCGGTCAATCCCAAGCGCTTCTGCGATCCCGGCCGGAAAATGCGCATCGCCTGCGTCGGCTGCGGCGGCAAGGGCGCTTCGGACATCGACGGCGTCGCCAGCGAGGAAATCGTGGCGCTGTGCGATGTGAGCCGCAACCCGCTCGCCTCCCAGGCCCAGCGCTTCCCTAACGCGAAACAGTACAAGGATTACCGCCAGATGCTGAAGGACTTGGGCGACCAGATTGACGCCGTGACGGTCTCCACGCCCGATCACATGCATTTCCCCGTGGCCTTCATGGCCATGAACATGGGCAAGCACGTGTTCGTGCAGAAGCCGCTGACGCATACGGTCTGGGAGGCGCGCACGCTCACCGAACTGGCGCACACGCAGGGCCTGGTGACGGTCATGGGCAACCAGGGCCACGCGGGCGACGGCACGCGGCGGCTGAAGGAAATGGTCATGGCCGGCGCCGTGGGACCGATCCGCGAAGTGCTCTTCTGGCCGAACCGCCCGAACTGGCCCCAAGGCATCGAGCGGCCCGCCGGCGAGATGCCGGTGCCGTCGTTCCTGGATTGGAACCGCTGGCTGGGCGTCGCGCCGGAGCGGCCCTACCACAAGTGCTACCAGCCCTTTAACTGGCGCGGCTGGTGGGATTTCGGCACGGGCGCACTGGGCGACATGGGTTGCCACATCATGGACGCGGCCTTCTGGGCGCTGGATCTCAAGTACCCGGTCAGTGTGGAGGCGGAGTCCGGCGGCGGCACGGATGAGTCCGGCCCGAAGTGGTCCGTCATCACCTACCAGTTCCCCGCGCGCGGCGCGCTGCCGCCGGTCAAAGTGACTTGGTCGGACGGCGGCCGGAAACCCGCCAAGCCCAGGGACATGGCCGCCATGGGGGGCATGCCCGACGGCGGCCAGTTGCTGATCGGTGAGAACGGCTCGATCTTCGACGGCAGCGATTACTGCGAATCGCCACGGATCCTTCCCGAAGAGAAGCAGAAGGCCTTCCAGCCGCCGCCTGCGACCCTGCCACGCGTGCCGGGCGGACCCGGGGGCCACTATCAGGAATGGATCAAAGCCTGCAAGGGCCAGGGGCCGCTGCCCGGCTCGAATTTCGACCACGCCGGTCCGCTGACGGAAATGGTGGTCATGGGCAATCTTGCCGTCCGGCTCGGCAAGAAAGTGGAATGGGACGGGCCCAACGTGCGCTGCACCAACCTGCCCGAAGCCGAGCCGCTGCTGCGTAAAGCCTACCGGTTCTTTTAACCCCACGTGCCACCGCACCCGACCACCCAAGGAATAGCCCATGAAACGGATATCACTCGCGCTGCTCGCCGTCATCATGCTGGCCGGCTGCACCAGCCTGGGACCGC
>JAPLSZ010000349.1 GCA_026398385.1 Kiritimatiellota bacterium | reverse complement strand
TGGCGCCGGGCCGCTGAGGCGTTGCGTCCCATCACATGAACCCGGCATATTCCTCGGTCAGCAGGTCGGCGGAAACCTCCGTGACGAAGCGGGACGGGGTGCAGAACATGACGCCGCCGTCGCGCACGCGGCGGACTTCCGGCACGCAGAGGTACAGCTCGTCCCGGGCGCGGGTGACGGCGACATAAAACAGGCGGCGCTCCTCGGACTCGTCGGCATTATCCGCCAGGGCGCGGTGCGAGGGGAACAGGCCCTCGTTCAGCGAGAGCACGAAGACCGCCTGCCATTCCAGGCCCTTGGCCTGGTGCACGCTGGAGAGTTTGATCGCCGGGGTGTCGCCCGCGCCGGGCGCCTCGGCCTCGGCGTCGAGGTTGGTCATCAGCGCCATCTCGTTGAGAAAGTCCTCGGCGGACGCGTAACGCGCGGTGAAGTTGATCAAACCCTGGATGTCCTCCTGGCGGCGCGCGTGGTTCTCGAAGGCGTTGATGGAGTAATTTTCGTAAAAAACCGCGTTGAAGCGGAGGAGGAGCTCCCCCGGATCGCGGGTTACCTGTTCGAGTCCGCCGGGCGGCAGCGCGGCGGCGATGGCGCGCCAGGGCGCGCGGGCGGCCGCGGGCAACAGCGCGGTGAACTCCGCCGCGAAGCCCGGGCGGTACGGTTCGCAGCGGCCGCCGAGTTTCTGCCAGAGGCGCTCGGCCGTCTTGGCGCCGACCTTCGGCAGCAGGCCCATCAGGCGCAGGAAGGCCAGCTCGTCGCCCGGGTGTACCAGGACGCGCAACAGGGCGCAGACGTCCTTGATGTGGGCCTGCTCGAAGAAACGCATGCCGGAGGTGACGACAAAATCCATGTGCTGGCGGGTCAATTCCAGTTGCAGCTCCATCGCGTGGAAGTGTGCGCGGTAGAGCACCGCGATCTCGCCCGGCGCGCAGCCCTGGCGCAGCAGCCGGCGGATGCGCTCGACCACGAAGCGCGCCTGGGCATCGCTGTCGCGCAGCCGCACCAGCACCGGCTTGCCGTGGCCCGGGCGGACGGCCTTCATGGTTTTCTGGAATTGTGCCGGGTTGCAGGCGATGCAGGCGTTGGCGAGGTCGAGGATCTCCGGCGCGCTACGGTAATTGGTTTCCAGCTTGAAGACCTGGACGTGGGGATAGCGCTTGGGAAAGGACAGGAAATTCTTGAAATCGGCGCCGCGCCAGGAGTAGATGCTCTGGAAGTCATCGCCGACGACCAGCAGATTGCGCCGGTGCTCCGCCAGCCGATCCACCCACTCCGCCTGCAGCGTATTGGTGTCCTGGTATTCGTCCACTAGGATGTACTGGAACTGCTCCTGATAGCGCGCCAGCACGTCGGGCTGCTCGCGGAACAGCCGCAGCCCGTTGACCAGCAGGTCGTCGAAATCCATCGCCTGCAGCTCGCGCTTGCGGGCCTGGTAAGCCCGGTGCACGCGTGCGACCTCCTCCAGGTTGATCACGTGCTCCGCAAAGTGCTCGGCGGCCACGTCCGGCACCGGCCGCTCGATGTTGGCCGCGAGGCTGAACACGCTCAGCAGCACGTCCGGCTTGGGGAATTCCTTGCCGGCCAGCTTGAGCTCCTTGGCGCAGGCGCGGACCAGGCTGCGCGCCTCGTCCTGATCGAGGATCGTGTAGTCGGACCGGTAGCCGAGCGCTTCCGCGTGGCGGCGCAGCATCCGGTTGGCCATGTGATGGAACGTGCCGCCCCACAGCCCGCCGACCGCTTCGCCGACCAGCGCGACCGCCCGGTCAAGCATCTCGCGCGCCGCTTTGTTGGTGAAGGTCAGCAGCAAGATGCGCCGCGCCGCGATGCCGCGCTCCGCCAGCCAGGCCACGCGGTAGGTCAGCGTGCGCGTCTTGCCCGTGCCCGCCGCGGCGATCACCAGCACGGGCCCGTCGGGCGCCTGCACCGCCGCCAACTGCTCCGCATTCAAGGCCTGCTCGAAGTTAATGCCCATGCACCTTCTTTTCGTAAAGCAGCCACGCGGCCATGGTCTTGGCGTCCTGGATTTCGCCGCTGCGCAGCCGGCGTTCGAACTCCCCGGCCGTCAACGGCACCACCTCCAGCCGCTCGTCCGCGTCGCGGTCGGTCGGCCCCGCGGGACCCGCGGCCTCGGCATAGAAGAGCGTGATGCGTTCGTCCACGTAGCCGGGCGTGGCGAACGCCGCGCCCAGTTCCACCAGGCGCGTGGCGGTGTAGCCGGTTTCCTCCCGCAGTTCCCGCGCCGCCGTCGCCGCCGGCGCTTCGCCGGGCTCGCAAATGCCGGCGACGATCTCCAGCACCGCCTGGTCCACCGCCTTGCGGTACTGGCGCACGAACAGGAATCGGCCGTCCGGGCCGCGCGCCAGCACGGCCGCCGCCGGCGCGTGGCGGATGAGCTCCCGCACGGCGCGCGTGCCGTCGGCCAGTTCGACCTCCTGCACCTCCAGTCGCAGAATGCGGCCGTCGTAAACGATCTGCCTGCTCAGTGTCTTTTCGTGCATCGCCTGGTTCTTTCCGTGCGAGCCCCGCGGCCGCCGGCGCGCCCGGCCCACATCGCCGTTGCCCGGAGCACCGCGGCACTCTATGATGAAACCGTGATCGTTTCGAGACAAGAAAGAGATCGCCAGGAAGACCTGCTGCTCGCGCCCTATGCCGTCCGCGAGGCGGCCAGCCGCGGCCGGAAAATCGCCGAACCCCGGCACGACTACCGCGCCGAATTCCAGCGCGATCGCGATCGCATTATCCACAGCCGCGCCTTCCGCCGGCTGGAATACAAGACGCAGGTCTTCGTCAACGGCACCGCCGATCACTACCGTACGCGCTTGACGCACACCATCGAGATGGCCGCCGTCGCTCGCACCATGGCCCGGGCCTTGCGCGCCAACGAGGACCTCGCCGAGGCCATCGCGCTGGCCCATGATCTCGGCCACAGCCCCTTCGGCCACTCGGGCGAGCATGCATTGGACGAGCTGATGCAGGACGCCGGGGGCTTCGATCACAACCTGCAGGGCCTGCGCTGCGTGGAATTGCTCGAATACCGCTACCCGGACTTCACCGGGCTCAATCTCGCCTGGGAAGTCCGCGCCGGACTGTTGAAACATCAGGCCGCCGCGCCCGGCGCGCAGCTCGACGGCCACCCGCTCGGCCCGCGCCAGCAGATCGAGGCCCAGCTCGCCGACGTGGCCGATGACATCACCTACCTGGCCCACGATGCCGACGATGGGCTGGAAGCCGGACTCCTGACCGAAGCGCGGCTGCAATCCACGGAACTCTGGTGCCTGGCCGCCCGCCGCGCCGCGGCGGAGTTCACCGCCATCCCGCCGGAGCGCCGGCTGGCCCTCGCCATCCGCTGCCTGCTCAACCTGCTGGTCGAAGACGTCCTGCAGACCAGCGCCGGACGGCTCGACCGGTATCGGCCCGCCGCGCCGGAGGACGTGATGCACTGCACCGAGCCCATCGTCAGTCTGAGCTCCGCGCTGAGTCCGCAGGTGGCGGCGTTCAAGGAGTTTCTCTTTAAGAATATGTACTGGCATCCCGCCGTGCTCGACGCCAACCACGCGGCCGTGCGCATGATGCGCCGCCTGTTTCTCCACTACACCCGGCATCCCGAGGTCATGGGCGCCAAGGCGCTCGCCCGCCTGCCGCGCGAGGGCCTATGGCGCACGGTGTGCGACTATGTCGCCGGCATGACCGACCGCTACGCCCTCGATGAATACCGCCGCTTCGGTCTGGAGCAGGAGAAGATAGACTTAAGGCCTGAGACTTGAGACCCAGGGTCAGAGAGGATACAGCCCGGCGCAGCCGCAACCCAAGCAAAGTGAATTTGGAACTCAGGAAAGCAGGGGATAAACCATCCCCGCCGTTCCTGTTTTCTTGATTTCCAGAGAAGATTTTTGACAGGATTAACAAGATTCTACAGGATGGGGCGCTGTCGCCGTACCAGCCTATCCGTCCACAAACTAACAACCTTCCTGTAAAATCCTGTTAATCCTGTCAAGCATTCTTCGATTGCGGTTTCGCCGCGCCAGGTTTTGGCGGTTACATAGTCCGGTTGCGGCTCTGCCGCGCTATGCCTTTGTCCTCTCTGTGTCTTTCGTTTACCTCTGCATCCGTGTGATCCACGGTTAAAGCTCCTTCATCCCCCTCGCCCCCGGCTTGCGCTTCGCTCCGCGATCCTCTATCTTTTTCATCCTGATGATACGCGAAGCCATAGCCGCCCTGGCCGAAGGCCGTCTGCCGACGCGGGCGGACGCCTGTGCCGTCATGCTGGAGATCATGTCCGGCGACGCCACGCCCGCCCAGATCGCCGCCTACATCACCGCCCTGCGCATCCGCGGCGAAACCGCCGACGTCATCGCCGGCAGCGCCGCGGCCATGCGGCAGAAATTCACCGCGGTGGACGCTGGCGGCGGGATCGTCGCCGACACCTGCGGCACCGGCGGCGACGGTGCGCACACCTTCAACATTTCCACCTGCGCGGCGTTCGTCGCCGCCGGCGCGGGAGTCAAGATCGCCAAGCACGGCAACCGCAGCGTTTCCAGCCAGTGCGGCAGCGCCGACGTGCTCGCCGCGCTGGGCGTGAATCTCGAGGTCGGCGCGGACGTTATGACGCGTTGTCTGCATGAAATCGGCATGGCCTTCCTGTTCGCCCCCGCGCTGCATCCGGCGATGAAGTTCGCCATCGGCCCGCGCCGCGAGATCGGCATCCGCAGCATTTTCAACATCCTCGGCCCGCTGTCCAATCCGGCCGGCGCGCAGTACGGCGTGCTGGGCGTGTATGCCGCCGCGCTCGTGCCCGCCCTCGCCCGCGCCGCCGCGGAACTCGGCGCGCAGCATCTGTTTGTGGTGCACGGCCGCGACGGGCTCGACGAGATCACCACCACCGCGCCCACGCTCATCGCCGAGGTCGTGGCCGGTGCGGTCCGCGAATATGAACTCGATCCGCGCGAACTCGGCCTGCCGCGGCGCGCGTCCGCCGATCTGGCCGGCGGCGATCCGGGGGCCAACGCCGCGATCATCCGCGACATCCTCGCCGGCGCGCCGGGTCCGCGCCGCGAGATTGTTTTGCTCAACGCCGCCGCCGTCCTGGTCGCCGGCCAGAAGGCCCGCGATCTCAAGGAAGGCCTCGCGGCGGCGGCAGAAGCCATCGCCTCCGGAGCCGCGCGCCAGAAACTGGAAGCTCTCGTCACTCTGACCCGCGCCACCGCCGGCTGAGGAAAGCCGTTTCGGAGCACGCCGTGAGTATAACAGCCGCTGCTCTTTTCTGGTTGCTGACGCTCTCCGTTGCCGCGGAGGAGCCGGCTTATACGTTGCGCGCCTTTGTGCCGAATCGCTTGCTGCGGCAAGGCGAAGTGCGCGTTGTCGTAAGCAATGGCACTGTGGCCGTGCAGACGATCCTGTACACCAGCCTCCCCGACCGGGTCATTGCGGGAATCTGCGGCAAGGAGGCCGCTAGGTGGAAATCGGGCCAGGAGCACTTCGGCGACTCGCAGGCGTACTGTGCCGCGCTCAAGGAAATTCCGGCAGCGCTGCGCAAGCGCAACAACGGGAAAATCAAGGTCTACCAATGGATGATCGAATTCCGGCACACTCCCGACGCCGACCGCGTGGAACTGCGCGCCATCGAAACGTCGGGGGACAAGGAGCGCCTCCGGATTGCGCCGCAGGAACTTCTTTTTACACCCCAGGTTCCTTCGGCCTACATCCGCAAGAATATGGAAATGATCATGCAGGATCTGTTCGGCAAGGATGAAAAAAACCGGGACATGCTCCAACGCCTCATCGGCCAACTCAGCGTTCCGGCCCTGGCCAAACCACAATAGAGCCTATCGCGGCATAGCCGCAACCGGATTATGTAACCGCCAAGGCCTGGCGCGGCGAAACCGCAACCGAAGAATACTTGACAAGATTTAAAGGATTTTATCAGAGTTTTACAGAAGTTAACGAAGGCAACGAAGGCCGGCGGAACACAATTGTAGAAACTTCGTTATCTTTGTTGCCGTTTGTATAAAGATTTTTAAGATAGGAAGCGGATGTGGACTAATAGGCTGTTCCGGCGACAGCGCCCAATCCTGTAGAATCTTGTTAATCCTGTCAAAAATCTTTTCTGGAAAGCATGATTTGGATGGTTAGCAATGCAAAGAGAACATAGATCGGAAGGTCGATTGCCGACGAACGATCTTCATCTTTGTGTTCCCTGCGTTCTATCGCTGCCAATCAGCCTGCCGCATTATTAATCGGGGCCGGTCTCAGTGGAAAACCTCCGCCAGCAGGGCCTCGGCCGTGTCGCGCCAACCGGGGTTCCACGGGTGGCCGCGCGGCAGCCGGATGAACAGCCGCCGCGCGGCGTATCGCCGCGTCCCCGCCGGCGACACGAGACGATCCAGCCAGTGCGATGGCAGTCGGCGGATGGTCGCGATCAACTCGTCCAGCAGATCGAGCGGCTCCTCGCGCTCCGGCGCCAGGACAAACTGCCACAAAATGTCCGGCTCGCGCCGCACGGCCTGGTGCAGGGCGTCGGCAAGGGCCTGGCGGTGTGCGTACAAGTTCGCGCCGCGGAAGATCACTGCGCGGCGATTGGCCGCGCCAGCTAGCGCATGGGCTGACAGATCCCCACGACGTGATGGGTCCGTTAGGTAGGGGCGCAGACTTGCTGCGCCTGCCTGCCGCCCGCCGACGTTTACGATCACTTGCTCGGCGAACAGGTTCGGCAAGCGCTGTCCCACGAATCGCCGGGTGGGCGTGTCGAAACCGCCCAGCCGCGCTTCGGCCATGGTTTCGATGGCGGCCAGTTGACGCGCGCTCAGGCGGTCCGTGGACTGCACCCGGTAGGGTGGCAGCGGCTGACTGTGCAGCTTCAGCTCCCGGCGGCGGTCGCGCAGTTCCGTGCCGGGAAGCAGCAGCGTCGGCAGGAATTGGGGGTGGGCGTCGGGGAACCGCGCCAGCACGGCCAGTGATCGCTCGAGGTCGTCCACGTCCTGTCGCGGCAGTCCGTACATGAAGTCGATGGTCGGCCGAATACCGTGACGCTGGAGCCATTCGATGCCGGCCAGCACGCGGTCGAGGTTCGCGGGCCGGTGGATGGCGCGCAACACGGCCGGGTCGGTGCTCTGCACGCCGACCTCCGCTTCGGCCACGTTCGCGGCGGCCAGGTCCGCCGCGTCCCGCTCGGTCAGCGTGTCGGCGCGGAGTTCGACAAAGAATTTCACGCGGCGATCTGCATTGGCGCGCCGCAGGGCGCCAAGGACGGCGCGGAAGCGCGGATGCGCGTTGAAGGTCGGGTCCACCAGTCGGATTTCGCGGGCGCCGCGCCGGCGCAGGATGCGGACGCGGCGTCCGACTTCGGCCGGCGGCAGGCTGCTCCCGATCTGGCGGCGCAGGTTGTAGCAGCAGAAAGCGCAGTGCAGCGGACAGCCGCGGCTGGTCTCCAGGTACGCCATGCCGTGCGCGTCCGGACGGCAGACCGGGTGGTCGGCCTGCGGCAGCAGTTCGCTCAGCGGGCGGGTGGGGGGCGTCCGACCGCCGAAGACCCATTGTTCCTGCTGCCGCCACGCGACGGTGCGCCAGGGAGTGGATTGGCCGAGACGCAACGCTGCCAGGATGTCCGGGAAGACAACTTCGCCTTCGCCGATCACCGCGACATCAACCGGCGCGCACGGGCCACCGGCTGCGGCCGGGGCGAAGAGCAACGGATGCTCGCGGGCCACTTCCGGCCCGCCGACCACGCTGCGCAGGCGCGGCCGGAGGCGCCGCAGCGCGGCCAGCAGGCGCAGCGTGCGCTCGACGTTCCAGAGGTAGAGCGTGGCGCCGATGACGTCCGGTTCGAGCGCCAGCACGGCGGCAAGCAAGGTGGCGTTGTCCGCCGTGTCCTGCGCGGCCGGCGTCGGCAGCGCTTCCCAGTGCGCGCCTTCCGAAGAACGCGCCAGCGCGCTTTGCAGCCCCGCGGCGGCCAGCATCACGTTCTCGCCGGGCGCGATCACGTCCGGGTCCAGCCGCGGCAGTTGCAGCAGAAGCAGTCGCTGGCGAAAAGGCATGGGCGCAGTGTCGGTTGCCGTCTGCCGGGTGTCAAGGACCGGTGGGCTTGCTGTCCAGGCGGAAGTTTATCCACTAAGGGAAGATCATGGTTTGCCAGGTTTTCGCTAAATACCGCCCCTTCCGTCTTGCTCATCCTGGGCCCCAGTGCTATACGAAAAGCTCTTGGAGGACATCGCGCGGACACGCGTTTCCCTGAAACGCGATTTGGAACTCGCGCCGGGCGCCGACGGAAAGAGGAGGGTTGAAGGATGAAAAAGAAACCTGCCACCAAGAACCGATCCGCCGTCGCCAATGCCAAGCCCGACGACCTCGCCCCGCTCATCGCCGAAGTGCGCCGCCTCATCCAGTCCGCCCGCCAAGCCGCTGCCAGCACGATCAACACGTTCCAGGTCCTCACCAACTTCGAGATTGGCCGCCGCATCGTGGAGCACGAGCAGAAGGGTGAGAAGCGGGCGGAGTATGGCACGGGGCGGTTGAAAGATCTGTCCATCCGGCTGACGGAGGAGTTTGGACGCGGTTTTTCAGAGGACAATCTTTCCCTCATGAGAAAGTTCTTCCTGACGTGGAGGCAACGGGTTGCTGAATTTCCGAATAGCCTATTCGGAAATCGTGCGGCGCAAATTGCCCAGCAGCCGACCGGGCAATTGGTGGCAGGTGAGATTTTTCAGCACCCTCCTGAAAAAGTGACGGCCACCAGAACTCAACAGCAGCCTGCTGTTAAATTGGCGATTTCCGCACAGCCTGTTCGGAAATCTCCCTTCACCCTCAGTTGGACGCACTATGTCGTCCTCCTCACCATCAAGAACCCGGACGAGCGCAGCTTTTACGAAATCGAGGCCACCAACGAAGGTTGGTCCGTGCCGGAACTCAAGCGCCAGAAAGCCTCCTGCCTCTACGAACGCCTCGCCCTCAGCCGCGACAAGGCGGGCGTCAAGCGCCTCGCCGAGAAGGGCCAGATCGTTGTCCGCCCGGAGGACGTGCTCAAGGAGCCGCTCGTTCTGGAGTTCCTTGGCCTTGATGAACACGCGGGCTACAGCGAGACGGACCTCGAATCGGCCCTCATCACCCACCTCGAAAAGTTCCTCCTCGAACTCGGCAAAGGCTTCCTCTTCGAGGCCCGGCAGAAGCGCTTCACCTTCGACGGCGACCATTACTTCCTCGACCTCGTCTTCTACAACCGGCTCCTGCGCTGCTACGTCGTCATTGATCTGAAGCTCGACAAACTCACGCACCAGGACCTCGGGCAGATGCAGATGTACGTGAACTACTACGACCGCCACGTGAAGCTGCCGGAGGAAAACCCCACCATCGGCCTGCTGCTGTGCAAAGAGAAGAAAGATGCCGTGGTCCAACTCACCCTGCCCAAGGACGCCAACATCCACGCCCGCGAATACCAGCTCTACCTGCCCTCGAAGGAACTGCTCAAAGCCAAGCTCCTCGAATGGACCAGCGCTGAGGAAGCCGCACGATGAAAGCGGAAGAACTTGCCCTCTACCGCGATCTTCTCGGCGCCATCAAGGCCCGCGGCGGCCAGCATGACGTGCTCGCCGGGCGCGGTCACGTCCGGGTCCAGCCGCGGCAGTTGCAGCAGAAGCAGTCGCTGGCGAAAAGGCATGGGCGCAGTGTCGGTTGCCGTCTGCCGGGTGTCAAGGTCCGGCGGGCGCTGCATGCGGGCGAAACCAACGCTTGCACCACCGCGCCACAGGTTTATAATCGCCGCACGTGGGCTAAAATGCTATTCGTTCGATCAAGTGAATAAAGGAGAGCAAAACGAAACTGACCTGTAACATAATATGAAAAGGATTAACTGGACACAATGGTGCGACATCAAGACGCCATCAGGGCGTCAAGCTCCAGCCATCTACGAGATACGATATGTTGCAAAGGACAAGCCAGTGCCGATACAACGAATGCTGTCCACGGATGTGCGGGGCATATTATGCATCGGGAAATCTACGTCCTTGGAATCGCGGCGGCGGCAATTCTGCTCTGGAAACGAATCTGGGACGGGGCATTCCGCCGGAAATCTACTTCATCGGCTCTTCCAACTGAACGCATTTCGG
>JAPLSZ010000178.1 GCA_026398385.1 Kiritimatiellota bacterium | reverse complement strand
TGGCAGCCTCGGCGGTTAAAATTCTTCGCCGGAAAACAAGATTTGGAACATTAGCAATGCAAGGAATGCGAAGAACAAAATGAAAGGCACGAACATGATGATGCGAACCTGGCGCCGGCTGTGGCTGGTGGTGACGATGCTGGCGGCGCTGAGCGCAGCCCATGGGGCAGCGGCGGCGGAAACGCTGACCCCGCCGCCCAACGCGCCGGCTGCGGTCCAATGGGATGCGGGGAAGGGCCGGTTGAGCCTGAGCTATCACGGCGGCGTGATTCTCGACGCCACGGTCCGCATCGTGCCGTCAACGACCAAGACCGTTGAATGGAAAATGCTGTTTACCCTGTGAAAACCATGATATACACAACTATGAAACACACGCCCAAACTCATCGCCGCCCTGCTCATCGCCGCGGTTAGCTGCCTCCCGCTCCGCGCTGCCGAGCCCATCGACATGCAGAAACGAACCACCGAGTTGCAGAGCCTCCGCTGGGGCATGTTCATCTGCTGGAGCTTCAGTACATTCTCGGGTAGCGAGTGGACAGAGCAGCAACATCCGCCGTCGTTCTTTCGTGCCACTTCGGTTGATACAGACCAGTGGGCGAAGACAGCAAAGGAGGCAGGGATGGGTTACATCCTTTTCCTGACCAAGCACGTGGATGGTTTCTGTCTCTGGGACACGCAGACCACCGACCACAAAGTCACCAAGGCGCCGCTGGGCAAAGATGTCTTAAAGCTCTTAAGGAAGTCGTGCGACAAATACGGCATCAAGCTCGCGCTTTACTATTGCGAGGCCGACATTTTCGGCAAGCGCCCTGAAATCAAGAAGGCGCAGTTGAAGGAGCTTCTGACCCAGTATGGAGAGATAGAATACCTCTGGCTGGATCACGGCTACAAAAATAATGATGGCGGCTTGAGTCATGTAGAAACGACGGCCTGGTGCAAGCAGTTCCAGCCGGGCTGTTTTGTTGGTTACAATCATGGACAGCCTTCAGGCGATATCCGCCTCGGTGAATTGGGTCGGCCCTCGCCGCTGTCTGATGTCTCCGGCGCAGGGTACGGTGCCGGCAATGCCAAGGGGTACAATGGGTACCTTCTCGCGGAATTCACATATCCCATCCTGCCTGATCACCAGGGCGGGGCGCAGTGGTTCTACTCGCTGCCCGAACACGACCGCCTCTGCCGCCCCGCCGCGAAACTCTACGCCGATTACCTCGGCGCAGTGAAATACGGCAATATCTTTTCCATTGACCTCGGCCCGGATTATCGCGGCCGGCTCCGCGATATCGACGTGGCAACGCTGCGCCAGGTCGGAGAGTTGATCCGCAATCCGCCGCCGACCGCGGCGGACGCGTTGAGCAGAGGCAAGAAGGCGAGCGCTTCGAGTACCTGGGCGCAGGCCGGCTACGAGGCCGACAAGGCCGTCGATGGCGAAACCTCGACCCGCTGGGGTGCTGCGGCCGATGCCCGCAGCGCTTGGTTGGAAGTCGATCTCGGCCAGCCGCAGCGCGTCGGCCGCGCCGTGATCAGCGAATTGCAATACCCGCGCACCCGGCAGTTCGCC
>JAPLSZ010000306.1 GCA_026398385.1 Kiritimatiellota bacterium | reverse complement strand
GTGGATCATCAGCCGTGGTTCTATCCGGAGACCTTTTCAGCGGAGCTGCTGGCCCGGCGGCCACCGCTGGTTGCGCTGCATAGCTGGATTCTGTTCACGGGGGCGACCCGGCGCGGCGGTCCGCTGGATCCACCCTGCGTCAAGCTGGCGGCGGGGATGGCCGCGCTGGCGCGGGCCTTTGCCGGCGATCCGGCCAAGCCGATCTGGTTGCAGGAATATGGGGCATCGGCCGAATGGATGGACGAAAAGACGGTCCCCCGCTTCCTGGAGGCCGCGACCCAAGCCGCCATCGACGAAGGCGTCGCCTGGTTCACCTGGTGGGCCAGTCACGACGTGGACCGCCGGTTCGAGTTGTCCTCCTTCGAATACGAACTGGGCCTGATCACGCTGGACAACAAGGTCAAGGACCGGGGCCAAACGTTCAAGTCGATCGCGGAAAAATACCGGGGTAAACCGGTCACGGCCAAGAGTGCGTCCGTGTTGCCGCCACCAAAGGAAAGATCGTTGGAATCCACCTGGAAATGGCTATTGGAATGGATGGGACACCCAAAGGGTTGACACACAACCAACAGAGGAACATTTGCATGAAGTGTACAACCTTCTTGTTTGCGGTACTATTTTGCCTGGCCCTCGTTTCTCGCGCATTTGCGGGCGAAGGCGGCGATATCCTCATCAACGACTTCGAAGGCCCCGACTGGGGCAATTGGAAGACCGAAGGCGAGGCGTTCGGGCCGCGGCCGGCCCGGGGCGCATGGGAAAAGCAGGGCGTCGTTTCCGGCTTCGACGGCAAGGGGCTGGCGAACAGTTTTTATCGTGGCGACGGCGCCACCGGCAAGCTGATTTCGCCCGAGTTCACCGTGGCGCGCAAATACATCGTCTTTCGCGTCGGCGGCAGCGACCGGCCGTTCAATTTCACCAGCGATCCGGACTACGTCGCGGTCCAGTTGGTCCACAAAGGGTCGCCCATCCGCAACAGTCCGACGCGGATGATGAAGGTGAAAGAAGGGGTTTCCGATGCACTCCGCAAAGACTACTTCGACGTTTCGGACTACCTCGGCGAGAAGGTCCATTTGGCGATCGTGGACAACTCCCAAGGGGGCCATATCCTGGCCGACTCATTCTACCAGACCGACAAGAAGCCGGCGCCGGAAACCGAGTATGTCGAACGAAAACTCGTCTTGGACAAACGCTGGCTGAATTTTCCGATCAACAAGAACGCGCCGTTTCGGGAGATGAAGGTTTTCGTCGGCGGCAAGATGGTCATGGCGCACATGGTCCCGTTCGATCTGAAGAACCCCCAGATGTGGGTGCCGGTCGATTTGACGCCCCACTTGGGCCAAAAGGCCGTGCTGCAGATTGAAAAGCTCGACGGGGTCGAGCCCACGTCGGAGGCGGTCGCCAACGTGCTCGTCCCGTCGGACCAGATGACCGACGGCGGGAAGATCTACAACGAACCCATCCGCCCGCGCTTCCACTACACGCCGCGTTACGGTCAAGCCACCGACTCCAATGGGCTGCTTTACTACGACGGCGAGTATCACCTTGGCTACCAGACCCTGCCGTTTGACTGTATGCCGCACGAGCTTCACGGCAACTGGACCTGGGGTCATGCGGTCAGCCGCGACCTGGTCCACTGGGAAGAGTTGCCGCTCTATTTCTGGCCCGACCGCGACGGGGCCCAATGGTCCGGCTCGGCCGTCGCCGACACGAACAACACCGCGGGTTTCAAGACCGGCCGGAAATCGCCGCTGGTGGTGTTCTATACGGCGAGCGCGGCCTGTGCTCCCTGGACGCCTGCCGGGAAGACAGCGATGATCAACATGGCTTACAGCAATGATCGCGGCCGGACCTGGACCAAGTACACGGGCAACCCGATCATTCCCAACATCGACCGCGACAACCGCGACCCCAAGGTCTTCTGGTACGAGCCGGGCCAGCACTGGGTCATGGTCCTCTACATCCACTCCAATGCCTACCACGTGCTTACCTCGAAAGATCTGAAGCACTGGGAAAAGCGGAGCGAGATCCACGGCTTTCACGAATGTCCCGAGCTGTTCGAATTGCCGGTAAACGGCGACGAGAAGAACAGAAAATGGGTCTTCTTCGGCGCGGACTGCAATTACGTGATCGGCTCGTTCGACGGCGACAAATTCACGCCGCAGACGGGCGCGATGAGCTTTGCCCATACCGACGGCAGCTTGTATGCGTCGCAGGCATTCAACGACGTGCCGAACGGCCGCAAAGTGTGGATCGGGAAGGCGGGGGTCTACAACTTCGGCCTCCCGATCGGCATGCAGACCTTCCCGCTCGATCTGACGCTGCGCACGGTCAACGGCGGCAACATCGAAATGTACAAGTATCCGGTTCCCGAGATCAAGAAACTGTATCAGCAGAGCCACCGCATCCCCAAGGGCCAGAAGCTCGTCGCCGGCCAGCCCCTGCGTCCGAAGGTCAACGGCCGGGCCTTCGACATCGACGCCGAGGTCATCCCGGCCGGGGCCAAGGTATTCACGTTCCACGTATTCGGCCGCGACATCGTGTTCGACCTTCAGAACATGCAGATGCGCTTCTTTGAAGCACAGGAGGGGCATTCAATCACAGCCCCCCTGGCGCTGGTGAACGGCAAGCTGCAAATTCGAATGCTCGTCGACACGATCTATATCGAGGTCTTTACGGCCGACGGCCGTTTCTATTCCCCCGTCCGCTGTACCTTCGATCTGAACAACGACACCTTCGAGTGGACCGCACGCGATGGTGACGTTGTGCTCGACAGGCTTGACATCCACGAACTGAAATCCATCTGGGCTGACTAGGCGTCGGCAGCGGAGAGCGCAGCTTCGGACTGAGGTCATAGTGGACAAGATGAAGCAGACATTCATCATAGAAGGAGGAAACATGAACAGGCGGGACTTTCTGGGCGCCGGCCTTGGCGCCATGCTGGGCGCACCTTGGCTGCGAGCGCAGGCAGGCGGGCCGTCCAACGCGCATCTAAAGGACGACGGAAAAAACAAGCAGACCATCCTGAAGACACCCTGGCGCCATCGCTTCGGGGTCAACTATACGCCTACCAAGAACTGGTTCTTTTTCTGGAACGATTTCGACGCCGACGCGGTAGCTCGCGATCTGGACGCCATGGCGTCTCTGGGGATGGACCACCTCCGCATCTTCGCGTTGTGGCCGCATTTCCAGCCGAAACGGACCTTGGTCAGCCCGGAGCACCTGAAGCGCCTCGACCAATTCATGCGGTTG
>JAPLSZ010000223.1 GCA_026398385.1 Kiritimatiellota bacterium | reverse complement strand
GGCAGCTTGCCCTGGGTATACCGGCCGAGCATGTTCAGCAGGCGGCTGAGCAGGTTGCCGAGGTCGTTGGCCAGGTCGGCGTTGAACTTGCGGACAAAGGCTTCCTCGGTGAACGAGGCGTCCTGCCCCATGGCCATTTCGGCGATGAGGAAATAACGGAAAGCGTCCACTCCGTAGCGCTCGATCATGTCCATCGGATTCACCACGTTGCCGAGGCTCTTGGACATCTTGCTCTCGCCGGTCAGCCACCAGCCGTGGGCGAAGATCGTCTCCGGCAGCGGCAGGTTCATCGCTTTGAGCATGGTCGGCCAATAGACCGTGTGCGTGGTCAGGATGTCCTTGCCGATGAGCTGGACGGACGCCGGCCACCATTTATGGAAGGCCGCCTCGTCGCTGCGGTAGCCGATGGCGCTGATGTAATTCACCAGCGCGTCGAACCAGACATAGGTCACAAAGTCGGCGTCGAACGGCAGCTCGATGCCCCAGCTCATCCGGCTTTTGGGTCGCGAAATGCACAGGTCGTTCAGCGGCTTGCGCAGGAACCCGAGCGTCTCGTTGCGGCGGAAGTCCGGCTGGATGAACTTCGGATGCTCCTGGATGTATTCGATCAGCCACGCCTGGTACTTGCTCATCCGGAAGAAGTAATTGGCTTCGCGGATCTTGTCCACCGGCCGATGGCATTCGGGGCAGGCGCCGGCGGCCAGGTCCTTCTCGGTGTAAAACCGTTCGCACGCCACGCAGTACCAGCCGTCGTATTCGGCGCGGTAGATCTCGTCGCGCTGGCGGAGGTCCTGGAGAATCTGCTGCACGATCGCCTTGTGCCGGTCCTCGGTGGTGCGGATGAAATCGTCGTGGGTGATGCCGAGCTTTTTCCAGAGCTGCTGAAAGCGGACCACGGTCTGGTCGGCCTGCTCTTGCGGCGTCAGGCTGGCGGCCTGCGCGGCTTTCTGGACCTTCTGGCCGTGCTCGTCGCTGCCGGTGAGGAAGAAGGTCGGCACGCCCAGCAGCCGGTGGTAGCGGGCGAGGACGTCCGCCAGCACGGTGGTGTAGGCGTGGCCCACGTGCGGCTGGTCGTTCACGTAGTAGATCGGCGTGGTGACGTAAAATTTATTCATCGGCCTGGACCCTTGTCGTCCGGCCGGGAGTATAGCGGCCCCGGGCGGTCCCGCCAAGGCGGAAGGCGGACGTCTTGTGCTTGTCTTTTCCCGGGTTCTCCGTCAGAAATACAGCCATGCCGCTTTGTCCCCCATGGCGCCCGCTGGCGTGCGCGGCGCTCCTCTTGGCCGGCGCGCCGGCCCGGGCGGCGGACGAAACCAACTGGCCGCGCTGGCGCGGCCCGCACGACAACGGCGCCGCGGCGCCCGGCGTTTACCCGGTGACCTGGAGCGCCGCCACGAATGTCCTGTGGAAAACGCCCCTCCCCGGCCGGGGCTGTTCCACGCCGATTGTCTGGAACCGGCGGATTTTCCTGACCGCGCCGGTGGCGGGGCAGGACGCCCTGCTGGCCTTCGACGACGCCGGCCAACGGCTCTGGCAGACGACACTCGGTGCGGAAAGCCCGGGCAAGCATCGCAACGGCTCCGGCTGCAATCCCTCGGCGGTCACCGACGGCCGCGGCCTGTACGTTTATTTTAAAAGCGGCACGCTCGCCGCGGTGGAGCTGGACGGCCGGCTCCGCTGGCAAACGAACCTGCAGGAGCGCTACGGCCGGGACACGTTGTTCTGGGACTTCGGCAGTTCGCCCGCGCTGACCGCGCGCGACGTGGTCATGGCGGTGCAGCGCCATGGTGATTCCTACCTTGCCGCGTTCGACCAGCGCACGGGCGCCCTGCATTGGAAAGTGGCGCACAACCGCGTCACGCCGGTCGAAGGCGACCATTGCTATGCAACCCCCCTCGTCTTTCCGTACCAGGGCCGAGAGGCCCTGCTCGTGCTGGGCGGCGAGCAGTTGACGGCGTACGCCGCCGCCGATGGCCGGCCGCTGTGGACCTGCGGCGGGTTCAAGCCCAAGGCCCGGAGCGACGGGGTGCCGGTCGCTTCGCCGGTCAGCGCCGGCGACGTCGCGGTGGTGCCGTACGGCCGCGGCGCCTGGCTGCACGGCGTCCGGCTCGGCGGCGCGGGCGCTCCGGCCGCGGGCGGGCAGCGGCTCTGGCAGCGCGAAGGCGTCAGCGCGTTCGTGCCGACGCCGGCCGCCGCACAGGACCGCGTCTATATCCTCGGCGATCGCGGCGACCTCGCCGGCGTGGACACGGCCACGGGGCGGACCCTCTGGCGCGGCCGGCTGCCGGAAAACAACAACCACTACTACGCGTCGCCGCTGCTGGCCGGCGGTTGCCTGTATGCCGCGCGCGAGGACGGCGTCGTGTACGTCGTCCGCGCGGACGAGACGTGCGCGCTCCTGGCGGAGAACGTCCTGGGCGAGCGCCTCATCGCCTCGCCCGTGCCGGCGGCCAACCGCCTGCTGCTGCGCGGCGAAAAGAATCTGTACTGCATCGGCATAAAATAAGGCCACGGCGGCGTTCGGAACAAGAAAGGAACAGACCGTTATGAGCAGACTCTTGACTTTCACAGGGCTCGCGCTCGGGTTAACCGTGGCCTGGGCGCCGGGTCGGGCCGCCGAACGCAGAGAGTGGATCACACTGACCAACTGCCAGTATGTGGCCGACAGCAACAACGACGGCGACAGCTTTCGGGTCCGGTGCGGCACCAACGAGTTCGTGGCGCGGCTCTATTTCGTGGACGCCCCCGAGCCCCATCTGCAATACCCGGAGCGGACCCGGGAACAAAGCGCGCATTTTGGCGTAACGCTCGATGAAACCATGAAGGCGGGTGTCGCGGCGCGCGACCTGACGCGCGAGTTTCTGCGCCAGCCCTTTGTCGTGCGGACGCGCTGGGTCGCGGCGGGCGGGCGCGGTAAAGCGTTGCGCTATTATGCGCTGGTCGAGGCGGACGGCCGGAGCCTGGCGGAGGCCCTGGTCAGCCAGGGGCAGGCGCGCACGAAGGGCGTCGCGCTCGCTTTGCCCAACGGCGTGAAGGCGTCGGCGTATGTGGACCGGCTCGAGGCGTTGGAGCGCGAGGCCCGGCAGAAACGGCTGGGCCTGTGGGCGAATTCGACGTTGAAGGAAACATCCGGGGATTGGACCACGCCGGAGGCGTGGAAGACCAACGCCCCGCCCGGGACCACCGCGCCGGCTGCCGGGCGTACGCCGTAACTTTTTTGCACAGCAGGACGTGCGCGGGCCGATGGCCCGCGCCTGGAAAGGGGCGATGGCGGAAGCGGGGCAAACCGGCCGCGCGGATGCGGGCACGATTGCGGCGGCGGGACAAATCCTCGCCGGCGCGAGCCCCAAGCGCGGGCTGGCGCGGCTGCTGCCGTTTCTGGGCCCGGCTTTCGTCGCCAGCATCGCCTATGTGGATCCCGGCAATTTCGCCACCAACATCCAGGGCGGCGCGCAGTTCGGCTATATGCTGTTATGGGTCGTTGTGGCCAGCAACCTGATGGCCATGTTGCTGCAGACGCTTTCCGCCAAGCTGGGCATCGCCTCGGGCCGCAATCTCGCCGAACTCTGCCGGGAGCGCCTGCCGCCGTGGATGGTTTGGACGATGTGGGTGGTCATGGAACTGGTGGCGATGGCCACCGATCTGGCGGAGTTTCTGGGGGCGGCGATCGGTTTCCAACTGCTGTTCGGCCTGCCCCTCTGGCTCGCCGGCCTGCTGACGGCGCTGGTCACTTTCCTCATCCTGGGCTTGGAGCGCCGCGGTTTCCGGCCGCTGGAAGCGGTGATCTCCGCGCTGGTCGGCGTCATCGCCTGCTGTTACCTGGTCGAAACGCTGCTGGATAAACCCGACTGGCGGGCGGTGGCCTTGCATGCCGTGGTGCCGCAGTTTCGTGGAGCGGAAAGCGTGCTGCTGGCGGTCGGGATCCTGGGCGCCACGGTCATGCCGCATGTCATTTTTCTGCATTCCGCCCTGACGCAGGGCCGCATCGTCACCCGCGACCCGGTCCAACTGCGGCGGCTGTTCCGGTTCCAGGTGGCGGATGTGACCATCGCCATGGGCGTGGCCAGCCTGATCAACATGGCGATGCTGATGATGGCGGCGGCGACTTTTCACCGCGCCGGTTTGAGTCAGGTGGCCACCATCGAGGAGGCGTACCGGACGTTGGAACCGCTGCTCGGCCGGGCGGCGAAGAACATCTTTGCCATTTCGTTGCTCGCTTCCGGCCTGTCGTCCTCGTCCGTCGGCACGCTGGCGGGACAGGTGATCATGCAGGGTTTCCTGCGCCGCCGGATCCCGGTCTGGTTGCGCCGGCTGGTCACCATGTTGCCGGCGCTGGTCGTTATCTGGGTCGGATTCGATCCGACCCGCACGCTGGTGCTCAGCCAGGTGGCGTTGAGCTTCGGCCTGCCGTTTGCCGTTGTCCCGCTGATCTGGTTCACGCGCCGGCGCGACGTGATGGGCGTGCTGGTGAACCGCCGCCTGACCACCCTCGCCGCCGTGATCATCGCCGCACTGATCATCCTGCTCAACCTCTACCTGCTGCTGCAACTGCTCCGCGGAGGATCCTGATATGTTCAAGCACATCCTCGTCCCGCTCGACGGCTCCGTGCTGGCGGAAGTCGCCCTGCCCGTGGCCGTCAGCCTGGCCCGCCGGCTCGGCGCCCGCCTGACGCTGCTGCACGTGATCGAGCGGCATGCGCCCGCGATGGTGCATGGCGCGCGGCATCTCGTCCGCGCCGATGAGGCGGAGGCCTATCTCCAAAACCTCCGCCGCCAGGTCGAGCCGGCGGATCTCACGGTGCTCTGCCATGTCCACGAGACGGAGGAAACCGACGTGGCGCGCAGCATCGTCGCGCACGAACACGAGTTCACACCCGACCTGATTGTACTGTGCGCGCACGGGCATTCGGGACTGCGCGGCCGGCTGTTCGGGCGCATCGCCGAACAGGTGGTCGCCGCCGGCCGCGTGCCGGTGCTGATGCTTCGTCCACGCGAACCGGCGCCGCTGTCGGCGGCCCTGTGGGAAAAGTTTCTGGTGCCGGTGGACGGTTCCGCCGAGCACGAAATCAGCCTGTGCATCGCCGAGGGGCTGGCGCTGGCCACCGGCGCGGCGTTGGAACTGGTCTGCGTCGTGCCCACGACGGAGACGCTGGCCGGGCCGCAGGCCGCCGCCGGCCAGCTCCTGCCCGGCGCCGCCCGCGCCGTGCTGGACCTCGCGTATGAGCAGGCCCGGAACTATGTCCAACAGCAGATGGAGCGCATGCAGCGGAAAAACCTGAAAGTGACCGGGCAGGTGCTGCGCGGTGATCCGGTGCCGACCCTGCTGCAGGCCCTGGAAAAATCCGACGCCACCCTGCTCGTGCTGGCGACGCACGGCCATGCCGGCCTGGGCGCGTTCTGGGCCGCCAGCGTGGCGCCGCGCGTGCTGGCGTGCACAGCGCTGCCCGCACTGCTGGTGCCCGTGGTGCGCTCGCCCGCCTCCTCTTGACCGGCGGCGTGGGGTGGCCCGACGGTCGGCCCTAAATATCCGGGAGCAGTTGCTTGTGGACCGTGCAGGTGGGATTGACGCCCAAACCATTCAGGATGTACTTGCCGCCCGCGCCGCAGACGGGCATGTTCCTGATGTAAGCGTTGGGTCCCACCAGGTCCGCGAGCGCGGCCGGGGCCGCATTGTTGTGATCCAGCGCCCATTGGTCCTTGGCCGACTCAATCTGTCGCAGGTTGTTGAGGCAGGCGTTGCGCGTGGCCGCCACCTTGGCCGCGTCCACTTGGGCGGGGGCGGCCGCGGCCCCTGGGATCGTTAAGCGGACCACCTGTTCGATGGGGATGGAGACCTTGCCGATGATGGTTTCCAGGTCCAGGGTCTTCAGCTGAACCTTGCCGGAGAACTTGTCTCCGTTCTGGAGCACCAGCACGGCCGTGGCGGTTTTGGCGTCCATCGTCAGACTGGCCACTTTGTCAAACGGGATTTCCAGCTTGGTGAACTCGGTATTCATCGGCAACGAGCGCGTGCTCGGTGTCCCGATCAGGTGCGACCCGTCCGCGAGATCCACGGCGATTTTCAGTTCCTGATCGGTCGGGGACTCCGCAAACGCCGTGGACGCCGCCAGCAGGACGATCATCCATAATCCGAAACGCATGCTGCACCCCCCCTGTCGATTCAACGATGACAGTAACTTACGCTGACAAAGCGGGCCCGGCCCGTCAAGCGTTAAAACGGCTTCGGAAGCCCATCGCCCAGCCCGGCGGGCGCGGGTGCGCCCGTCCTCCGGGCTTCAGTGCCGGAAATGGCGCATGCCGGTGAAGACCATGGCGATGCCGGCCCGGTCGGCGGCGGCGATGACCTCGGGGTCCTTCTTCGAGCCGCCGGGCTGGACGATGAATTTGAGGCCGGCCTCGGCCGCCACTTCGACGTTGTCGGGGAACGGGAAGAACGCGTCGGAGACCATCACGCAATCGGCCAGGATGGCAGCTTCGAAGGCAGCCGGCGGGCGCCGGTCGCCGGCGGCCTGCTGCAGCGCGGCGATGTTTTCGCGCGCCTTGGTCAGCGCCAGCTTGCGGGTAGAATCAATCCGGTTGGGCTGGCCCGCGCCCATGCCGAGCTGGGCGTAACCGCCGGGCGCATATTCGCGGACCAGCACGATGGCATTGGATTTGACGTGCTTGCAGACCTTGACGCCGAATTCGGCCAGCGCGCGCACGCCGGCCGGGAACGGCGTTTTGGTCACCACCTCCCACCGTTCGAACAACGCGGCATCGCGGTCCTGGACCAGCAGTCCGCCGTTGATCTGGCGGAGGGCGCAGCCGGGCTGCGGTGGCGTCAGCGGCCGGTTCAGCTTGAGCAGGCGGATGTCCGTGCTCTTGCTCTTCAGGTAATCGAGCGCGTCCGGCGCGAAGTCCGGCGCGATGAGCGCCTCGACAAACCGGCCCTTGAGCACCTGCGCCGCGGCCAGGTCCACGGGCACGGTGACCGCGATGACGCTGCCGAAGGCGGACACCGTGTCGCCGGCCCAGGCGGCCTCGAGCGCCGCGGCGAGCGTCCGGCCGGTGGCATAGCCGCAGGGGTTGGTGTGCTTGATGATCGCCGCGCCGGGCGCTCCGGCCAGTTCCTTGACCGCTTCGAGCGCGGCATCGCCGTCCACGTAGTTGTTATAGCTCATCTCCTTACCGTGCAGCACTGTCGTGTGGGCGATGCAGGCTTCGGCCGCCACGGGATCATGATAGAAGAACGCCTGCTGGTGCGGATTTTCGCCATACCGCAGGCGCTGGCCGCCGGCGGCGACGAGGACGAACGGCCGGCCGGCGTCCTGGCTCTCCACCTGGCCGGCCAGGTAGCCCGCGATGGCGGCGTCGTATTGCGCCGTGCGCGCATACACTTTCTGCGCCAGCTCGCGGCGCAGCGCCTCGGTCGTATCACCGCCGTGGGCGGCCAGGCTGGCGAGCACGCGGGCGTAGTCGGCGGGATCCGTGACGACGGTGACCGAACGATGATTTTTCGCCGCGCTGCGCAGCATCGCGGGTCCGCCGATGTCGATGTTCGCGATGGCGTCCTCGAAGCTCACGTTCGGCTTGGCGACGGTGGCTTCGAAGGGATACAGGTTGACGCAGACGAGGTCGATTGGCAGCAGGCCGTGCTGCTGCACGGTGGCCTCGTGCTCCGCATTACCGCGCAGGTAAAGCAGTCCGCCGTGGACCTTCGGATGCAGGGTCTTCACCCGGCCGTCGAGCATCTCCGGAAAGCCGGTGAACTCGGCCACGTCCTTGACCGCGACACCCGCGGCGCGCAGCGCCTGCGCCGTGCCGCCGGTGGAGAGCAATTCCACGCCGCGCGCCGCCAGCGCGCGGGCGAAGTCCACCACGCCTGTCTTGTCCGAAACACTGATCAACGCCCGTTGAATCGTCATGCTAAACTCCTTGTTGAAAGTGCCGGGCGCACCATAGCGCGGAATCCGGCCAAGAGCAATCCCGAGGTTGACCAAACCTAGCCGCCACCAGCGCGGCAACTTGCCGGCGAACCGTGGCGGGGTAGCGCTTCACCAGGCGCGCCAGCACGGCGCGCTTCAGAACCTTCAGCCTGCGTTACGCAGGAGGCTGGGGGGGCTCGGCCCCTTCCGCCCCGGTCGCGCGCAAGTGGTATGCGTTGAGCTTGCGGTGCAGCGTGCGCCGGCTGATGCCCAATTGTTGCGCGGCCTTCGACCGGTGGCCGGCGTTGAGCCGCAGGGCCTGCTGGATCATCTGTTTCTCCGCCTCCGCCAGGGAGCGCCCGGCGCCCGGCGCCGCCGGCTTGCCGACCGCCTCGCGGATGGATGCCGGCAGGTCGCGGACGGTCAGCTTTTCGCCGCGCGCGAGCACCACCATCCGCTCCAGCGCGTTGCGCAGCTCGCGGACGTTGCCGGGCCAACGATAGGCGGTCAGCAGTTCCAGCGCCTCCGGCGTGATGGCCGCGACCGGTTTTTTGTTTTCCTCGGCAAACTGCTTCAGATAATGCTGGGCCAGCAGCGGAATGTCGCCCAGCCGCTCGCGCAACGGCGGCAGATGGATGATCACCACGTACAGGCGGTAAAACAGGTCCTCGCGGAACTGCCCGGCCGCGACCATTTGCCGCAGGTCGCGGTTGGTCGCCGTCAGCAGGCGGACGTCCACGTCAATCGTCTCCGTGCCGCCGACGCGCTCGAACTTGCGCTCCTCCAGCACGCGCAGGATCTTCACCTGCACGGCGGGGTCTATTTCGCCGATTTCGTCGAGGAACAGCGTGCCGCCGTCGGCCAGTTCGAACCGGCCCTGGCGCCGCTCCGCGGCGCCCGTGAAGGCGCCTTTTTCATGGCCGAACAGTTCGCTTTCGAGCAGCGTCTTGGACAACGCCGCGCAATGCACCGGGATGAACGGCGCCTGGGCGCGCGGCCCGATCTGATGAATGGCCCGCGCGACGAGTTCCTTGCCCGTGCCGCTTTCGCCTTCGATCAGCACCGTGGCGCGCGTCGGCGCCACCTGCCGGATCGTGTCGAACACCTCCTGCATGGGCGCCGACTGGCCGAGGATGCTGGTCATGCCGAACTTGGCGTCCAGTTGCTCCCGCAGTGCGCGGTTCTCCTTTTCGACCGTCTTCGAACGCAGCGCCTGCTTGAGCTTGAGTTCGAGCTGGTCGAGGTTGACCGGCTTCGTCAGAAAATCGTACGCCCCGTGCTGGATGGCGGCGACCGCGGTCTCGATGGTGCCGTAGGCGGTCAGCAGGATCACCAGCGGCTGCGGCTGCCGGGCCAGGGCGCGTTGCAGCAGGGTCAGGCCGTCCAGGCCGGGCATGCGCACGTCGGACAGGACCACGTCCACCGGACGCTCGCTCAACACGTCCAACGCGCGCCGGCCGTCCTCCGCCAGCAACACGTCGTAGTTCCGCTGCAGCGCGCGGGCCAGGCCGTCACGCGTGTTCTTCTCGTCGTCCACGATCAGAATCGTCGGCTTCATACGCCTGTCTTTCCCATCTTCCGCCTAACTCCTAATCCTAATCTTCCGCTGCCGTGCCCTCGGGCTCCCTCTTCCTCTGCGTAATCTGTGCAATCTGTGGATAAAACTTCCGTCGCTGCGCGCTACGCCGTCTGCTTCCCGGCCTCCCCGCCGCGGTGCGCCTGGAGCAGCCGGATGCGCTGTTCCTCGCGTGGCAGGAAGATGGTAAAGGTGCTGCCCGCCCGCGGCTCGCTGTGCACCTCGAGCTGCCCGCCGTGGTCGCGCACGATCCGCTGGACAATCATCAGCCCGAGCCCGGAGCCCTCGGCCTTGGTCGTGCTGTACGGCTCGAACATGTTGATCAGCCGCTCCGGCGCGATGCCCGGGCCGGTGTCCTTGAAGGCGATGGCGAGATAGCGGTCGTGCTTACGAATCTGGATCTTGAGCAGCCCTCCGTTGGTCATCGCCTGGATCGCGTTGCGGATCAGATTGAAGAAGGCCTGTCGGATCTGGCTGCGGTCGAGCGGAATCTCCGGCAGATCGTCTTCGCTCTCGACCTCCACCAGCACGTCGCGGTCGCCGATCTCGTGCTGGAGGAATTCCAGTGTGTCCTGCAGCACGGCGCGCACGTTCGCCGGCTCCAACTGCGGCGGCGTGGGCCGCACCGCGCGCAGGAACTGCGTAATGGTGCGGTCCAGCCGCGCCACTTCCTTCTGCGACACGTCCAGCAGTCCGCGCAAGCTCGCGCGCTCCGCCTCCGGCAGCGCGTCCAGTTCGCGGCGGATGAGCTGCAGGTGGATGTTCAGCGAATTCAGGGGGTTGCCGATCTCGTGCGCCATGCCCGCCGCCAGCAGCATCAGCGCATTGAGCCGCTCCGATTCCAGCGTCTGCGCCTCGTGCTCGCGATCGTGTGTCACGTCGCGCAGGATCACCACCGCGCCCGGCTCCCCGGCGTTCACCATCGCCAGCGGCACGACGTAGAAAACCAGGAAGCGGTGCTCGGGGTAGGTGATTTCGATCTCGCGGTTGACCAGGCGCGACCACTCCTGCTCGTCGAGGCGCATCACGCCTTCCCAATCCAGCTCGCGCAGGTATTTCCGGATCGGTTCGCCCACCGCCTCATCCGGCGCGAAGCCCAGCAGCTTGGCCGCCGCGCGGTTGAGATACGAAATGCGGCCCTGGCCGTCCAGCACAATGATGCCTTCCTGGATCGCATGAAAAATCGTCTCCAGCAGCCCCTTTTCCTGCGACAGCCGCAGGAAAAAGACCTGCAGGCTTTGCGGATCCAGCCGATCCATCCGCGTGATCAGTTTGTCCAGAAATCCCGTTTTCATGCCGTCCCATTCGCGCCAGAATGACCCATCCGCCCTGCCCGGATTGCGCCAATTCGTCCGCTTGTATACGCCTGTTCCTGCCTTTATTCAAGCTGTTTCCGGCCAATTATTGTGGTGATGACTTCCTTTGCTCCCTTGATCCAATGATTCTGTCGTCAATGGTTCTGTCTTATCCGCGTTGCCCCGAAAGCGGACGGAGCGGAATGACAGAATAATTTATGACAGAATTATTTCGGACACGGCGACGGAGCGCCGCAGCTACAGCAGCGTTGAAATCCGGTCGGCCATCGTTCCAACTCTACCCCGCAGGCGCATCGTCGTATGCGGGGTTGACGGCACGCGGAGAACCAGTACCATGCTGCTAGGACGCGCAACAAAACGCCGCCCTTCGCTTCGCTGGGGGCATACCTATGAGAAAAGAATACGACTTCACGGATTCGGTCCGCAACCCTTACGCCAAGCATTTCCGCTCTTCAAAAAAGGGGACTAACATGAAATGGTCAACGGTCTGTTGTTGCTCGTGCTGTGTGCAGGCGGTGAAGGGCCTGTGCAAGGAAAAGTGAAGATGAGAAAATATATAGCGTTAGGCCTGGGCCTCCTGTTCTGCGGCGTGGCGTTGAGTACCGGTGCGGGCGCGGCGGAACCGACGAATACAACCAGCATCCTGTTCATTGGCAACAGCTTTACTTACGTCAACGATTTGCCCGCGATGATTACGAAACTGGCGCAGACGGGCGGGCAGAAACCGCTGGTGTGTGCCAGGGAAACACCCGGTGGTTGCACGTTCGAAAAACATTGGCAAGGCGGGAGGGCGTTGGCGGCCATCAATTCCCGCAAATGGGACTTCGTGGTGCTGCAGGAAGAAAGCCGAAGGCCCAGCAAGAAAAAAGATCTGATGTTCGAGTATGCTCGAAAGTTGGACGCGGCCATCAAAAACCAAGGCGCCAAGACGTTGTTATATATGACGTGGGCCTGGCCCACACCTGACGCGCAGCCGGCGATCACGGCGGCCTATCAGGAGTTGGCCAAAGAACTGCATGCACGGCTCGTCCCCGTCGGCATCGGCTGGAGCGCCGCCTTGCACGACCATCCGGAAATTGACCTGTTCGCCAAGGACCACCACCATCCGTCGCCCGCCGGCACGTACCTAGCGGCCTGCGCTTTCTACGCGGCCATCTACGGACGCAGTCCGGTGGGCTTGTCCGCCAAAATCAAGGGTGTCACCGACACCGAGGCTGCTTCGCTCCAAAAACGGGCGTGGGCCGCCGTTCAGGAACGTCCAGGTAAGTGAGAAGGTGAAAGAAACAGCGGACGGCCAGGATTCTATCGCCTCAGACCGGCCTTGATAACCCTTGAGGCTCTGATGCGGGCGGGCATGATCATGTGTGACAGGCGCTGCGAACACGCGCGCCCGATGATTCCCGGACCGCCTTTCGTAACCTCACAATGGACTATCCGGCCGGAAGGTCTATGGTTAGGTCCCTGTGCCTGGGCGTTAAAATCTCATGGGGTCGAGGATCCGCGGCAATGCCAGCCGGCTATTCAACATGCCGTCACACGAAAGCGAACCTGGAGCCGGCCCGCACGTCAGGCTTGCGCTCCGGCAGCCGGTGGGACAAGATTGCGCCGATGAACGGCACGGCACAGCAGGCGGTGATCCTGGCGGCGCGCGCGGTGAGCAAAACCTACACGCTGGACAGCGTGGCGATTGACGTGCTCCAGGGTGTCTCGCTGGAGGTGCGGGCGGGCGAGACGCTCGCGATCATGGGCGCCAGCGGCGCGGGCAAGTCCACCCTGCTGCACTGCCTCGGCGGGCTGGACCGGCCGACGTCCGGCGCCGTGGAGTTCCAGGGCCGCGATATCTACGCGCTTTCCGGCGCGGCGCGGACGGAAGTGCGGGCGACGAAGATCGGTTTCGTGTTCCAGGCCTACCACCTGCTTCCGGAGCTGGACCTGCTGGAGAACGTGATGCTGCCGGCGCTGAGCCGGCGCGGCGCGCTGGCGCGCCGCGCGCAACTGGCGCAGCGCGGGCTGGCGCTGCTGGACAGCGTCGGCCTGCGCGACCGCGCCGCGCACCGGCCGGCCGAGCTCTCCGGCGGCGAGCAGCAGCGCGCGGCGCTGGCCCGGTCGCTGATGAACGAGCCGGAGCTGGTGCTGGCGGACGAGCCCACGGGCAACCTGGATTCGCACACCGGCCGGCAGGTGCTGGACTACCTCTTCCGGCTGACGCGCGGCCGCGGGCATACGCTGGTGCTGGTGACGCACAACGCGGAGGTGGCGGCCCTGTGCGATCGGGCATTGATTTTAAGGGATGGTCGGTTATCCTGACCGGTGGCGCGCGGAAAGGCGATTATGAAGATTTATATGAACGGCAAGCTGGTCCCCGAAAGCCGGGCCAAGGTTTCGGTGTTCGATCACGGGCTGCTCTACGGCGATGGCGTGTTCGAGGGCATCCGCGCGTATCACGGACGCGTGTTCAAGCTCGACGAGCATATTGCCCGTCTGTTCCGCTCGGCCCAGGCCATTGATCTGAAGATGCCCCTGACGAAAGCCGGGCTGGCGCAGGCGGTGGTCCGCACCTGCCAAGCCAACGGCATCTGGGACGGGTACATCCGGCTGATCGTCACGCGCGGCCTGGGCAACCTGGGCCTGAATCCCTACACCTGCAAGACGCCGCAGGTGATCATCATCGCCGGCGGCATCCAGCTTTATGCGGAGAAGCTGTATGCGACCGGGTTGGATGTGATCACCGTCGGCACGCTGCGCAATCACACGGAGGCGATCAACCCGCGGATCAAGAGCTTGAACTATCTGAATAATATTCTGGCCAAGATCGAGGCGATGAACGCCGGCTGCATGGAGTGCATCATGCTCAACCCGCAGGGCTTCGTCGCCGAGGCCAGCGGCGACAACATTTTCGTCGTGCGCGGCGATACGCTGCTGACGCCGCCCTCGTGGTGCGGCGCGCTGGAGGGCATCACGCGGCAGACGGTGATGGAGCTGGCGCCCGAGCAGGGCTTGCAGGCCCGGGCCGAGGTGCTGACGCGCTACGACCTGTACACCGCCGACGAGGTGTTCCTCACCGGCACGGCGGCGGAGATCATCGCCGTGGTCAAGGCCGACCGCCGGATCATCGGCAGCGGCCGGCCCGGACCGGTGACCCGCCGGTTGGAGCGGGTGTTCCGCGAGCACGCGCGCAGCTCCGGCACGCCGATCGGGTGAGGCCGGCGGCGGCAAAGAACCAAGCCCGGTCCACGCCGCGGCGCTATGCTCCGCGGCGGAGCCGGGCACGAGGACGATGGGAAACAGCATGCACTGCGAAGTTTGCCAGGAACACGAGGCCACGGTCCACTTGACGCAAATCGTGGACGGCCACGTGCGGAAAATCAACTTGTGCGAGGCGTGTGCGGCCAAGAGCGGGCTGGACATGAAGGGGCCTTTGTCCATCACGGACATCCTGCTGGGCCTGGGCGGCGCGAAGCCGGCGGAGAAGCCGGAGCGGGAGCGGGTGTGCCCGCGCTGCCACATGCGGCCTTCGGATTTCAAGAAAACCGGCCGGCTCGGCTGCATGGACTGCTACGCGACCTTCGCCGCGGAACTCGCGCCCATGCTGCAGTCCATGCACCACAGCAGCCAGCATGTGGGCGGGATCCCGGCCCACGAGGGCGCCCGCGTGCAGTTGACGGCCGAAATCGCCGCGTTGCAGCAGGCGCTGGAAAAGGCCGTGGCGGCGGAAAATTTCGAGGAAGCCGCCCGGCTGCGCGACCGGATCGCGGCCGGCCGGCGCCCGCCCGGCGCCGGGCCGGCGCAGGAGCCGGCATGACCCTGGACGATCTGCTGTCGCAGCCGGGCGCCTGGCTGGCGCCGGGCGCGGACACCGCGACGGTCATCAGCAGCCGTGTCCGGCTGGCCCGCAATCTCCGGGACTCGGCCTTCCCCGGCTGGGCCGGCGAGGAGGAGTGCGAGAAAATCTGGCGGCGGCTGCAGCCCATCCTGCAGGGTTTGCCGGAACTGGCGCCGGCGGCCGTCTTCGGCATGGCCGACCTGGAAGAGCTGGAGCGCATGATCCTGTTCGAGCGGCACCTGATCAGCGGCGAGCAGGCCCATAAGGGGCGCGGCAGCGGGCTGGTGACCGCGCAGGACGAGAGTATTTCGGTGATGGTCAACGAGGAGGACCATCTCCGGCTGCAGGCCATGAGTCCGGGCCTGGCCCTGCAGGCCATCTGGCAGCGCATGCATGCGCTCGACCACGCGATCGAACGGCAGGTGCCCTACGCGTTTTCCGTGAAACTCGGCTATCTCACCGCCTGTCCGACCAACGTCGGCACGGGCCTGCGCGCCAGCGTCATGCTGCACCTGCCGGGGCTGGTGCTGATGAACGAGCTCAACCCGGTGCTGAAAGGCCTGACCAAGATCGGCCTCGCCGTGCGCGGGCTGTGGGGCGAGGGCACCGAGGCCGCCGGCAACCTGTTTCAGATTTCCAACCAGATCACCCTGGGCGACCGCGAGGAAAACATCATCCGGCATATTGAACAGATCGTGCTCGAAGTGGTCGAACACGAGCGGAATGCCCGCGCCCGGCTGTTGGAGCGCAAGGATTTGGTGTTGCGCGACCACGTCGGCCGCGCGTTCGGCATCCTCACGCACGCGCACCTGCTGTCGTCCAAGGAGGCGCTGGACCTGTTGTCGGGTTTGCGGCTGGGCATCGATCTGGGTATCATCAAGGACCTTGATCGTCTGACGGTTGACCGGCTGCTGCTGCTGACCCAGCCGGCGCATTTGCAGAAGCGGGAAGCCAGGAGTTTGAAACCGAAGGACCGCGACCGTGTCCGCGCCCAGTTGGTCCGGACGCAGTTGTCGTAGATGCGAAAGGCCTTATGAGCGGGGATCTGGACCGATTTACGGAACGCGCCAAGAAGGTGCTGCAACTGGCCCGCCAGGAGGCGGACCGGTTCAACCACGGCTATGTCGGCACGGAGCATCTCCTGCTGGGCCTGATTGTCCTCGGCGAGGGCGTCGCCGTGGCGGTGCTGGAAAAGATGGGCCTGGATCTGGAGACCGTCCGCCTCGAAGTGGAGAAGGCGGTCGGCACCGGGCCGGAGACCAAGACCGTCGGCAGCGTGCCCTTCACGCCGCGCGTAAAGAAGGTGCTCGCGCTGGCCGGCCAGGAGGCGCGCCAGCTTGGGCACGATTACATCGGCACGGAGCACCTCCTGCTGGGCCTGCTGCTCGAAGGCGAAGGCGTCGCCGCGCAGGTGCTGAAGAATCTGAATCTGGACCTCGACAAGACGCGGAGCGAGGTGCTCCGGGAACTCAACGCCGAGGCCGGGCCCGGCGAGGAACTCGCCGGGCATCCGGAGGCCGCCGCCGGGCCGGCGGCGAAAAAGGGGCCCGCCGGCGCGGCGAACAAGACACCGGCGCTGAACACCTTCGGCCGCGACCTGACCGAGCTGGCCGCCAAGGGGCAGCTCGATCCGGTCGTTGGACGCGCCGCCGAGATCGAGCGCGTCACGCAAATCCTGTGCCGCCGCACGAAAAACAACCCCGTGCTGCTGGGCGAGGCCGGCGTCGGCAAGACCGCCATCGTCGAGGGCCTGGCGCAGGCCATCGTCAAGGGCGACGTGCCCGACCAGTTGAAGAACAAGCGCCTGGTCGCCATCGACTTAGGGTCCATGGTGGCGGGCACCAAATTCCGCGGTGAATTCGAGGAGCGCCT
>JAPLSZ010000268.1 GCA_026398385.1 Kiritimatiellota bacterium | reverse complement strand
ATTTATGATTTTTCAGATGCAGAGTTGCAAAGGGTTGGGGAAAGTGGTGTCGGATGCACATGGGGGCGCGAGGAACGCGAGAGCGGATATGCCCTGTTTCTCAGGCTTGGAAAACCGGCGTGGGAAAGGCTAACATCGCCGCCGGTCAGGACGAAAGCGAGGCGCCATGCAACCGCATCACATCCGCAACGTGCTGTTGACGGAGGAGCAAATCCGGCAGCGGGTCGGCGACTTGGTCCGCGAAATGGCGGGGAGCTGTCGCGGCGACAACGTGGTGCTGATCGGCATCCTGCGCGGCAGCTTCATGTTTCTCGCCGACCTGGTGCGCGCGCTGTATCGCCAGGGCGTCCGGCCCCGGATCGATTTCATGACGCTGGAAAGCTACGGCGCGGGGCTGGTGTCCACCGGCGCGGTGCGGGTGACGAAGGACCTCGGCCTGGACGTGACCGGCGCGGAGGTGCTGGTGGTGGACGACATTCTGGACACAGGCCGGACGCTGAGCTTTGCGCGGCAACACCTCCTGGCCCTGGGCGCTCGCGCCGTACGCACCTGTGTACTGCTGGACAAACCTGCGCGGCGGGTGGCGCCGTTTCACGCCGACCAGGTCGGCTTTACGATCGAGGACCGGTTCGTGGTCGGCTACGGCTTGGATTACGACAGCCACTACCGCGAACTGCCGTACATCGCCTGCGTCACGCTGCTCGACAGCGCGGGCGTCTGAGTCGCTAATGCGCAGACAGACTGCCCGGTCTGGCGCCGGCTCCCCAGCCCGTCAAGGTTGCGGCGGCGGCTCCGGCGCCGGTATCGGTGCTGCCGCTTGGGGCGGAGGTGTCGGGGGCTGAGGCGTGGGCGCCGGCGGCGGGGGCGCATGCCGCACGGGCTCCTCCACCAGATCAATCAAGTTGCGCACCGCCGCGTTGGGCTGCGGCGAAGACGCCCCGGCCTCCGCGGCGGAACCCGGTCCGCGCCCGCCGCCACTGCTGCGTCCTCCTCCACCACCGCCACCGCCATTGCCCTCGCGCGGCGGGCGGCCGCCGAACCGGCGGCGTCCGCCATCCCGTCCGCGATCCCGGTCGCCGGAGTGCTGCTGGCCGTAGCCGTCCGGCTGTTCCCGGCCCGCGCCGCCTTCCAAGGCCTTGCGCAAGGTGGACAGGTGCATGGTGGCGGCGCCGAGCGCCGCGACTTTCTTCTCCAGGGCCGCATCGGCCGTGAACACCAGCAGCCCCTTGGGCCGGGCGCGCTGGACAAGGCGGATGACGAGGTCGCCCACGCCGCCCTGTTTCTCGGCAAAGAACACCTTCAACCCGTTATAGTCGCCATCCTCGGAAACCTCGCGCAACGCGCGGCCCTCGAAGGCCACCTGGGCCTCCAGCTTCTCCTGCCGGGCGAAACGCGAGATCTGCTGCAGCGCCTGCACCTGATCGCGGGGCGACTGGCGGTCGGCGCCGCGGCCGTCCGGCCAGCGGGACGCATCAATGACCACCCGGCGCGAGCCGGCTTCCGCGGGGCCGACGCTCAATTTGCGAAACATATCCAACAAACCCATGAGGCTCCTTCCTTCGCATACCAGCGAAGCATGACAGGGAAATATAGCGAAAACCGGTACACATTGCAAGCACAGACTGCGCCCCATCTTTCAGGGCGGAGCGCATGGCACTGCTGCGGGGCGAACCTCCGCAGAGGCGCTGCTCGCGGCGCTCGGCCAAAATAACCGCAAGGGCCGGGATCACCGCTCCCGGCTACAGCGCAGCCAAGGCGGCCTCCTGTAGCCGGGGTCGGTGACCCCGGCGAAGGCCCCCGCAGAAGTGTCCTGCGCCCCTTTCAGCGCTGGATGCGGGCGGAGCCGCCCTGGGCGAAGGCCTGGACCTGCTCGAGCGTGGCCATGGTCGTGTCGCCGGGGAAGGTGGTCAGCAGCGCGCCGTGCGCCCAGCCGAGGTTCACCGCGGTCTGCGGGTCGGCGCCGGTCAGCAAGCCGTAGATGAAGCCCGCCGCGTAGCCGTCGCCGCCGCCGATGCGGTCCAGCACGTCGAGCTCGCAGGTCGGCGACTGGAAGGTCCGGCCGTCCATCCACGCCACGGCGCCCCAGGCATGCCGGTTGGTGGAGTGAACTTCCCGCAGGGTGGTGGCGACGATCTTCACGTGCGGATGCTTCTTGCGCACGTTGCCCATCATGCTGATGAAGGCGCTGGGATCCAGCTTGGACTTGGCGGCGACTTCCGGACCGGGGATGCCGAGGCCCATCTGCAAGTCCTCCTCGTTGCCGATGATGACATCCACATGCTTGATGAGGCGATCGAGCACCGCCACCGCGCGATCGTGGCCGCCGACGATGTTCCAGAGCTTGGCCCGATAGTTGAGGTCGAACGACGTCACCGCGCCGGCCGCCTGGGCGGCCTGGAAAGCCTCGATGATGACCTCGGCGGTGGTCGGCGACAGCGCCGCGAAGATGCCGCCGCTGTGGAGCCAGCGCACGCCGCCGGCAAGAATTTCCGGCCAGTTGAAGTCGCCGGGTTTGAGCCGCTGGGCCGCCTCGTGGGCGCGGTTGTAGAACACCACCGGCGCGCGCACGCCCTGGCCGCGGTCGCTGTAGACGGTGGCCATGTTCGGACCGTGGACACCGTCGTGCGCGAACCGCTTGTAGAACGGCTGGACGCCCATTGCGCGGACGCGCTCGGCGATCAGGTCGCCGACGGGATAATCCACCATGGCCGTCGCGATGCCGGTCTTCAGGCCGAAGCAATCGGACAGGTTGGCCGCCACATTAAATTCGCCGCCGCTGACGTGAATGTCGCACTGCGTCGCCTTGCGGAACGGGATGATCCCCGAGTCGAGCCGGTGCACCAGCGCGCCGAGCGACAGGAAATCCAAGGCGCCCGCCGGACGAATGGTCAGACCGTATTTCATGACTTGCTCATGATGTGCCAAAGCATGCGAACTTTGCCGTCATTGCCGGGCCTCGTCAAGCGCAACCCGCCGGCATCTGGAGACCCTGGCTTGCGGGCCTACGACCAAGCGGCGGCGAGATGCAGGCCGACGTAGAGGCGGGGGTCCACCAGGCAGCCGCGAGCGCGTTGGGCGGCCAGCCAGCCGTCCGCCGCGGCGAGCGGGACCTCATGCACGATGATGTCCTCGAGTTCATCCCCGCCGCCGGCGTGAACTTTCCGCAGGCCGCGGGCGCGGAAATAGGTCATCAGCGTGGAGCACAGACCGGAGGCCAGCGGGCCGTCGAAGAGCAGGTCCAGCGCGGCGGCCGCATAGCCGGTTTCTTCGAGCAATTCGCGCCGGGCGGCCGCCGCCAGATCCTCCTGCTCGGCGCCGGGCAGGTCGCCGACCAAGCCGGCGGGCAGTTCGATCACCGGCGCGTCCAGCGCGGCGCGATACTGCTCGACCAGCAGGAGCCGGCGGTCGTCGGTCACGGCGACGATGGCAACGATACCCCGCACGCCGTGGCGCTCGACGTATTCCCAGCCGTTCCAGTCCAGCAGGCGGAGATAGCGGCCGGCGCCCAGGACTTTACCGCGCGGTGTGGCCATGCGCCGTTTCATAGCCCGCCGCCCGCGGCGAAGCAAGCACAGACCGCCGGGCGTCGCGGCGGAAACGCATGACCCCCTACGATTTCATTGGGATTGCACTTGCCACGGGGCGGGGTAAGCGGTAGCTTACGCCGGTCTTGACGGGCTGCGGAGCGGTTCATCAAGGTCAGGAAAGGTGTGGTCATGAAGAGCGAAATTCATCCGAAGTACGATACGGCGACGATCACCTGCGCCTGCGGCAACGTGATTCATACGCGCTCGACGGTCAAGGAGATGCACGTCAACACGTGCTCCCGGTGCCATCCCTATTATACCGGGCAGACCAAGCTGCTCGACACCGAGGGCCGCGTGCAGCGGTTCCAGAGGCGCTATGCGCGCGCCGCCAAGGCGTAGCGGCGGAGCCCGGGCCGGATTTTACCGCCAACGGCGGATCCGGCCCGTGGTGTTTTCAGGCCGAGCAACATCCGAACACCGGTTACGATCGGCCGTTCGATTGTTGTTCGATTGTTCCAGGGATGATGCCGCCGGAAGCCGCGAAGGAGCCCTCTGTTCTCATGAAGCTGGACCAGACGTATATCCAACGGATGCTAGCGCGTCTCGGTGAAATCGAGGCGGAGCTGTCCGACCCGGCGACGGCGGCCCGGCAGACGCGCTACCAGGCGCTGGTCCAGGAGCACGCGCACCTCAAGAATCTGGAGCGCAAGGCTTCCGCCTATTTCAAACTGCTCCAGGATTGCGCGGACAACCGCGCCCTGGCGGTAGCAGAGACAGAACCGGAGCTGCGCGAACTGGCGCAAGCCGAATGGACGCAGCTCGAGCCTGCGCTGACGCGCGCCGAGCAGACCCTGCTGGGCGCCCTGCTGCCGCCGCTGCTGGGCGACAGCCGCAATACGATCGTGGAAATCCGCGCCGGCACCGGCGGCGAGGAAGCCGCGCTGTTCGCCGGCGACCTGTACCGGATGTATGCGCGCTATGCCGAGCGCCGCGGCTGGAAGACCGGCCTGCTGGCAGCCAGCCCTTCGGAGAAGGGCGGCTTCAAGGAGGTCGTCTTCTCCGTGGAGGGTCACGACGTCTACCGCATGTTGAAGTATGAGAGCGGCGGCCACCGCGTGCAGCGCATCCCGGCGACCGAAGCCGCCGGCCGCATCCACACGTCCGCCGCGACGGTCGCCGTGCTGCCGGAAGCTGAAGAGATCGACGACATCGAGATCCGGACGGAGGACCTGCGGATCGACTTGTATCGCGCCTCGGGGCCGGGCGGGCAAAAGGTCAATAAGACCGAGTCCGCCGTGCGCCTGACGCACCTGCCGTCCGGCCTGGTGGTCGCCTGCCAGGATGAACGCTCGCAGCAGCGCAACCGCGAGAAGGCGATGCGCGTGCTCAAGGCGCGGCTGCTGGCCCAGTTGCGCAGCGCGGAGCAGGCCAAGTACGCCAGCGTCCGCAAGCTGCAAATCGGTTCCGGCGACCGCAGCGAGCGCATTCGCACCTACAACTTTCCGCAGAACCGGCTCACCGATCACCGGATCGATTTGTCGCTCTACCAGCTTGACCGCATCATGGAGGGCGAGCTGGACGACGTGGTCGCGGCCTTGCAGGCGTACGACACGGCGGAGCGGCTGCAGGCCCTGATGCCCGGCCAACCCTGAGCCGCCCCGGGCGCGCCGAACAACAACCGGGACGTCGGCGCTCCCCGGAGTTTCAACGGCCATGTTCCGGCTATGGCGCGGGCGGCGCGCCGGGGGGGTCTTCGGCCAGGTCGGGATAGAGCTTCCGAATACAGTCCGGGCAGATGCCGTGGGAGAAATCCACGTCGAGTTGTTTCTTGAAGTAGCTCTCCAGATTCTCCCAGTACGACTGGTCGTTGCGGATTTTCTTGCAGTTGGCGCACATGGGGAGGATCTTGCGCAGGTTTACCAGCTCGTTGATGTCCTCGAAGATCAACAGGGCCAGGCGGCGCCCTTCGAACGCCCACGGGGCGGCGGTTACCAGCAGAAAGACTTCATCCGTTTGCCCCCCGTGCTGCCGGAGCATCCGGTGCATGCGCCGCACGACGCGCTGCCCGGCGAAAGCTTCTTTGACGGAATTCCGCACCACGCACAGGGTGCAGGCGGCGGCTCGGCCGCAACCCCCGGCCGTCTCGGCGTGGATGCAATGCAGCGCTTCGCCGCTGCGCCGCCGGAGCACCATATCCGGCGCCACGCCCAGCAGCGGGCGGGCGGCCTGGTTGGCATCTTGAATCCGCACGTCGTCATCCACGATAAAGACCGGATTGGGCATGGCGTCCAACAGGGCCGTGTACAGTTCATCGCGGCGGGGCGTTGGCTCGGCATTCGGCATGGGGAATCTCCTCTGGTAATAAACCCGATTTGCAGTATAATCTTTTTTTCCCCGATGTCCACGCGCGGCGCCGCGGGGGGCGTGTGAACGAATAGCCGTGGCAACGGTCTGATGCAGCTAAGGTATGACGCCATGAAGTTTATCAGCACCAGCCGACGACTGGCGGCCGGGGCCCTGGGGCTGGCGGCCCTGCTGGGCGTTACGGCTTTTCAGCCGCTGGCGCCGCCGGCCGAGCCCTGCAAGCCGGCGATGATCGTGGCGGCCGCCCTGCCACAACTGCACGTCAGCCATCGGACCTTCGATGCCCGCGTCGCCACCAACGCGCTGGCCCTGTTTCTCAACGCACTCGATTTCGACCACACGTATTTTCTGGCCTCCGATATCGCCGAATTCCAGCAACAGGGTTCCCAATTGGCCGACCAGTTGCGCGCCGGCGACGTCCGCTTTGCCTTCGACGTGTTCAACCGGCTGCAACTGCGCGTGACCAATCGCGTGGCCGGCGTAGCGCGGCTTCTGGAGCGTGGTTTTGACCTGAACACCCGGGACACCTACCACTGGAAGCGCAAGGAGGCCCCCTGGCCCGCGGATGAAAAGGCGTGGGACGAACTCTGGCGGAAGAAAATCCAGAACGACTACCTGGCCCGCATCGCGACCCTGAAGTTGGCGGAGGAGCAAAAAGCCCGCCAGCCGCGGCCGGGCCTGTTCCGCTGGGGCCGGCCGAAAGACCAGAAACCGGAGGCGGACGAGGACGCCGCCGATCCCAAGCTGACACCGCGCGAGTTTATCCTCAAACGCTACCGGCAGTTCCAGACCGTGCTGCAGGATAGCGACGCCGAATGGCTGCTGCAGCGCTATCTCGTGTCTTTTACCATGGCCTATGACCCGCACTCGGAATACTTCTCGCCCAGTACCGAGGAGGATTTTGATATCAACATGCGGCTGTCGCTCGTCGGCATCGGCGCCGTGCTCACCCCGGACGACGGCGCCGTCAAAGTGGAGCGCCTGATGCCGGGCGGGCCGGCCGAACGCGACGGCCGCCTCAAGCCGGGGGACCGGATCATCGCCGTGGCCCAGGGCACCAACGCGCCGGTGGACGTGCTGCATTGGCCGCTGAGCAAGACGGTCCGCCTGATCCGCGGCCAGAAAAACACCACGGTGATGCTGACCGTCATCCCCGCCGCCGATCTCTCGCAGACCAAGACGCGGAAGATCGGCCTGCGGCGCGAGGAAATCAAGCTGGAGGAACAACGCGCCAAGAGCGAGGTGCGCGCGGTCTCCGTCGGGCCGGGTGTCACCCGCCAGCTCGGTATCGTTACGGTGCCCGAGTTTTACGCCGACCTGAAAGGCCAGCAACAGGGCCAGCGCGACGCGACCAGCGTCGCGCGGGACATCCGGAAAATCCTGGGCGAGCTCAACCGCAGCCGCGTGGAGGGGGTGGTGCTCGATCTGCGCAACAACGGCGGCGGCTCGCTCGAAGAGGCCGTCACGATGACCGGCGAGTTCATCGGCTCCGGCCCCGTCGTCCAGGTCCGGCAGCGGGACGAGGTGCAGATTCTGGCCGACACGGATCCGGACATCGACTACGGGGGCCCGCTGGTCCTGCTGGTGAACCGCCTGAGCGCCTCCGCCTCGGAAATCCTCGCCGCGGCGCTGCAAGACTATGGCCGCGTGATCGTCGTCGGCGACACGAAGACCCACGGCAAGGGCACGGTGCAATCGCTGCTGCCGCTCGGCAAGCCGGAGGACAAGCTTGGCGCGCTCAAGGTCACCACCGCCAGCTTCTACCGCATCGCCGGCGGCTCGACCCAGCTCAAGGGCGTCACCCCGGATATCGTCGTGCCCACGACGCTCGATTCGATGGAGATCGGCGAGGAATATCTGCCCCATGCCCTGCCGTGGTCCGTCGTGGATGCCGCCGGCTTCGCGCGGCAGGCGGCGCTGGCGCCGCTGATTCCCGAATTGCGCCGCCGGTCCGAGGCGCGGATGGCCAAGGATCCGCAATTCGACGTGCATCGCCAGGTGCTCCGGCGCGTGGCGGACCGCTTGGCCGACCAGGAGATCTCCCTGAACCTCAAGCTGCGGCTGGCCATGGCCAAAGCGGACCAGGAACTGGAAAAACTTCAACAGCAGGATGAGGGCGTGAGCGGCAGCCCGGACCAAGGCAAAGACCCGGGCAAGGCTAATGGTCCAGACAAAAAGAAAAACGACCCCGTGCTCGCCGAAACCCTGCGGATCTTGAGCGATCTGATCAACCTGAGCGCGACGCCACAGATCGCGCGAACCGCGGCGTGAGGGCCGGGGCCGGCGTCGTGGCGGCCAGAGCGTGCTTGAAACCGCCGGCCGTTTGCGCGAGCGTAGGCAGCGATGAAACGGGGCTGCGCCATGACCACAGGCGACCGGGGCGACACGTTCCTGCTCTCCGGCGAGCGGGTGGCCAAGGACTGTCTGCGGATCGAGGCGTGCGGGCTTTTGGACGAACTGGTCGCGGCGCTCGGCGTGGCGCGCGCCGTAGCGCCGCCGCCGGACCTGCGCCGCGAACTGCTGGCCCTGCAACGGACGCTGTTTGTCTTGGGCGCGGAACTCTCCGCGACGCCGGGCAGCCGCCGGCCGTTGCGGCGCCGGATGGATGCGCGCCGGGTCCAGGTCCTGAACGCGCGATGCCGGGCGTTGGAAAGTCAACTGCCCGCGCCGCGCGGTTTCATCATCCCGGGCGCCGCGCCCGTCGAGGCGCACCTCCACCTCGCGCGCGCCGTGGCGCGGCGCTGCGAGTGCCGCGTCGTGGCGCTGGCCCGCCGGAACGAAATGACCAATCCGCACCTGCTCGCCTGGCTGAACCGGCTTTCGTATGTGCTCTGGCTGCTCGCCCGGCCGGCGGGGGCCTCCGCGCGACCGGTGGGGCCAAAAAGAACGTCCGCTCACCGCCCCGGGAAATCCGGCTCATGAACTGGGACGCCTTGCGCGCCGCGGGCTGTGCCGTGTGGCTGAATGCGCCGCTGGCCGACTACACCACCT
>JAPLSZ010000304.1 GCA_026398385.1 Kiritimatiellota bacterium | reverse complement strand
GGCCGCCGCCCCACTGGCAAACTTCCCCGCCTCCAGCTCGCGCAGCACCTGCAGCTTGAACGCCTCACTATACCGTATGACCGATCTCACGGACACCTGCCTTTCGTGTTTGCAAGTGTCAACCTACAGCCGGACGGGACACAGCGGAAGAATGAAGAGAGCTCCCCGGCTTCGTCAGACTACGCCGGGGCACGCGGATGCTACTTTGCGAAGCCGCTACGCAGCACAAGTTGCACGGATTGGGAAAAAAGCTGAAAATCAGCGTAATCCGCGAAATCCGTAGCCAAACATCCGTTCTTCAGTCTGTGATCTATCCAAGCTTATTGAATCTGTGCAAATCCCATAAATCTGTGGATAAACTCCTGGTCTGCCATCTATAGATTTTCAGCATTGGAGCCGGAAATTCTTCCACTGACTTCTGCCCTCTGCGGTTAATTCCATTCATGGTGCCTTGACGAGAAAACTCCGTCTCCGCGCGAAAACGGCCGGCTGATATCAGCCGGCCGCTTGTTTTCCGGTTGATATTCAGGTGGGCCGGTGTAGAATCATTCACAGATGGTTATGATTTCACAGCGGCCCTTTTCGTATTGGCGCCGGTTTGTTTCCAATACGCTGGTGCTGTTGGTGTTCGATTCCCTGGCGCTGCTGCTCGCGCTATGGATTGCCAGGGTGGCGCTGTATTGGCTGCATGATATTCCGGTCAACCTGGAGCGCGGGCTGTTGATCATCCCGGCCTGGTGGGTGGGGTCGCTGCTGTTGCGGGTGACGCCTGGTTGGGGCGAGGCAGTCACGGAACAATTGCGGCGCAAGGTGCTGTTGATCAGCGTCATTTATGGCATGGTGGTGGCCGCGATGTTTATTATCAGGGGACCAGCGCCCCGTATCGCGGTTTTATTCTCCTATGTGCTGTCCCTTCTGCTGCTGCCCGCTTTTCGCATATTAGCCAAGCGATGGTTGATTAACTGGGGCCGCTGGGGTTTGCCGGTGGTGGTCTATGGCACCAGCCGGTCGGCCAAGTTTGCCGTCCACGCCATGCGCGATGAGCCGGGCCTGGGTTATTCGGTGATCGGCGTGTTCGACGACGAAGCGCAGCCCGGCGAGGACATCGGCGGCGCGCCTGTGCTCGGCCGGCTGGTGGATCACACGCCGGCCGCGGCGGTGGCTGTCTGGACCATTCCCGTGGCGATGTCGCCGGGCGTGGTCAGCCGGATGCTGGGCGGCCCGCTGGCGCATTATCGCAAGGTGGTGCTATTGCCGGATATCCTGGAGATCCCCACGCTCTGGGTCCGGCCCAGGGATTTTCTCGGCATCCTGGGCTTGGAAATGGCCAGCAATCTGCTGAATCCATTGTCCCGCGCGGTCAAGACGGTGATCGAACTGGCGCTCACGCTGCTGACGCTGCCGCTGTGGTTGCCGCTGATGGGGTTGATCAGTCTGCTGATCTGGATCGAAGACCGGCATGCGCCCTTTTACACGCAACTGCGGCTGGGCAAACAGGGGCGCCCTTTCCGGGTGATCAAGTTCCGTTCCATGGTGTTCGAAGCGGAACGCGTCCTGCAGGAACGGCTGGCGCAGGATGCCGCCTTGCGGACCGAGTGGGAGGCGAACCGGAAACTGAAGCGCGATCCGCGGGTTACCCGAATCGGCCGTTGGCTGCGGATCTCCTCGCTCGATGAACTGCCGCAATTGTTCAACGTGCTGGCCGGGCAGATGACGTTGGTGGGCCCGCGGCCGCTGCCGGAATACCATCAAGCCGGCTTGAGCGAGACGACGCGGCAATTGCGCGAGCAGGTGCGGCCGGGTATCACGGGGTTGTGGCAGGTTTCGGGCCGTGCCGCGAGCGGCACCACCGGCCTGGAGCGGTGGGACGCCTATTATGTCCGCAACTGGTCGTTCTGGCTCGATATTGTCATCCTGGCCCGCACGATCAAAGAGGTTTTTTCCGGTCGCGGGGCGTATTGAGCGGAGAAGAAACCTGAAACCTGAAACGTGAGACCTGAAACCTGAAAGAGGAAGGCGGAAGACCGAGGACTGAAGACCGAGGTCGGAGGTCCGAGGTCGGAGGTCGGCCGGCGAAACGCAGATTTATGGGATTTGCACCGATTAAGACGACGGGCGGAGAGGCGGCGGACGGAGGGGAATTTAGCCACGGATGAACACTGATTTACACGGAAGAAGCGAAAATAGAAGCAGGCAGTTTCATCCACAGATTTATGGGATTTGCACCGATTAAGACGTGGCGGAATTTTAGCCGCGGATTACAGAGGAAGCGGTTAACGGGCGCATGGCACTTCTGCGGGGCGGACCTCCGAAGAAGCGCTGCTCGCGGCGCTCGGCCAAAAAAACCTCAATGGCCGGGATCACCGATCCCGGCTACAGCGCAGACCTCGGCCTTCCGTCTGTAGGCGCGACCGGTGGTCGCGCTCGGCCCTGCCGCGACCAACGGTCTTGGCTACAGCGCAGCCAAGGCGGCCTCCTGTAGCCGGGGGCGGTGACCACGGCGAAGGCCCCCGCAGAAGGGTCCTGTGCCCGTGATCCATTCCGCAGGCAAATATGTATAGACAGCCAGCAGATTTGCCGTTATTCTGCTGGCCATGTTTACACGACTCCTGCCCTGGCCAACCCAATCCTTCTTCCTGTTCGGGCCGCGTGGGACTGGCAAGACGACTTGGTTGCGGCGGGTATTCCCGCGGGCGTTGTGGTTCGACCTGCTCCGGACGCAGATCTTTCTGGAGCTGTCACCGGGCACATCAAAACCAGCCACGTGTGGGCGATTCAAAACCGGCCACCTAATGTTTTGCTGAATAGCATCATTTCCCCTGTTCGTCCACCGCTGTTTTGCCGGTGTGGCCCTT